>JAAXWW010000007.1 GCA_013334765.1 Candidatus Moraniibacteriota bacterium | reverse complement strand
GTTGAGTTCGGCAATGAGGTAATACCCGATTTCTTTGGCTTTCATGGGAGAGATAGATATTGGTTAATTCGACTCCCTAGCCTAGCATAGGGGTGTCCAATATGTATCTCATCTTATTCAATTATCAGCTGCGCCGATCCTCAGTCGTAATCCGCTTTTTCCAGCATTCGTCAGCTAATCTGTTGGCATGCTTATGGACAGATCTGATCGGATATGGCATTTCTCCATCCCCTGCAATTGCTTTAATGATTGCAATGGATTCAGGCAACGACACCTGATGTCCAGGCGACATAAAGAACGATTCCCGTTCACGTTCGGATGACACGCAATAGCCTATTGTTTCTTTCGTTCTAGGATGCCTCAAGTGCGTGCAATATGCGCTGCCCGATGGCACGAAGTAATTGCCGAAAAGCGATTTCTTCGTAACGCCAACGGATGGCTTATCAAAAAGCACGCCTATGTGGGACGCGAGTCCGAATCCGCCAGGATGAGCTATGCCTTGCCCATCAAAAAGAAAGAGATCAGCCTTATCACACAGGGAATCAACTGCCACACAAATTGCAGGACCTACCCTGAATGCCAATAATCCTGGAACATAGGGAAAATCAACCTCCACTTCAGCAGAAGCAATTTCTCCCATCATCTTTCCGTGCTTATCGAAAAGCACGCAAGAGGCAATGGCAGTTTTTGTGTTTTCATCATAAGCCGTTCCAATAGCGAGTCCGACGCTGAACCTAGCAAAGTCAAAATCCGTTTTCTTAGTCTTTACTAGATCAACAAGTGCATTCTGCTCCATTCTGGCCTCATCCTCGTTCTTCGCCCAATAGAAGTCCACGATTCACCTCCCAAGGATTATCGTTAGTTGCTTTTGCGCAAAATCGAAATCATCGTTATCGACAACGTGATATTCAATATCGCACTTCAGATTAACCTTCCCGGCCTCCATTCTTAGTGTATGCGAATAGCGCCGCGAGTAGATATCATTGCTACGCAAATCATTGTAGCAATCAGACGGAACAAGCTCCCTGTTTCTGGAACTATCCAATCTGCGCCTATTTAACAGTAAGTATGGATCCGTAGATACCAGAACGACCCTTATTGCAATAGACTCCTGACTCAATATGGCCTGTCCGAATTGACGCAGATACTCTTCCCGCAGTCCAATCCGGTAGCTTTTTCCGAATATTTTGGCAGCAAAGTGGGTATCGATTATGATATCCTGGCCACTACCAATTGACTCGATGGTGATTTTTGCCATATCCGAGGCCACATCTTCTTCATATACCGACCAATCCCCTTTTTTTATATCGTCTCGATTGCCCAGGATCATCGCGCGCTTGAACAAATCACCAGTGTTAATTTGCCTAATATCGGCAAGTGACTTTAACAACGATGTCTTGCCAACCCCAGAAGCCCCTCCGATAATGGTAAGGATCATCATCTGCCTCCTTTTTCAGCGGTTAATTCGCAAAATGATCATATATTATGTTTTAAAAGATCATCACTAATACTAATCAATTATTAGCAATCGGTCAATCGGCCATACAAATTATGTCTTCAGGTTATCAATAAAGTTATGACTTCTTCCAGACTTCGGAGCCAGTGAAAATAAGGCTTAAACACGCCTTATTTTTTGTTACCCCATATCATACCAAATGTTACCTATTACTGTTAACTGTACAATACATTGCATAAATATATATACCTGCTATCATGAAGAACTGCTTTTTTATGGCAGACTGTAACTTGAAAAAATAACCATCCAAAAGCCTCAAGGAGGTTCCCCGTGAAACTACGATTGGACGATTATCGAAGATTGGACACAGAGAAGATCAAAAAAATGACGATGATTTTCCAAGTGGATCTGCCAAACAGGCATTGCCGCTGCTACCTGGACACCGAAAATCGGCGGAAGGTGTACTTGATAATTCATTATCCCGACTTTGAAAGATATTCGATCTTCGAGATCGGCATCGATATGGATGTGTATTATCTGACAAAAATCGAAACCCGAGACATTGAGCTTGTTCATGGGCGAGCCCCTACTAACGTAAACTTCTACATAGCTGGGCTCAGCAGAGCAGACGCTATGACGGAATCAGGGGCAATCGGTTTTCTCATCTCGAAAATCAAAGAGAGTCTCGGACATGACAAGCTGGCTCATGACGTGGCCAGGCAGGTTGAGGAAAACATGCGAAAAGCCATATTGAAACCCAGTAGCTGAAATACAGTGTCTTAAAAGGCTGCTTCTACCAAGAAGCTTCGGCAACCCGCCTCAAGAGGTTGCCTTTTTTATTTTATAAGAATTCGATGGCGCTGAATTGGAACAATCAGGAAAATAATTCCTAAAAGATATATATCAATAAAACTCGAGACTTGACTAACAGCTATAATCGTATATAATTGGATATAGTTAAATATATACGATAACAATATGGAAAACAGATTTGCAAAAAGGGCTATTATAAGCCAAGAAATACTCCAAAAGATAACCCAGATAGATGAGTTTAAAGGCCTATGGAAAGGCAGTTTACGCCTTAGTCCGCAAACATTGGGCAGGCTTAAACGAAGTGTACTCATTACTAGCACTGGAGCATCTACGCGCATTGAAGGCTCCAGAATGTCCGATGAAGAAGTGTCCAGACTCATTCAAGGCTTGAAATCAACTCCTCCGAAAGGCAGAGATGCCCAAGAGGTGGCTGGCTATGCTGACCTATTGGGAAGAATCTTCGATAATTGGAAAACCCTCAAAATCACTGAGGACCAGATTCTGCATTTCCACAAGATCTTGCTTAACTTTTCCGAAAAAGATAAGACTCACAAGGGCAATTACAAAACATCTGATAATATGGTGGTTATGCGCAAAGAAGATGGCACGGAGGTTGTCATTTTTGAGCCGACCAAACCATATCTTACTAAAAAAGAAATGGACGATGTGCTTTTCTGGCTGAATGGAGAAATGGAGAAGAAAGAAACGCACCCGCTCATTCTGATAGCCAATTTCATCTTTGAATTCTTAGCAATCCATCCCTTTCGTGATGGAAACGGCAGACTTTCAAGAGCATTGACCACATTACTGCTCCTGAAAACCGGCTATACCTATGTCCCCTACGTTTCCCTGGATGAAATCATTGAAGAACGTAAAATAGACTATTATTTGGCTCTCAGAAAAACTCAGTCCAAACATAAGACAAAGCTGGAGGACATCACGCCTTGGCTCAATTTCTTGCTGGACGCTCTGCTAGAGCAAATCAAAAAAGCCAAGGCGATAATGGAAGAAGACCAGCCTGAGAAACTGCTTTCAGAAAAACAGCTTGCGATTTATCAACTATTTGAGATAGATACATTAAGCGTTTCCGAAATCAGCAAACTTCTTAAAGATTCAATCCCTATGGCGACATTGAAACAGGCGCTGTCCCGCCTGGTCACTTTGAAATTGATTGAAAGGGTGGGAATGGGCAGGGGCAGTCGATATAAAAAGCTCTAGCCATTTAGAGTTGATCGGGGTTAATTAACTAAATCCGACGCTGTGGTAATATGAATGTGCGATTCTTGAAATAAGTTCCAACTTCTTCCAGACTTCGGAGCCTTTACTAAAATCGCTATTCTGGCGATTTTTTTGTATACTTGATATGAATAAAGCTTCAAAAATGCCAATATGAAACGGATCCTCGTCATCGGCTCGTGCGGAGCCGGAAAATCCACTTTCGCAAAACAGCTCCATGACCGCCTAGGCATCGAGCTTGTTCATCTCGACCAGGAATACTGGCAACCGGACTGGACCAGGACCGACCGGGAAGTATTCAGGGAAAAAGTGAGAAGATTGGTCAAAAAAGAAGAATGGATTATGGACGGAAACTACCGAAACACTATGGACATCCGCTTTCCGGCAGCCGACACTATAATCTTCCTGGATCGCTCCCCTCTTGTCTGTTTCTACCGCATCCTGAAGCGCCGGTTCGATAACAAGAGAGCGGACCTGATTGCAGGGTGCGAAGAGAGGGTCACCTTTGAACTTATGAAATGGACACTTTGGAAATTCCGCATGACGAGCAGGAAGGAGATATTGCAAAGGATGGATGAGGTGAAGAATGAAAAGAGAATCGTGATATTGAAATCCGACAAGGAGATAGCGGAATTCATCGGATCGATTCACGAGTGAAAACCGCCTTTGACATCCCACGCGGATAAGCATATCATTCTAATATAAATTAGGATGATATTCATTATGGGATTCGAGTGCTGCGCTAAAAGCTCCGGGGAAGCGACCGATATCGCCAAGGCATATGCCTTTCTTCGCGCTGTTTCTGATCCGAACAGGCTGAAAATAATCTGCGTCCTGCAAGGCGGATCGAGATGCGTATGCGAGATCTTTTCCGAAGTGGGCATATCGGACAAATTGGCTTCCCATCACCTGAAACAGCTGAAGAATAACGGTCTTTTGCTTGAAACCAGGGAAGGCAAATTCATCCGCTACAGCCTGGACAGGAAAGCCATCAGGGACTGCAAGAAAATACTCAATAAAATAATAAGATAACAGATTTATGGACATCTTCTATCCCATCCAGCTTCTTGCTGACTGGCTGACTTATTCTGTGTTCAGTATTGCCCAAGGAACGCTCTTGGCCGGCGCGGTCAACTTCTTCATTTTCGACACGACTAAGATCTTTCTGCTTCTGTTCGTGATAATCTTTGCAGTCTCGATCATAAGATCGTTTTTGCCCAAGGAACGGATCAGAGATATTCTGTCGCATGAGAAAAAATATGTCGGCAACATATTGGCTTCACTTTTGGGTATTATCACTCCCTTTTGCTCCTGTTCGGCAGTGCCATTATTCATGGGCTTCGTGCAGGCTGGCGTGCCGCTTGGGACTACTTTTTCTTTTTTGGTCGCCTCGCCCATGATTAATGAAGTGGCTCTCGTGCTGCTTTTGGGAATGTTCGGCTGGAAAATAGCTTTGATATATATCATAAGCGGTCTCCTGATCGCCATATTTTCGGGTATAATCATCGAAGAAATGAATGTCAGGTCGCTAGTGAAAGAATTCGCTCTTAGTGGAAACGCGACGGATCGCAATCTCCCGGAACCGAACTGGAAAGGAAGGATCAGATATGCCGAATCTTATGCTTCCAACATCATAAGGAAGGTTTGGCTGTATGTGGCAGTCGGCGTCGGCCTGGGCGCGTGGATCCACGGCTATGTGCCGACTGACTTCTTGGCTCAATATGCCGGGAGTGACAAATGGTATGCAGTGCCGGTGGCAGTCCTTATAGGTGTCCCCCTTTATTCCAATGCGGCAGGCGTAATCCCGCTTGTCAGCGCGCTCACCGAAAAGGGCGTAGCTATGGGAACCGCCTTGGCCTTCATGATGGCTATAACAGCGCTGTCGCTTCCGGAATTCATGATCTTGAAAAAGGTCATGAAGTCGAAACTTATCCTTATCTTTGCCGGAATAGTCGGCGCCGGGATAATTTTCACAGGCTATCTGTTCAATATGATCCTAGCTAAATAAGCATCGCATTCATATGGGTCACAAAAAATGGTAAAATAGATTCCTATGCGTAAAGATAAAAAATCAAAAAACAATAATCCTGTCATTGGAACCCCCTCCAAAAGCCTTTTCGGCTTGCTGAAGGACTATTCCGGAATCATCGCGCTTCTCATATTCCTCACCATAGCCGCCAACGCCCTATCCATCTCCGTTCCGAAGATAATAGCTGGCGCTATCGATGACTATTCCATCGGGTCTTTTTCCATCGAGAAGCTGGTTGTGGAATTTTCCGTTATCGCGGTGCTCATTTTCGTTTTCACATACTTGCAGAATGTCGCGCAAGTCATCGCCTCGGAGCGGGTCGCGCGCGACATGCGCAGCAACATCGCAGCCAAGATATCGGTTCAGCCCTATTCATATATCGAGACCGCCACGCCTGCCAAGCTCCTCACCAACCTGACTTCGGATGTCGATGCCATCAAGACTTTCGTTTCGATGGCGGTGCCGTCGATCATCTCATCCGTGTTCCTGATCATAGGAGTATCGGTGCTGCTCATCCTCACTGACTGGAAACTAGCATTGGCAGTGCTCTCCGTCATGCCCGTCATCGGACTGACTTTCTTTTTCGTATTCAGGAAAGTGCGCAAACTGTTCCTGCGGGTGCAGGAATCCATAGATTGGCTCAATAAGGTTATCAGCGAAAGCATCCTGGGAGCGGCGCTGGTCAGATTGCTTGATTCGCAAAAGCATGAGAGCAGCAAATTCCTTGCCGCGAACACCCAGGCAAGGGATATCAGCTTTGAGATACTGAAGCTGTTTTCAAGCCTGATTCCGGTCATAAACTTCTTCACCAATGTCGCGACGCTCGTCATAATCATCCTGGGAGGCCATTTTGTCATTCAAGGAGACATGACGCTTGGCAGTTTCACGGCCTTCAACAGCTATCTGGCCATCCTCATCTTCCCGATAATCATCCTGGGATTCGTCAGCAATCTTGTCGCTCAGGCCCAGGCTTCCTATGAGCGCATCCTGCTAGTCCTGGATGCTCCCCTCAAGAAGAAAAGCGGGAAACTGAAAGCCGCCATCAGCGGGAACATAGAAGTCAGGGATCTGTCGATAAGCTTCGCCGGAAAATCAGCACTCAGGAATGTTTCCCTGTCGGTGCCGCGCGGAAGCAGGACAGCCATCATAGGACCGACAGCGGCCGGAAAAACCCAGCTCCTCTATTCGATAATCGGCCTAACGGAACCCTCATCGGGAGAAATACTTTTCGATGGCAAAAGGCTGGATGAATACGACAAGGAAAGCCTGCACAGCCGGATCGGATTCGTTTTCCAAGACAGTGTCATTTTCAATCTGAGCCTCAAGGAGAATATCGCCTTCAGCAGCAGCATCAGAAAGGAAAATATCGAAAAAGCCATAGAAACCGCCGAGCTGAAAGACTATGTCGAATCACTGCCTAAGAAATTGAAAACCATGGCCTCGGAACGCGGAACCAGCCTGTCGGGAGGACAGAAGCAGCGCATCATGCTCGCTCGCGCCCTAGCGCTTGATCCGAAAATCCTCCTTTTGGACGATTTCACCGCGCGCGTCGACAGCAGCACGGAGAAAAAAATACTTGAGAATATCGCCAGGAACTATCCGGACATCACCCTCGTTTCGGTCACTCAGAAGATTTCATCCATCGAACACTATGATCAGATCATCCTTCTTATGGAAGGAGAGCTGCTGACCAAGGGAACCCATGACGAGCTGATGCAGTCATCCCCGGAATACGTCCAGATATTCCAATCACAGCGCAGCACCAGCGAATACGAATCAAGCCAAGAAAAATAATATGGATTATTCACTTACCAAAACCGACATTGAAAAAGAGAAAAGGAAAGGCGTGATCAAGACGGCTTGGCGGCGCCTTGTGCCTTTGATGGCGGAAGAGAAGCGGACATTAGCGGTCTCAATGACCGCCGCGCTGGCCAATTCAGCTACCTCGCTCATCTCGCCGATCATCATCGCCCGCATCGTAGATACATACATTGCCGGCCACGACTTCCACGGGGTGCTTTCCTTTTCCGGACTCCTTGCCATCATCTTCATCATCGGGCTCATTGCCAACTATCTACAGATAATAACCATGGGAGGCATGGGAAGAAGGCTGCTTTTCAACCTGCGCAACAAGATATTCGCCAAACTGCAGGAGCTTCCGGTCGCCTTCTTCAATCAGAACAAATCCGGCGACCTGATATCGCGCATCAACAATGACACCGACAAGCTGAACCAGTTCTTCTCGCAAGCGCTCATGCAATTCGTAAGCAGCATCGTCCTGATGGCCGGCACAGCGATATTCATCGTCATCATAAATCCGAAACTCGGAATCATGGCACTGATTCCGGCAGCAGCAGCCATGATAGTGACCCGGCTTCTTTCGCCGTGGGTCAAACGCGCCAATTTGAAAAGCCTGCGGGCACTCGGAGGCATGAGCGGAGAAATACAGGAAAGCATCGCCAATTTCAAGGTGATCGTGGCTTTCAACCGTCTCGACTATTTCAGGGAACGCTTCAAGGAAGCCAACGAGAAGAACTATTCCGCTTCCGTTTCTTCCGGAATAGCAGGCAATGTCTTCAATCCGATATATCTCCTGGTTTCGGCCTTGGCGCAGCTGTCCGTACTGGCTTATGGCATCCGGCTTATCGAGCACGGCGATTTCACCGTCGGATTGCTCATCGGGTTCCTGCTCTATGTCAACAATTTCTATACTCCCCTCCGTCAGCTCGCTTCTGTCTGGCCTTCGCTCCAGCTGGCGCTGGCCGGGCTTGACCGTATCTCGGAAGTGCTCAATATCAAGCCGGACATGGAAACCATACCAAGAGAAGAATCAGACGGACAGCATCCGGAATCGCCTTTCGTGTTGGAATTCAAGAACGTATCGTTCCGCTATGAAGGAGGGAAAGGCGTTTTGGAAAACATCAGCCTGTCGCTTGAAAAAGGAAAGACATATGCCCTTGTCGGACCGACCGGTGGCGGAAAAACTACTACCGCGTCCCTTATGGCACGGCTCTATGACCCTTCCGAGGGAACAGTATTCCTGGAAGGAAGGGATATCCGCTCATACGAATCACGCGAACGGGCCAAGAAAATCGGATTCATCCTGCAGGATCCCTTCCTGTTCAACGGGACCGTTCGGGAGAATATTCTTTATGGCAATGATGATTATGCCGGATCCGGAAGCGACGAGATCGACGAGGCCATCAAGGCATCAGGCCTCATGAAACTGATGTCCCGTTTCCCCGAAGGGTTGGATACCCGCGTCGCTTCAAGCGGCGACTCGATGAGCCTCGGGCAGAAGCAGATCATCGCTTTCATAAGAGCCGTTCTCAGGAATCCGGATATCCTCATACTGGATGAAGCGACTGCCAATATCGATACCGTCACGGAACAGCTGCTCGAAGAGATCATCGGCAAGCTGCCGCAAAAGACTACCAAGGTCATCATCGCCCATCGCCTCAACACCATCGAGAATGCCGACTGCATATTCTTCGTCAATGCCGGGCATGTTACCAATGCCGGTTCCATGCAGCACGCGGTAGATATGCTGATGCACGGAGAAAGAGCGAGCTGATGATTGGAATCATTGCCAATTGATCGTTTCGGCAGCGTATCATGACAAACATAACCAGCCCTGATATAATGGATGCGTACGAACATCCTATTGAATCAACAAAAAAACGTCATGACTGATGAATATCAAGAATTAATAAAAAGCATCTCCGATTTGGAAAAGCAGATCGGGAGTTCCAATTCATTGCGCAAGAACTTCCTACGCGGAATTTTCATCGGCATAGGCTCGGCTATCGGAGCTTCGGTCATCGCAGCCATAGCCATTACGACATTGGCAAAGATATTCCATTCAATAAAAGACGTTCCTGGCATCTTGAAATGACAGCCAGGGATAGCCGCCTTCATGTTGCAGCACAAAAAAAAGACTCGCCAGGACAGCGAGTCTTTTTATGACAGATATGTCAGCTAGCGGGCGGCTTTCTTGACTGATTTCACGATCTTGGAGGCATCTTTGGAAATATCCTTCTTGGCTGCCATCGCCAATTTACTCATCGATTTCCAGTGTTTCTTGAGATCGGCTGCCAACTCTTCTATTTCCGACTGGCTGGCCTTCTTGCCTTTCTTGTATTCGCCAGCCACCGTGTCTATGATTTCAAGATATACGGGCTCAGTGATTTCGCGCGCCTTCTCGAGCTTCTCGATGACTTCGCCCTTCATCTTGATCGCCCAAGCCTTCGCCTGCTGCCTGTGCTTTTTCCCCTTCGGTCCGAAGAGGAAATAGGCGGATGCCGCAAGCCCGGCAAGGCTCGCTCCGATCACGGCGAACTTAGCGACATCGGATCCGCCGGTTTTCTTTTTCACAGTTTTCTTTTCCATTTTTTTTATTTAAAAAATTATTCTTCGTCGTTCCTTTTCCTTGTTTTCTTCTCGCGCCTTCTCGGTTTCATCGAAGGGAAAAACATGCGGAAAAGAAGATTTCTTTCAAGCCGCTCCCTCAGATCGAGAACGAATTCTTCCGAATCCTTGAAATGCTCATGCAGCTTCTCGGTTATTATATACAGGTTCCTTCCGGCTTTGATGAAATAGAAAAGAGCCAGTGAAAGAAGCAGCGTCAAAACGATCGATGCGATCGAAGAAATGAAAAAGAATATATCGGCTTTCATAATTGTTTCCATGAGAATATTGTAGCACGCCCTAAAGCATTAACAAGGGAATGTTGAGAAGATGTCTACTGTTTTATGGATATTGCAAAGATAAGAACAGAAAGCCTTATGCCAGAACCTAGCGGCAAGCATCCTCTCGCCAACCGCTATTTTTCAAGTGTCAGCTTGCTTTTCTTCATTTCATTCAAAAGCATCGCGACATGACGTTCCGTGTCCCCGTTCAGCCGATCAAGCATTTTCTTTATCGTCACGTTGGCCGGGATGAATATGTCGAAGCATTTCTTTTCCAACATGGAACGCTCGATGCGAAGAGCCGTCCGGAGCGCCTCGGAATGCGAAATGTTTCCTTTTTGGGCTTTCTTGATCTCTTCCATCACGAAATCCATGACGTTCTTGACGACTCCGCGAGTGAATTTGTTTTCCCCTATGATATCCCATCCGCCCATCTCCTCCGCTGCTTTCCTCACTTCACTGGCGTGAGCGATTTCCTCTTTGGATATACCATCCCAAAACGATTGCTTGCCGGGGATATGCTTGGCATAGAGAGCATAGAGCACGCTGATATTGAGCTCATTGTCCTCGAAAAGATGCATTATAGTTTTTTTGTCCATATTTTTCAAAAATAGCCGCGGCGCTTTCTTATATATCATATTATAGACTATAATGATAGGCAGATACAACCGTAATCAATGGCAACTATGACGAGAAAGCCACTTCTTTCAATATCAATGCTGCTCTTTATCGCTATTCTCCTAGCGGCTGGTTTGGTATTTTTCGGAAGAAACAGGACTATTCAGCTGATCGGAACAGACAGCAATGATCCAAGCGCTCAGGCTGATCAAGAGAAAGAAAATGGCAATCTGGCAGAGAAAAACGAGGTTATTCCGTTTTCCGTCTCTGGCTGGATCCCATATTGGGCAAAGGATGCAGGCGCGGCATCGCTGGATAGCGGTTTGCAATTGTTCTCGGAAATAAACCCCTTCGCGTTCGGAGTCGATGGTTCGGGAAGATTGATTGATAAGGCTGGAATCGGAAAATCCCCTTGGCCGGAACTTTTCAAAAAAGCCAGACAGGAAAATGTCAGGGTAGTTCCGACGATCCTCTGGGGAGATGCCGAAGCGATGCATAAGATATTCTCCGATCAGGCGCTTCTTGAAAAGCACGTCGAAACTATCAATGCCATGCTTCAAAAATATGATTTCCCCGGAGCGGACATTGATTACGAAGGCAAAGACATCGCCGACAAGGACGGCTTCAGCTCGTTCCTCCAGAAGCTTCATGAAAAACTCCAGACGGAAAACAAGACCCTGAACTGCACCGTGGAAGCGCGCACTCAGGACGCGGTGCCGGACGGATTCACCGGAATCCGCGCCATGAGCTTCGCCAATGACCCGAAAGCCCTCAATGATTATTGCGACACTGTCCGGATCATGGCCTATGATCAGGTTTTCCAAGTCTATCGCTCCAATAAGTTCGACATCCCGGGCGGAACACCGGAAGCCCCTAATGCCGATAACAGATGGGTTGAAGAGGTTGCGGGATATTTTCTGAAATATATCCCGGCAGAAAAACTATCGCTCGGCATCCCGACATACGGCTGGGAGTTCCAAGTCACGAAAACCGATAACGGTCATCATTATGAACGGGTGCGAAGCGTCACTTATCCGCAAGCTATCCAAGAGGCAAAGGCAGCCAGTGCGACTCCGGTAAGAACCGAAGGAGGAGAGCTTTCGTTCACATACAGAACCGCTGACGGCGAACATGTCGTGACCTTCGAAGATGCGGATTCGATAAGCGGCAAGATCGATATCGCCAAGAAAATCGGCCTTGGCGGAATAAGCATCTTCAAGATCGACGGGGAAACCGACCCAGAAATGTTCAAGATACTTGGAAAATAGGCTGCATTAGGAACAACAGTATTTTATGCTAAACTGTATCTTGTAATAACTAGATGCAAAATATGAAAAAATATATTGCTCTCGCAACGTTGGCCTTGGGAATATCCATTCTGACAGGCTGCTCGGACCAACAGGACACAGTAAAAGCGCCTTCTCAGCCGCAGACCCAGCCTCAGTCGCTAAGCGACCAAAAGGCGGATATTCAGCCGCTGCCGCAAGGCGATGCCAACGCTGATTCCAATAACAACGCTAATAATTCAACAAAAAAAATTATGGAACTCGAAATCAAGACCACCCAGCCGGGAACCGGAGACCGCGAGGTGAAAGCCGGAGACACCGTTTCCGTGCAGTATACCGGGAAACTGACCGATGGAACCGTGTTTGATTCAACGTCGAAACGCAACAATGAGCCCTTCGCTTTCACAGTCGGAGCCGGGCAGGTCATCAAAGGCTGGGATCAGGGCCTTCTCGGAGCCAAAGTCGGGGAAAAAAGAACCCTCACCATCCCGTCGGACATGGGATACGGGGCAGCCGGAGCCGGCGGAGTCATTCCTCCGAACGCGACCCTCGTCTTCGATATCGAAGTGGTGTCGATCAAATAGTCTAGAAAAACCGAACTTCAAAATCCAAAACCAAAATCAAGCCCGAAATCCTAATGCTGCAATATTCCAGATCCAAGCTTTTTGGGTTTTTGATTTGGTTTGAAATTATGATTTTGGGTTTTTGATTTTCATAGCTATAATTACGCCATCAAGAACAGCTGATGAAAAGGAAACTTCTATTGATAACGACCGGGATAGCCATCCTTTCCGCTGGATATCTTTTTGCCATGCGCCAGGACAAACAGGATGCCATAAGCCAGTCAGCTAGCGATATTCCGGAGCCATCCTCAGCTTCAATAAGGGCTGAAAAACAAAGCGCTTCCGCCTCTTTCGACAGCCCGTCCGGTCAGTCATCCAGCGTATCTTCAAGTTCAGTATCCAGCACGATCAAACTGGATGTTCCTTTCATCGTCCAGGCACCTTTTGCGAATTGGAGCGATCCTATTTTCCAGAATGCCTGCGAAGAAGCCTCGATCGTGATGGCAATGGGCTGGATCCACGGAGAAAAAACCATCACGCCCGCTGACGCGAAAACTCGGATAGAGGATATCGTCGATTTTGAAAACAAATCTTTCGGATATAACGCCGACACGGACGTTTCCAAGATGCAAAAGATCTTCAGGGAATATTTCAGGCATGAACCGGCTTTCGCAAAAGAAGGCATCACGCTCTCGGACATGAAATATTCGCTCAGCCAAGGGAATCTGGTCATCGTCCCCGCCTTCGGGCAAGCGCTTCACAACCCGAACTATACCGCGCCAGGCCCGATCGCTCACATGCTGGTCATAACCGGATACGACGCAGCTGCGAAAGAATTCGCCACCAACGACCCTGGAACCAGGAACGGAGCAGGATACCGATACAAAGAGCGCGTTCTTTTCGATGCTATCTGGGAATATCCGAGCGGTCCCGACATTCCCGCTATTCCCGTTGGCGATTTGAAAAAGGCGATGATTTCAGTCAGCAGGCAATAGCAAAAAATCACGGCCCATTCGCCGTGATTTTTTGCTATTGCGCCCGAAAGGACAAACCTAGAGATGAAGCTCTATGAAGATGGATATTATGCTCACGACCGCCCCCAAAAGAAAGATATTCCTCGCGATGGCATAGAGATTGCGTTTCGGACGATAGTAATATTTGGACAGGTTATAGATCTCCATCCCGTACTGATAGAAGATCTCGTCATCGGTCTTGAGTATCTTGATGAGCTCTTCCGAGTATTTCTTCGCCGATGGGAAGCTGGAAATCTTGCGGGTGAAGAACATGCTTTCCTCATGCCCGTTCTTGAGCATTACAGAAAGCGGACGGATTGCCAGAAGCGCGATAACGGCGCTCACCGCCGAAAATGCGGCAGCAAACATCAATGTGAAATAAAACCTATCTGAAGAGGATATCTCATTGACTGCCAAGACGAAAATACCAGTCGAAAGACCCATGACGATATTGGCCTGCGCGTCGACGTTCCTGGTGGAATTGACGATCTTGTCCGCCAGCCAGCCAAGAAATACGATTGTAGCCTGAAGATCATCATCGACATAGCTCTTTATGATCTCATCTTTCAAATCGTCGATTTCCTTGTCCAACATGATATTTGAAATTACTGATTATCTATAGCATGGCAGTATAGCACTTTTTAGTGTTTTTGTCAAATGATTCAGTCTCAAACCTTTCCCCTCTTCCCAAATTCGAAAATATAGGTTAAGATAGGTTTTGTTATATTCACACCAATCATATGGCAAACGACGACGTAGTAATCAGGTTCAATAATGTCTCTTTTGAATATTCCCGAGAAAAGCCCATCCTGGATGAGGCGTCTTTCGCCATCAGGAAAGGGACCAGGATCACCCTCATGGGTCAGAACGGCGCCGGGAAAAGCACTATCCTCAATATGATAACCGGAGAGATGAAACCCGGAAGCGGGTCCATCTTCGTTGATCCTAAATTGAAAATCGCCTATGCCAAGCAGGTCATTCCCCGCGAGGATATGGAGATCACTGTCAAGGAATTCTTCGAGAAATGCTTTTCCGAAAAAATATATAACATCGATCCGAAAATAGATGACGTTCTTGAGATAGTGAATTTGAAAGCTCCGCATGACAAGATCATAAAGACTTTTTCCGGTGGACAGCAGGCTAGGCTGCTCCTCGCCTCCGCGCTCATCCAGGATCCGGATATCCTCATTCTCGACGAACCGACCAATAATCTGGACAAGGCTGGCATCGAACACCTCACCGGATTCCTGATGATGTATGACAAGACCGCCATCGTCATTTCCCATGACGCCGATTTCCTGAACGCCTTCACAGATGGTGTCATCTATCTGGATGTCTTCACCCACAAGACCGACCAGTATGTCGGCGACTACTATACCGTGGTCGAAGAAATTGCTGCCCAGATCGAAAAGGAAAGGCGCAAGAACGCCCAATATGAAAAGGAGATTATCGCCAACAAAGAAAAGGCCAACTTCTTCGCCAATAAAGGTGGCAAGATGAGGCTGGTGGCAAGAAAGATGAGAACCAAAGCGGAAGAAATGGAAGCATCCAAGGTTGACGTGCGCCGTGAAGACAAAGCGATCCGCGATTTCGAAATCCCGTCGCAACCCGACCTTGTCGGACCGATTCTCACTATCTCTTCATTTTCTATCATGCAGAGCCATGAGCTCGTGAAAAAAGAAAGGAAAGTCGTTCTCAGGAAAAAAGAGCATCTGCTTATCAAGGGACCGAACGGGATCGGCAAGAGCACCCTCATCGAATCATTGGCAACCGGAAAAGCGGAGGGTTCCGAAGTGGCTGAAGGAGTGAAAATAGGATATTATCGCCAGGATTTCTCAACATTGGATTTCGAAGACACAGTATATGAATCGCTTAGGAAAGCAATGAAGGGAGATGACGAAGAGAAGCTCAGATCCGTCGCAGCCGGATTCCTGCTCACCAAAGAAATCATATCGACAAAAATAGGAAACCTTTCGGAAGGACAGAAGGGATTGGTCGCCTTCGCGCAGCTGGTTCTTTCGGAACCGGGACTGCTCATCCTCGATGAGCCGACCAACCACATCAATTTCCGCCATTTGCCCGTGATTGCCAAGGCGCTCGATCAATATGAAGGCGCCATGATCCTCGTGAGCCATGTCCCGGAATTCGTGGATCAGGTCAGGATCGATCAGATTCTGGACTTGGAGGAATAGGTAGTCCTACCTAAAAGCAACTCTTTAGAAAAACAGAGGGGTTCCCAATGGCAATGGAGATAGACTACCTGATCCAACAGACAGCAACGGGGGAGACTACCGCCTGGCTGGTGGAAACCGCCATCAAACTGGCTGAGGAGCTCAGGGAAAAAGATCCCGGCAACTCACTGCTGGCACTTATATATTTCAATGATTACGCCAGTAAAAAAGAGTTCGAACGGAGATTCCCCGCTGATGGCAACTCCGTAGAATCGCTACGGAGCCACTGGAAGCAATATGTCGAGGCATTGAGAAATGCCCTAGACGATGAACAAATCTAAAAGGCGGCGCGGACAAAAGTCCGGCCGCCTTTTCATATATATCGGCTACCCGATGAAAGTGAGAGCTATCCCCTTGTTGTTGGCGCGTCCTGTCCTGCCGATGCGGTGGATATAGTCGTCGTATGTCGCCGGGACATCGAAGTTGATGACATGGCTGACATTAGGCACATCGATTCCGCGGGCAGCGACATCGGTCGCCACCAGAATTTCGATATAGTCGTCCTTGAACATATCCAAGGCCTTCTGCCTCTTGACCTGGGTCTTGTTGCCATGGATCGATTCTGATTTGAATCCCTTTTCAACCAGTTTTTTGGAAAGTTTTTCAGCGCCGTGCTTGGTGCGGGTGAATATGATGACCTTCTGGAAATCGACTTGCGAAAGAAGATCATGCAGCACTTCAATCTTGTCTTCTCCGTGAGCGATCCTCACCACGTCCTGATCGACATTCTTCGATGTTTCGCGGCTCTTGATCGAGACGTTCACCGGATCGGTCAAGAAAGTATTCACCAGATTCTTTATTTCCGGAGAAAGCGTCGCTGAGAAAAGCATCGTCTGCCTGTTCTTGGAAAGCATCGAAAGCAAGGCTTTCACGTCGTTGATAAAACCCATATCGAGCATCCTGTCCGCTTCATCCAGGACCACATTGCCGAAATCGGAAAGATTGAGAGCTTTTCTGGATATGAGGTCCTTGAGGCGTCCCGGTGTTCCGATAATGACATTATGCCTTGAGCGAAGCTGGTTGATCTGGCGCTGGATATTCACTCCCCCGACCAAGGATATGGAATAGATATTGAGTCCTCTTGCGAGTTCCACGAATTCGTCCTGGATCTGCGTCGCCAACTCACGAGTAGGCGTTATGATGATAGCCTTAGCCCTACCGTTTTCCAATATCTTGTTGATTATCGGAATGAGGAAAGCGGCTGTCTTTCCGGTTCCTGTGTCAGCGAGCCCGATGACGTCGCGCCCGGCCAGGATTTCCGGGATGATCTGGTCCTGAATCGGAGTCGGATCGATATATCCGCGGCTGGCGATGGTCCGCTTGATGACGTCTTTTATATTGAAGTCATTGAACTTGTGCTTAGGCACATATTCATCCTCAGGCTCGGTAACAACCGCCTTGTTGATGAACTTATTGACATCGATGACTGCACCGAAGGATTTCCGTCCCCCGCCGCTATTATTCCTCCGTCCGCCTCTAAAGGCGCTTGCCGGACGCGAAGGACGCCCGTTGCTGTTCTTTTTATACATTGAGTATTGAACATAATGATTAAGCTTTTATGTTCATATACTCGAGACCCGAAAGAAGAAGTATTAACATAAAAGGCTATGCTAGCACGCCAAAACGGTTTTGTCAATGCCTGCATCCCGCGCAGCGGCAGCCAGCAGGTTTTATGAGCTCGTCGAAATATTCCTCGCCATAGTCATAGCTGAGCTCCTCGCCTGCCGGGATATCCTTTATGGCACAGATGAAGATCCTGTTGCCTTTGGTTTCCACTTCGCAGTTCGGTTTGCAGGAGTGATTGATATAGCGCGCGGTGTTGTCGCGGCCCTTGCCGTCCACCGTCCATTTGGAGTTGATATTGAAGAGATATTTCCCACCGCGCCTGTCGGCTTCGGCGTTAGCGATGAGCTCTCCAGTATATTCAATAACGAATTGTCCTTTCCCGATCGGCGCATCAGCGAAAAGCCCGAGGCCGGCTGATGATTTTTTGACTTTCAGCTTCACTTCTTCCGTTTCCGTTTCCTTTTTCTTTTTTTCCATAACCGTTCTGATTAAAAACAAAATAAAATGAACCGGGACTTGCCCTAGCTCACCTGGATAATTATATCCCCCTATTGTTATTTGTAAAGACCGCCCCTATGGACTAATCCTCATCCCCATGCTTTAATACGAGGTAACTTAATCGCATATCTATGAACCAGCAGAAATTCGACATCGCTGTCATCGGCGGCGGAGCCAGCGGCATGATGGCAGCCGGTCGCGCCGCGGAGCTTGGAGCCAAAGTCGTCCTGATCGAAAAGAACATATTCCTCGGCAAAAAGCTGCTCATGACCGGCGGCGGACGCTGCAATATCACCAACATAAGCCTCCACACGGAAAACCTGGCAGAAAAGCTGGGCAGGAACGGCAAATTCCTTTTTTCGTCCCTCTATTCGTTCGGGCCCCAAGAAGTCATCGATTTTCTGGCTGAGCTGAAAGTCAAGACGAGAGTCGAGGAAAACGGCAAGGTATTCGCTTCTTCCGGCAGAGCCAGCGATGTCATCGACGCGCTGACCATATATCTCAGAAGGAACGGCGTTGAAATCATCACCGGAAAAGAAGTCCTGGGATTTGATCTGAAAGACAGCCTGATCGAAAGCGTCAGATTGGAAGACAGGAATATCCTGGCAAGCAATTTCATCCTTTCGACAGGAGGAAAGTCATATCCCGCGACAGGCTCGACCGGTGCCGGATATTTCTGGGCCAAGGACATGGGGCATACTGTCATTCCGCCCGCACCCGCTCTCTCGCCCATACGGATAAAAGGCGACGTCACCCAGAGCCTTCAGGGGTTGAGCTTCAATGACGTCTCAGTAAGGATAATGCAGGATGGGAACAAGAAACTGGAAAAGCGCGGCGAGATGATCTTCACCCACTTCGGGCTGAGCGGTCCTATGATTCTCAATATGAGCAAAGCTATCGGAGAAATCCTGAGAGAAGGGAAAACTTCCGTTGAAATAGACACGCATCCGGATGAGACGCATGACGAATTGGACAAGATGATCCAAGACGGCTTCAGGGACAATTCCAATAAGGATCTCAAGAACCATATCGCCGATTTCATGCCCGACAAACTGGCAGCTGTCGTTCCCGGCCTTCTCCAGATAGACCCGGATAAGAAGATAAACCTGGTCACGAAAGAAGAGAGGCGCAGGATAACGAATCTCTTGAAAGGTTTCCGATTGAACATCGAGGGCGTCATGGGATTCGATTCCGCCATGGTCACCGGAGGCGGAGTCAGCCTCAAAGAGGTCGATCCCAGGACCATGAGGTCGAAAATAGTCCCGAATCTCTTCCTGACGGGAGAGATTCTCGACCTTGACGGGCCGACTGGCGGATACAACCTCCAGATCGCCTGGTCGACCGGACGAGCCGCCGGCGAAAGCGCCGCCAGATCCAGCTCTTGACTTTTTTTGGAAAATGGTGTAGGATTAGCTGAAAAGTAAGTTTCTTGTTTTCCTTTCCTTGCGTAGAGATATGCAACAAGAAAAAAGAGATAAGAGAGGTCGGCTTACTCGATTAATTTATGCAAGGAAAAATATGGCAAAGAAACTGTATGTAGGAGGACTCTCCTACAATACTTCCGAAGATACCCTGAAGAGCACTTTCCAGGAAGCCGGTTCAGTCGAATCAGCTGCTATCATCATCGACAAGATGACTGGAAGATCCAAAGGATTCGGATTCGTTGAAATGTCTTCCGACGAAGAAGCTCAGAAAGCTATTGAAATGTTCAATGGAAAAGAGCTCGAAGGAAGAAGCCTGACTGTCAATGAAGCTCGCCCGATGGAGGAACGTCCTAGGACTGGCGGATTCGGAAGAAGGGACAACAACGATCGCGGAGGAAGAAGATACTAATACTGTCTTTTTGAGAAAAATCCCTCCCGCTTAGCGGGAGGGATTTTTTTATGGCTCCGAGATGCTATGATTGGATATATCCCATAAGACACAACTAATATGGCAACAAAAATGATCCTATTCCTGATACTTATCCTCGCCTCGTTTTTCGGCGCGCATTTCCTGCTGTATTTCTCCCTGATAAAGCTGTTCGCGATCCAAAGCCCGCTGGCAAGGATAATCATCGGCACGGCGCTCGGAGTCCTGGCTGCAAGTTTCGTCGTGTCGTCTTTCGTCACTCATTTCATCGACACACCGTTGAGCCGGGCGATATATATCGCGTCCGGAACATGGGTCGGACTGCTCATAAACTTCCTCCTGGCCATGCTGCTCGGCTGGATCTTTTTCCATGCCAGCGATTTTTTCGGATTATCCCTCCCGATCGGCCGCCTCTTCGCCCTGTTGCTTTTCATGTCCGCTTGCTATGCGGCATACGGGATATATAACGCTTTCCATCCGCGGGTGAAGGATATCTCCGTGACAATCAATAATCTCCCGGAAAATTGGAAAGGGAAGACTATCGTCCAGCTTTCCGATGTCCACCTGGGCCATATCTATCGGAAAGCATTCCTGGAAAAAGTCGTGAAGGAAGTGAATGGGCTCAAGCCGGATCTGGTGGTCATCACCGGCGATCTTTTCGACGGGATGGACGGCAACCTGGAACACCTGACTTTGCCTCTTTCAGACCTGAAACCGCGCTATGGCACATTCTTCATCACCGGAAACCATGAGACATATCTCGGAGTCAAAAGGACCTTCGAAACGCTCGGTGAAACGCCTAATATAAGGATACTGAACGATGAGACCGAGAATGTCGGCGGGCTTCAGATCATAGGGCTCAGCTATCCGGAACGCGAAGGAAAGAAGGATATCCCGAAAGCATTCGCCTCCATGGAAAATTTCCAAAAAGGGCTGCCGACCGTTCTTCTCTATCATGCTCCGAGCGATATCAGTCAGTTCAAGGATTTCGGAGTGAATCTCCAGCTTTCGGGACACACCCATAAAGGACAGCTGTTCCCCTTCGGTTTCATCGCCGAAATGATCTATGGAAAATACTATTACGGCCTGAACACCGAAGGCGACTATTCGATATATACTACCAACGGAACCGGCACCTGGGGACCCCCGATGCGCACCGGGAACACGCCCGAGATCGTCAGGATCAAATTGAACTGAAAAATTTAACTGCCGGACGGGGCTGGCCATTCCTTCGCTTATTTATAATCCGTCTCGAATCAATTAGAAGAATAAGGCTTATTTGAGCCTCATTTTTTATTATTAACATTAACCATAGCCTAAAATGCAGTAAAATACCCAGTAGAGTGCTTATTGACAAGAAAGCACTCTACGGGTAAGATAGGTATATGAAAATATTTCTATCAAATCAAGGTTATTTGCGTAATTTCAAAAGCTTTACAGAATCGCTCGATTTGTCGCATCCTGATAGGTTGGAAATAACAACACACGACAAGTGGGTCACTGTCCATCCTGCCAACCTTGTTTTGGCTGCCGCACTGGCAATTCAAGTTGGCAAAGAAAATACTGAAATCAAAGGGGATGTGCCTGACTCCGGTCGATATCTGGACCGGATGGGACTTTATGGATTAATCAAAACTCCATCGCCATTCATTTATCATAAGAATGAGGAATCAGGACGTTTTGTACCAATCAAAATAATAAAAACCTCCGAAGATCAATCTCGCTTCATAACTGACATGATTCCCCTGCTGCACTTATCTGAGAAAAACACTACGATTGTTAAATATATTATCGGCGAGTTAGTGCGCAATGTTCTAGAACATTCATTTGCTGAAAATGGAGCAATCGTAGCTGCCCAATATTATAAGAAAACTAACCGAGTAAGTATCGGGATTTGCGATACCGGCATAGGACTTTGGAAAAGCTTGCAGAATTTTTGGCATCCTAAAAACGACATTAGCGCGATAAAGCTGGCATTGACGCCAGGAATTACAGGCACAACCCGTAGAGAAGGAGGAACCGCTGAGAATGCCGGAGCTGGATTATTCTTCATCAAATCTATTGCCAAAATTACACGCAATTATTTCGTTGTATATAGCGGCAACGCCGAGTATACATTGCTAAAACACAAGAAGCGCATCAAGGGAATGCCCCGACTATACGCCGACCCGGATCGTGACCTGCATAACGAAAGCGATATCGCAGCAAGCTTTAAGGGAACACTGGTGGCAGTAGATATTTCGCTTGACGAAACTCCCGGATTCAATGATCTCTTGGCTAGCATCGGTGATGTTTATGATAAAGCGATTCGTGAGCGTAAAAGATCTAAATACAAGGTACCGAAATTCATATGAAAGAAATTATCAAAATGAGAGAACATATTGGAGATTTTGCCGAAAATAAAGATGTAGCAAAAAAATTAAGAATCGAAAAAATAATGCCAGCACTATCAAATCACAACGATGTTATTTTGGATTTCAAAGGAGTGAGCGGTGCCACCCAATCATTCATTCATGCACTAATCAGCGACCCGATCAGAAAGCTGCAAGACGTCGCATTCAATAATTTGTTTTACAAGAACACCAACGACGATATACGTGAAATAATTTCGATTGTCTATAGATACATGCAAGAAAGCCTCGGAGATATTGAATAATGAATCGATGCGATCACTAAATTTCCGGCGTTAAGAGATATATGTCCAGATGAATACCTTTACTTCTTTCAGAATTTAGGAGCAAGTGAAAACAAGATTCGAACACATATTATTTTCATTACTCCGAGCTGGAGTTCAGGCATATCTTTGACAAAAACACCGAATAAGACTAGAATATCGAGTAGGCCGCAAGCCTCTTTTTTAAATAATCTTTTATCTTGTAATTTCGTATTTTTCGCAATTACGCAGGTTTATGGAAATCAGGAATATCGCCATCATCGCCCACGTCGACCATGGCAAAACGACTCTGACTGACGCTATCATGCGTCAGACCGGAATGGTGGAAGAAGGAATAAGCATGGACAATAACGCCCTCGAACAGGAAAGAGGAATCACCATCTATGCCAAGAACACTTCCATATTCTATCGCGACACGAAAATAAACATCGTCGACACGCCTGGTCATGCCGACTTCGGCAGCGAAGTGGAGCGCGTGCTGCGTTCCATCGACTCGGTGCTTCTCATTGTCGACGCCCAGGAAGGACCGATGCCGCAGACCCGCTTCGTCCTCAAGAAATCCCTGGAGCTCGGTTTGAAACCGATCGTCGTCATCAACAAGATCGACAAGCCGGCCGCCGACCCCGACATGGTTCAGGAGCAGGTCTATGAGCTTTTCATGGATCTCGGCGCAACTGACGAACAGCTTGATTTCACCACCATATATGCGATCGGACGGGACGGGATCGCCAAGGAGCACCTGACTGACGAATCGACGAATCTCGAACCGCTTCTGGATATGATCCTCCTTAAGGTCCACCCAGCCAAAGCCGATGCGGCAGCGTCGCTTCGCATGCAGCCGTTCAATCTGGGATATGACAATTTCCTGGGAAGGCTAGCCGTCGGACGCATCCATGAAGGAACCATCAAGGCTGGCGGAACTTATCTCCTGAAAAAAACCGATGGAACGATTGAAAAATCACGCGTCACCAAATTGTATACCTTCAAAGGAACCGTGCGCGACGAAGTGCAGGAAGCCTATGCCGGAGATATCGTCATGGTGGCAGGATTCCCGAAAATAGATATCGGGGAAACGATCTGCGAAACCGAAGATCAGGAAGCATTGCCTGCCATCAATATCGATGAACCGACCATATCGCTGCAGTTCATGGTCAACGACTCCCCTTTCGCAGGACGCGAAGGAAAATTCGTCACCAACAAGCAGATCCGCGAAAGACTGGAAAAGGAATTGGAAGTCAATGTCGGTCTCAAGATCGATTTCTCAAACTCAGAATACTATACCGTCTTCGGACGCGGAGAACTTCATATAGCGGTCCTTTTGGAAAACATGCGCCGCGAAGGATACGAGGTACAGGTTTCTCAACCGCAAGTCATCATCAAGGATATCGATGGAGTGAAGAGCGAGCCGTTCGAGGAAGCGACCATCGACGTGCCAAGCGAACTGTCCGGATCAGTGATCGAAAGCATGGGCAAACGGAAAGGAACCATGACCGACATGCAGATCCACGGCAGCCAGACCAGACTGCTCTTCGAAGTCCCGACTCGCGGAACGCTGGGATTCCGCGGACAGTTTGTGGTTGACACCAAAGGAGAAGGAATATTCTCATCGCGCGTGATCGGCTTCAGGCCGTATGTCGGAGAAATAAAACGCCGCGAAGTCGGATCTATGGTTTCCATGGTTTCCGGAAAAGCACTGGGATTTTCTTTGGCGAATCTCCAAGAACGCGGAACGCTGTATATCGCTCCTGCTACGGAAGTATATGAGGGAATGGTCATCGGCAACACAGTGAAGGGTCTTGATATGTCAGTCAATCCGATCAAGGGCAAGCAGCTTTCCAATATGCGTTCGTCCGGAGCTGATGAAGCGATCAACCTGACTCCGCACTGGGCCATTTCGATCGAACGAGGATTGGAGATCATCAACGCCGATGAATATCTGGAAGTCACCCCTCACTCAGTCAGGCTCAGGAAGAAATATCTGAAAGAAGTGGACAGGGTGAGAGCTGGAAGGAAGGGATAAGGGACGTTTTAGGAATATTAAAAACAGCCTCGGCGCGATGCCGAGGCTGTTTTCTTCATTCGCTGCTCTGAATCCTTGCCAGTTCGTCCTTGAGATACATCAGTGTTTCCTGTCTCAAGGTTTTTCTGATGATCCTGAATTTGGCATATGAAAGCAGCACGTTCATATCCTGGGAAATAAGTTCGTCGGTCACGTGCTTATCGATGAAAACAATCAGCTTCTTGAAAAACATCCTAACCGATCCGCCCGTTCTTTCCTTGATCACGTCAGCATCATATCGCAGTCCGCTCTCGAAGAAATGATGGATGTCATATACATCTCTCCCGGCTATGGACTTTTTTTTGTCGTAGCGGTCCATTAGCGCTACCAGTTTGTTGGCAAACATAGTCTCCGATGTCTGGCAGGTAATGATCCGGTCTATTTCCGAAAAACGCCTGGCTTCATATTTATTCGATTTCGGATGCGGGAAGGACACGTCGATCTTGAGAGTGTTGCGCTCTCCGTCTCCGGAAGGATATCTGAGGAAATATTGCGGAATGCGACGGCTTTTATCTTTTATTTCCAAGCCCAGATCGGAAAATATGCTTTCCATTCTCTTTCTTGTCGCATCCAGATCTTTTTCCTTCCCGACGAAATCGAAATCCAGATCGACCGAAAAACGATCAAGGATCCCAAGCATGGCAGCACAGGTTCCGCCCTTGAAATAAAGAATAGAGGAAAGATGCGCGTCGTCATAGAAAGAGGAAAGAATGCGATAAAGCCAGGCTTTATGCTTGGCATCCTTAGGTTGAGGCAATTGCATATGCGATTATCTTAACGATTATAGCGGCTGGAAGTGAGCTGATATCCGACAGCTGCCTGTATCCGCTTCACCTCCTTCCAATCAACCGGGGCATCGAGATGCGCCTGGGGATTATAATAAAGAAGATCAGCGACAGCCCGTTCAAGCGAAGCCTCCCGGATCCCTCCGATTTCCAATACTCCATCCGATCGGTAAAGATACTGGTCAGCCAGTTTTCGGCAGGCGTATTCCGTCCTTCCAATTTCAAATCTCCTAGAAACCGGACCGACCAGCGTGACGGCTGCCGGACGCTGGGATATGATTCCGGAACGGAACAAAATCGTTTCCGTGCTTATATATGAATAACTGTGCACCGCCTTGATCCCCAAGAGCAGCGGGTCGATTTTGTCTGCCGGCTTCAGGGCATACATGCCTTTCCACAGGCGATATACGAGTTCCTGCTCGGCATACCGCTTGAGCGTGGTGCGAAGCGTATTGCGATTGGTTATCTGCCATAATGAGGCCAGGTCGGAGATATGGAAAACCACTTCCCCTAGTGCGGCAAGCTGCGCGAAACGTTTCAGCGTCTTTGATCGCCCTTCATTTGATGTTTTTCTAAGTGTACTCATATGTACATTATATATGAATGCACCAGATTTGTCAACCAGGATCCAGTAAGGTTCAGGAAGAAATATCTCAAAGAAGTGGACAGGCGCTTTTTAGCGTGTCTACTTTTGGGGTACAGATCACTGAAGGTGTTTTTTGTTCATTACTTTGATTATTTCGAAGTGTTGATAATGAAGTTCGTAATGAACTGAGCGATCTTTTTCATATCGCTCACCCTGACACTTTCGTTCACCGCATGAGGATTCTTGCCGCCATAGCCGATCGGAACCGCCTTGATTCCCTTAGCCGCGAAACCGTTGGCATCGCTCGCTCCGCCGGCTTTCTTGAAATGCGGTTTCTTTTTCATTTTCGTCCATTCTCGCGACAGAGATCTTACGAATTCATCATTTTCCGAATATTTGAATCCGCTGCAAGCCAAATAAACTTTGAATTTCATTTTGGCATCATATTTTTTGACTGACTTTTCAAAGGCCTGCTTATATTTCTCGACTTCGCGCTTGGCCTTTTCCAGTTTATGACTTCGCGCTTCCGCATGAATAAGCGTCAGAGCCGGAACCCCATTTCTGATTTCGCCACCACGGATTATCCCAATATTGTTTGTCGTTTCCGAATCTATTCTTCCCAGCTTCAATGACCGAATGGCATCAGCAGCAACCTGAATGGAGCTGATTCCCTTTTCCGGACTATTGCCAGCATGAGCCGCACGTCCCCGAATTTCCACATCCATCACGAATATGAACGGAGATGCTGTGACTATGGTTTCAGCAAGTCCGCTAGCATCAACCACCAACGCTTCCTTGGAGGCAATTTTTTTCAAATCAAGCTTGCTTACTCCGTTTATCCCAGTTTCTTCCTCGACCGTGAAGATTATTTCAAGCGGCCTATGCTGTTTTTTAGATTCTCGGAGCGTTTTCAAAACGGACAATATTTCTGTTATTCCCGCTTTGTCATCAGCGCCTAGAATGGTATCGCCAGTGCTTCGTATGACATCTTTCCCAGCAATCGCCTTGATGTTCCTGCCAGGTTCGACCGTATCCATATGAGCGGAAAGGATGAGAGGCTTTCCGGTGCCAGCTATTTTCCCAATGAGATTCCCACTCGCATCTTTTGAAACTTTTACCCCCGCTTCTTGCAGATGTTCCAGGATAAAATCAGACACCCCGTTTTCATGGCCGGAAGGACTATCGATAGCAACAAGATTCAGAAACGTTTCCCTGATAAATTTTTCATCAATCATATTTTTAATATTGAAAATGGATACGACATAAGTATAGTAGCAAAAAAAATGGTGAGCAACTCGGATTCGATCCGAGTTGCTCACCTCAACGCTATTGGAGAATGTCGAGCAGACGTTCTTCGATACCATCGCGAACTTCAGGCCTGCCGGCGATCATTACGCCGAGCTTGCCTTCGGTTACGCAGCCCCAGTTGACCAGGACGACCCCTTTCTTCTTATCGGGATCGAATTCCAGTTCCCCAAGGTCGATGTCGCTCAGATTCCTGACGCAAGTATGCAGGCTTCTGGCCTTCCAGTGGGATACGCCGAGTTTCTGTGCGATCTTGGTCGGATAGGTCGAACCGTTCCACCGCGGGTTGCACTCGATGGCGAAAACTCTCCGCTCGGTGATGGCCAGATCGAAAGCGAAGAACCCCTTCATCCCCTTTCTATACATGTCGACCGCGATCGGATCGACGATTTCCCAGGGCTGGTGAACAGTCGGGAAGATGTTCCCGCTGTGCGAAACGCCGTCCAACACCTGCTCCGTGGCCACGAAACGCTCGAGGCCATGTCCATTGATATGGTACTGCAGGTTGATGAAAACCGCTTCGCCGACGTCTTCTTGGATCTGGAACTCGAGACCGCTGTCCACCCGACCCAGCTCACGCTCGAGGTCTTGGGCTGAAAGGCACTTGACCACGCCGGAACCGGAAACGGATATCGCGACCTTGAGATAGACCGGGAAGTTGAAGTCCTTGCAGTCGCCGAGCTTTTCCTTGGTCTTGAAACGGAAGGTTCTCGGAACGGGAATGTCAAGCTCCTCGGCCTGCTCGATAAAGATGTTTTTGGAATTCATGTCCTGAACCGTATCGAACCATCGGCCATCGGGACGCGCCGAGTGGGCGCGCTTGCCGAAAAAGAAGACCGAGATGGGAAGTTCGGGATAGTCTTCCATAAGATGGAATCCGTCGTCCCAGATTATATCCCTCGAATGCTCAAGGCCGATCCGGTCGTAATGACAGCAGATGGCATCGAAGCTGTTCTTGAGATCGGGGTGCAGCTGCAGGATGTCTGCGGCGCTGGTCGTTCCGAGCACCCGCCCGGGATAACGATGAACTCCCAGAACCCTGGCCAGCTCATCCGGATCGCTGCAATCCCTGAGATCATGATTCACGATGTGAACCGGCTTGGGAGCGGCGTCGCCCATTCCATGGTTGACCACGGCTGGCAGGGGGTGCCCTACGGCATCGAGTACGCCGTGATTCACCACCTGACCAGAGAAACCTTTGCCGACTTCGCCATCCGTCTTATGATTGACCACTTTCACTTCTTCCTCCGTCCTAACAAGTTTGTCTGGTTTTTTTCTCCAGTGTTGTTGCCAAAGAACTCCTCCCCCAGTAAACAAAAAACCGGCTCCATTTATGAGGCCGGTTTTGATTTGCGAATGACTTTTTTCTTCTATGCTTCTTTTTTCATTATGCGCAAATCAAAACCGGTCTCTAGGACCCAGAGGATAAAAAAGATAAATAGATAGGAATTGTTTTTGATTGCGTTTTTCATAATGATTTCTTCAGATGGGAACAGTCTAGCAATCGGCGGGTAATTTGTCAAATTCGGCTTGACAAAAAAAGGAAATGGGTGTATGGTTTGGTGTCACCCTAATATGACCCAGATGGTCTTTGCCGGGTGTTATAATATTGAAAAGCTCATTGAAAAAAGATCCGCATCCGGAAAACATGGTGTTTTTCGACGGATCAATATTTTGAACAAGAAACCAACATAAGGAGAACGTCATGTCCAAAGAACTGGTCAAGATGGTGCCCGAAAAAAAGGGATTGGCAAGATGGTGGCCGTTCATTGTCATTGCCATCCTGGCTGTCGTATGTGCGATAGTATTTATCGGCAAAGATAACGCCGAAAAAACGCTGCGAAGCATCAAGGAAAATCATCCGGGGGTTCTCCAGGAAGCCAAGAATGAAAAGCTTGGCGAAGAAGTCCCCAAGCCGGTAATGCAACCGTCCACCATTCCGGCGGCGGTGACGGTAAGTGCCGCTGAACCAAAGGCTCTCTTTCCGGGCGTCGGTACCGACAAGCCTGTGCCTGCCCCGGTCGTCACTCCCAGCGAACCCACCAAGCCGACGCTCGAGCAACGCGTCGGGAAACTCGAACAGCAGGTCGGCGCGCTCGGAACATGGGCAAATGCTGTCTCGCCGTGCATTGACAATCTCTGCACGGTAAAACAGAGCCGCGTGGACCATACTCGGCAAAGAGCCGAGCAGGTTAAGAAGAGTAACGCGAAGGTGTCGAGAATTCGGCGACCAAGCGGATATGTTGCCTCAGTGCAGCAGGCGACCAATCCGGCTGATTGCCAGGTTCCTTCTGGAACCACCTATCCGGACCGCTTCATGCCAGCCGGACCGGGGTGCAGCGGAAAGACCTGTCTCCAATACCGGCAACAATAATCCAAGGAGGTTCCCATGCATTTCAAGCTCCTTCTCCTGTTCATCGTCCTGTCCGTACTGGGGTTGTCCGGTTGCGTGACCAAAAATTATTACGGCACGCCCGGCGGCGACCAGCAAAGAAACGCCCAACAGGCGCCTCCCCAAGCTCTGAACTCTCCGCAATCCTTCGCTCCTGCTGCCGGCAACACGCCCGGGCAAGGACAGCAGCCCCCGATCGGTTTCATGACAAAGCGCACCACCCTGACCAAGGTCAGCGGGTGGAAGATCAACAGCTGGGGATTTCCGGGTCAGCCGCTGAATCCTCCCAAGGCCGGCGCCATCCAGAAATGGATCTGCGGCGGCACCACGGTCTACAACGTGTTCTTCGAGCGGGAAGCCGAAGCCCAGGGGTTCCTCTCGAGCCCGAACCGCGACCAGATGCTCTCCCAGTGGAGAGCGCTGCTGGATTCCCAGCAACCCGTTCCGGATCCGTCGCGACCCGGAGCGTTTCAGGTCTACATCACCCAATGAGGGCCTGAGCCCCGCAATCCCCCGATTCGCGCCAAGCGCGATCGGGGGATTTTTTATATAGGGCAAAACACCAAACAAAAAAACTCCGCTAATACAATACTTTTGCGGCTTCCGTATGAGCGAAGCGAATGCAAGCAAAGGTGTTGTGTTAGCGGAGTTTGAAAATGTTCTGATTTTTAATAATCCCTCAGCTTCTTGACCGTCCCATGCTCGCGGATCTTTTCGAGAGCTTTGGCTTCGATCTGGCGGATGCGCTCGCGGGTCACTCCGAATTCCTGGCCGACTTCTTCAAGCGTGTGCTGCACGCCGTCCTCAAGCCCGAAGCGGATCTTCAGGATCTTCTGCTCGCGCGGGGTGAGATCATTCAGGATTTCGTTGATATGACCTTTGAGCATTTTCCTTGATGCGATCTGGTTCGGCATGACGGTCTCGGTGTCTTCGATGAAATCTCCGAGGACGCTGTCGTCATCGCTGTCTCCGACCGTAGTCTCCAAGGAAACCGTCTCTTGGGAAATCTTCTGGATGTGCCTGATTTTTTCAACCTCCACTCCCATCTCGACTGCGATCTCTTCAGGAAGAGGCTCGCGTCCAAGATCCTGCACCAAGCGGCGCGTTATCTGAGTATATTTATTAATCGTCTCAACCATGTGCACCGGAATACGGATCGTCCTTGATTGGTCAGCCAAGGCTCTCGTCACTGCCTGACGGATCCACCAAGTGGCATAGGTCGAAAACTTGTATCCCTTCCTGTAATCGAATTTCTCGACGGCGCGGAAAAGCCCGATGTTGCCCTCTTGGATGAGATCCAGAAGCGACAGATTGTGCGATCTTCCTACATATTTCTTGGCGATGCTCACCACTAGACGGAGATTAGCTTCAGTAAGACGCTGCTTGGCAGCCACATCGCCCTTCTCGATCCTCTTGGCCAGCGCGACTTCCTCTTCCGAATTGAGCAGCTCCACTCTTCCGATCTCGCGCAGATACATCTGCACCAAATCAGATGATGCGTCTCCTTCTGCCTCGTTCATCAGATCTTTTTTCGCCGCCTTCGGCTTCTTGCCGGTCTTCTGTTTTTCGAAATCAGTCGAGATCTTGTCCGTTTCGATCTTGAGCATCTCGTCGGAACTAAGCACTTTGATGTTGCTCCTTTCCAATTCCTCATAGAGCGCTTCTAGCTTTTCGATATCCTTTTCCGCATCCGGAATGACATGCAGGATCTCATCTTCCGTCACGAATCCGCGCTGCTTGACCCGATAGACGAGATCGGCCACCGGATCGATCTTTTCGACCGCTTTTTCAATAACGGCCTTCTTCGGCTTTTCTTTCACAACAACCCTGCCTTTCTTATTGCTCGCATGACTGATGGTTTTTTTCTTGTCCTTCTTCGGAGCGGCTGCGGTTTTTTTCTTCATCGTGTTTTTCTTGATCGCAGCTTTTTTCAAAGGAGCTTTGGCTGTTTTCTTGCTCGCTTTCTTCTTCTGAGGCACAGCTTTTTTCGCAATTTTCTTCACGGCTTTTTTCGCCGCTTTTTTGGGGCGGGCCGGAACCGCTTTCACGGCTTTCTTTTTCAAAACCTTCTTCACGGCTTTCTTGGAAGCCGCTTTGGCAGCCTTCTTCTTGTCTTTTTTTATAGCCATAGTATTCGCTTAGTTATTAAAAAGTGATTGTGTCTATTTATCCAAGGCTTGCATATATGCATATGGCAACTAATCAATGGAGGCAAATTGATAACTTCACTATCCTGAAACGGCTTTACCGCAAGTGGAGCCAGCTATACTGCCGCTGCCAACTAGCAGGCCGGAACATTAGTTGGCATATGCATATATGCAAGCCTTGATATCTTTCGGATTATCTATTTCCCTTCCAGCAATTCCTTGAGTTCTTTTTTCAAAAACATCGACGCCTCGCGATCGTTCCGCTCTTCTGCCGATTTCAAATCCCTCACTATGTCCGCCATCCGCTCCCGCTTGATCTCTTTGGAAATTTCCGAAAAAAGAAACTCCGAATCCTTGGATATATCGGACAGGACGGCTTCTTCAAGCACATTATTGAGTCCGAGACGGAATTTTTTCTGGAAATATATCTTCTCTGCCCGGAGCTTCATTTCCCGATCGATGGCTCCGACCAAGACGTCAAAATCGAAGGAAACGGTTCTCCCTTCTTTGATCATAGCCGAAAACAGTTCGTCCCTCTTGAGAAGATATGGGAACATTTCCTTCTCTGCCACCTCTTTCCAGACCTCCTTGGAGACAAGCATGAAACCGATGAGGTCTTCAATGAGGACATCCATTTTCTCGCGCGGAGCCACGTCGGCCTCCTTTTTTTGAAAACGCTCGGCGCTCTCCCCTGTTCTGCCTCTAAGAGTAGCTTTTTCGGTCATTTCCGTCAACGTCTGCTCCTTGACGTCCAGCTCGTCCGCCAGCTTCTTTATCCAATGGCTTTTTTCTATTCCATTCTGGAATCCTTCCAATATCTCAATGACATTTTCCGCAATCATCCTTTTCCCATGAGCCGTCCCCTTGTCGAATTTTTCCAAGGCTCTTTCCATGACATATTCCATCGCGTCCTTGGCGCTGCCGATAGCTCTTTTGAGCGCTGAGGGATCGTCTTTAGCGAGCTCCGCCGCATCCTTTCCCATCGGAAGCTCCACGACATTCACCGAGACATCTTTCGCAAGGCACAGCTTGATGCTTTTCCTGGTAGCGCCTTCGCCCGCGCTGTCCATGTCGAAAAATATCCTGAAATTCTTGGTATATCTTTTGAGGATGTCCACTTGTTCGCTCGTGAGCGCCGTTCCGGAAATCGCCACCACATTCCTGATTCCGAGCTGGCTGGTGGCTATGACATCCATATTGCCTTCGACCAGAAGGATGAAATCGGCATGCTTGATTTCCCCTTTGGCTTTGTCGATCCCATAGAGGATCCTGCTTTTGTGATAGACGCCCGATTCCGGACTGTTGATATATTTGGCCTGGCTCTCGTCTTCTCCTGGCGCGACCCGCGCGCTATACCCGACCACTTTCCCTGAATATTCCGCAATCGGAAACATGATGCGGCTTCTGAAGCGGTCATAGTAGTTCTGCTGTCCGCCCTGGCCGCCTTCTTTTTTTATGATAAGCCCGGCTTCAAAAATCTCATTCGCACCATAGCCGCGCTTGGTGAGGAAATCGAGCATATTCCTCCAGCCCTTGGGCGCGTATCCCAAACGGAATTCCTTGATGGTTTCGTCCTTGAGCCCGCGATCCCTGAGATAGCCGAGTATCTTCGTTTTTCCCGGTCCTTCCCACAGCTGGAATTCATAGAACTTGGTGGCGAGCTCCAGGATCTCAAGAGCGCGGTTCTTTTTTTCGGCGGCTTTCGGATTGACGGTCTTGAGCTCCACTCCGGCTTTTTCTGCCAGGATTTTGAGCGCTTCCTTGAATTCCAAACCTTCCATCTCCATGACGAAAGAAAAGACATCCCCGCCTTTCTGGCAGCCGAAGCAATGCCAGATCTGCTTTTCTTCCGAAACCATGAAAGAAGGGCTTTTCTCGTTGTGGAACGGGCAAAGGCCGCGCCAGTTGCCTCCCGCTTTTTCCAGCCGCAAATAGTCCCCGATCACATCGACGATATTCAGCCTGTTTTTGATTTCTTCAAGATCCGTTCCCATATTCGCCTAGTCATGATTATTTTCCAGATTATCCAACTTTTTCAAATCGAAAATATTCTTTATCAAGATCTTGCTGTCAGCTTTCATTTGATCAAACAGCTCTGCCTGTTTTTTGGGCATTTCCGAATTATACTTCACTTCGATCAGGGTTTTGCCATCAGTCATGAAATCGATCTCGTTTCCCTCTTGATACACATAGCGCGGATCCATCTGCTTTATTTTCAGATATACATAATTCTCAAACAGGCTCCCCTTATCTCGAAGACCGGTAAAATGCACCCGGATTCCCAGATCGGCAGCATAGATCTTCTTGGCCGACAACAGCCGTTCATTGGTTTTTCCGAAACGAGGCATTAGGAATACCAAATATGAATCGGCAAACATCTGCAGATACCGTTTGCTTGAATCAGGAGAGATATCCAATATCTTGGCAATCTTATTGACACTGAAAACTTTTCCAGCCCGCTCCATCAAAAGAAGAAAAAAATCCTTGAGAATCTGAACGTCTTTCACGCCATAGAAAACGGCAATGTCTTTTTGGATGATATCATCCACAAGCTCTTTCAGATACTCGGCATTTCCCGTCAATACATACTCCGGCATTCCTCCGGTCTGCATGAAATCCTCAAAATATTTTTCCAGCAGATGTCTGTCTGATTTCGCAGTCTTGATTTTCTTGAACCGCAGGTATTCCTCGAAGTCGAGCGGCAGGGTTTCAATCACCCTGTTCCGACCGGTCAGGAAAGACTTCTTGCTCTTGAGGAGCGACGCGCTGGATGATGAGGCATAAACCTTGGCGTTCTGCTGATCATAGATGTTCTTGAGCTGCAATCCGAAATCTTGCTTGAAGGTGACTTCGTCCAGAAAAAGATATACTTTATCAGAAAAAGAAAGTTTCTGAATCTTCCGGTATTCCTCGATTATCTCCAAGATGCTGTTCTTAGACAGAAGATAATCATCCAGGCTTACATAGAAAATCAGTTTGGGATCGACCTTTATTTCGTTTATGAGATGGCTCACGACCTGCTTCATCAAGGTAGTCTTTCCAACGCGACGCAATCCGGTCAATAATGTGATCTGCTTGTTAGGCAAATCGTTCCGCAGCATATCGAAAATCCGCGGCCTATCAATGAGGCCTTCCGGCTTGAAATCACTCTCCCACCATGGGTTATATCTGTATAATGTTTCTTCCATAAAAAAACCGGACTGAATGTTTATGCCATAATTATACGATACTATCGTATATATTGTCAATAATATATGCTCCTCCATCGGATATTTGCCATATTCCAGCCCATTTTAAGGCTTTTTGCAACTCGCGGAAGTTGCGCAATCGACGAAATCATTATAGAATGGGTTGTTTTATTGAAACACACCTATGAACGCCAAAATAAGACTCAAGATTCCCTATCAGAAACAGAAGAACGCTCACTATTGCGGACCGGCTGTCTTGGAAATGGCTTTCCTGCGACTTGGCCTTGTTATGCCACAGGAGGATATAGCGCGGCAGATAGGGACCAGCCAGGAACGCGGGACAGAGAATGAAAATATGATCAGATTCGCGACTGAACAAGGATTCGAAGTGACAGCCAAGAGAGGATCGTCGATTTCGGATATCCGCGAAATGCTGAAAAAAGACCTTCCTCTAATTGTGAACTACATCGAACCGACTGACGAAGACGGACATTACGCCATTGTTTCCGGTATCACTCCGCACAACATCATCCTTCATGATCCGTGGCACGGAAAGGATTTCAAGCTGCCCCACCAGAAATTCCTGGAAAGATGGAAGGACAGCGAGGGGAAATATGTGAGGTGGATGATGGTGATAAAGAAATAGCGATATGCACTTCATAATGAAAGACGTGCGGATTATTGACATTTCACAAAAACAGTGCTTTACTCAGACCATTCCATAAATCTTTCAGCTAACCGGAGGATGCCATGAACGCGCTGGAAACATTGGATCTGACCCCGTTTTCAAGAACACTCGACGAGTACAAAGCAGTATTGGTAGATAATTTTTGCTGCAAACACGGAGACGAGGACCATAAACTCGAAACCGAAACCAGAGATACTGTTGTCAAACTCTTCGGGGAGCTTCCCCCGGAATTGAAGGGATACGCCCTCTATCGGGCAGCTGTGCGGCTGCAGGGAGATAAGCTCCAGGGAAAAAGAGAGGAGCTGTTGAACAGCCTTGAGAATATTCTCTGAACAAGAACCAGACTGGTTTATGACTGAAAGGGCATCACCCAACGAGCGATGCCCTTTTCTATTTGCGGAGAGTGAGGGATTCGAACCCTCGATGCCCTTTCGGACATACTTGCTTTCCAAGCAAGCGCACTCGACCACTATGCGAACTCTCCCTTTTTCATAGAACATAAATCATGGAACAACACGCTAGCATTCAGCTTTGCTTCGTGTTCCATGCTCTATGCTCTATGTTACATGATTCACTATTCTATCTCCCTTATCCCGACCAACCTCATTTTCTTCCCGCCAGGCAGTCCTCCCATGAAAACCACCACGCTATCGCCTGCCTTGATTCTCTTTTCCTCTTTGGCGCGGCATATCATGAGATTGAGGTATTCTTCTATATTTTCTCCTTCTGAAAAAAGATAGGCGTCCACTCCCCAGACGATAGCCGTCTGGCGGTATGTCTTCTCGCTTCCGGTCGCGACCAGGAGCATTTCTTGCGGACGGCGGAGCGACAGCATGCGGGCAGTGAATCCGGAACGGCTGATACAGAGAATGGCCTTGGCGTCCGAATTCCTCGCCATGTCGTGAGCGCTGCAGACCAAAGCGGCATATTCCTTGTTTTCCTGGACATGTTCGCACTTTTTGCAATAGTCGTCAAATGCCGACTTCTCGGTGTTCCTTATTATCTTCGCCATCGTTTCGACCGCCTTCACGGGATAGCTTCCATTGGCAGACTCACCGGAAAGCATGACAGCATCAGTATGATCGATGACGGCGTTCGACACATCAGAAACTTCGGCGCGCGTCGGGATGGGATTATTGATCATGGAATCGAGCATCTGGGTCGCCACGATGACAGGGCGCGCAAATTCCAGGCACTTGGCGATTATCTGTTTCTGATAGACGACTACGTTCGTTTCATCCATCTCGATGCCGAGATCGCCTCTGGCTACCATGACGACATCGGACGCCTTCACTATCTCGTCGATATTCTTGATGGCTTCCTTCCTCTCGACCTTGGAAACTATTTCTGGGATATCGGTTTCGCGTCCCAGAATCTTTCTTATCTTCTCTTTCGCCTCTTCAATTTCCTTGCCGTTGGAAACGAATGAAAGAGCGATGAAATCGACATCTTTGGAAAGGGCGAACTCGAGATCCTTCTCGTCTTTTTCCGTCACTGCTCCGAACGGAACCTGGGTGTCCGGCACATTGATTCCCTTTCTGGGCTTCACTGTCCCGCCAACAACCACTTCCGCTTTGGCTCCGTTTTCTGTTTTTCCGACGATCTTCAGCTCTTTCGTCCCATCCTCGATGAGAATCCTTTCCCCAACCTTGAAAGCGCCGACGATGTGATCCGCATCGATCACTAGATTCTTTTCATTTCCTGAGACAGGGCTATCGCTGACTATGACCGTCTCGCCTTCCGTTATCTCGAATTCCTTTTCATTCCCAACCCTGATTCTCGGACCTTGAAGATCCGCCATGATGGCAATATTCTTCCCTGTTTCCGAAGATGCTTGGCGGATAGTGTCCATAAGCGCCCCGTTGGCTTCGTGCGTGCCGTGCGAAAAATTGATGCGCGCCACATTCATTCCAGCCAGCATCATGTCTTTCAACACCTCCTCGGATGAAGAGGCTGGTCCGATAGTGGCGACTATTTTGGTTCTTTTGTTCATGAATTTTCTATATAGACTAATTACATTATTATTATCACCCCCCCCCCCCGACTTGAATTGAGGTCCAGGTTTACAAGCAAAATATACCGGCACTGGAGGTGATTCGTGAGTCATGACAATCTGCCAGCATACAGAGCCTCTCGCAAGGCATACCAATTTAGCAGCTCAATCATGGATTCCTCCCGCAATGGCGGGACGGGAATGACAAAAAAACAGATTACCTACAGTCTATATATTCGCACACAAAACAAAAACAGGCAACTCCGAGGAGCGCCTGTTTATGGGTATTTTCACGGAAATCTAGATATTGATCTTGGCTGCCAGCTCTCCCACGACAGGAAGAGGCTTCATTTCGCCGTTCACGACGCTTATGATCGCCATGATCCAGAGGACGAACAGCAGCAGCCCGAGCATCCAGCCGAAAAACGGGATCCAGGCGAAAAATCCTCCGATCGCCATGACCAGGCCCTGTTTGGCATGGAATTGGGCGAACTGCGAATCCTTCTTCGCCAGAAGCGGAATAAGGCAGAGAATGCCGAGATAGGCTATGATGCCCCAAAGCATGTTTTCCTTGGCATCAGAAGCGGCATCTCCCTTTTTGGACGGATCTTTAGTTTCGTCCTTGATTTCTTCTTTTTTTTCTTCGTTCATATTGCACCTCCTATCTGATTAAGATTTGAAATTCTCTTGAATATTGCTTTCCTATCCTTATTTTACCTTATAAACAAAAGAAAAACCAGGTGCTATATCATGTCCGCCAATTCCCTCATGATTTCCTCCGGAATGGGATTGCCTTTGGGGCTCACTCCGGGATATCGCCAGGCACTGATGATTTTCAGCTGCCCGGGTTTCAAAAGATTTGCGAATTTATTATCCTTGCTTTTTGCTTTTGACTTCGAACTTTTTATTTTGGATTGATACATCACCCAGACTTCCTGTTTCCAAACGGTTTTGCCATCAACAATCTTTTCCGAAACCGGCTGCATGACCGCGATCGTATTCTTGACGATCCCCTCCTCTTTCCGTTTCGGATTCCGGATCACCCTTGCAATCCGCTGCTCGCTCAAGCCATAGAACTGCATCTTGGAGATAGCATGCTGAGTCAGATAGTATTTTGAACTCATAGGATTCTAAATCTTACTTGATGTCCATCCCTCGAAGGGCTTTCACTCTTTCTTCGATCGGTGGATGGGTCATGAAGAGTTTTGAGACGTTTTTGCCGCGGAACGGGTTGGCGATGAAAAGATGGGCGGTTGCGCGATTGGCCTCTTTCAAGGGACGCGGATCGGCTGAGATCTTTTCCAGGGCTCGCGCTAATCCTTTCGGATAGCGGGTGAGCAGCGCGCCGTCGGCATCTGCCAGAAATTCGCGTTTCCTTGAAATCGCCAACTGCATGAGCACCGCTGCGATCGGAGCGAGGATGGAAAAGATTATTGCCACGATGAAAAGGATGAGCTGCAATTGTCCGCCTTCGCTGTCATTATTCCTTCTTCTTCCGCCGCCCCAGAAAGTCCAGCTGCGAAACCAATCCGCCAGAAGCGCCACGAATCCGACCATCACGACAACCACGGTCGAAAGCAGGATATCGCGGTTTCCGATATGCGATAATTCATGCGCGATCACTCCTTCCAGCTCGTTTTTTTCCAGTTTGCCTATTATTCCCGTCGTGAGGCAGATGACCCCGTGTTCTGGATCGCGTCCGGTCGCGAAAGCATTGGGCGATTCGTCTTGGATGATATATATTTTCGGCACCGGCAACCCAGCGGTGATGCAAAGGTTTTCGACGATGTGATATATTTCCCGACCGTCTTCATGGGTGATTTCTTTGGCTCCGCTCATGGCGAGGACGATCTTGTCGCTCCACCAATATGAGACGAAACTCATGAGAACCGAAAAGATAACCGCGATATACAGGATAGAGCTGTTGCCCATGGCTCCCGCGAAAACATAGCCGACGCCGATGATGAAAACCAAAAAGCCCGTGATATATATCCAGGTCAATCGGGTGTTCCTATCGGCTTGATCGTAAATGGTCATAAGTCATGGAACATAGAACATGAAGCATAGAACATGAGGAACTTTCTTTTGTTCCATGTTCCATGTTATGTGTTATGTGCTATGTGCTATGTGTTATGTGTTGTTAGAATTCTACTTTGACGTTTTCTTTCTCGGCCGCATCCGCTTCGAAGAATTCGCGTCGCGCGAAATGAAGCATGCCGGCGAAGATGTTGGTCGGGAAAACCTCGATCTTGGTATTGAAGTCGCGCACGTTGCCGTTATAGAACCTTCTTGCTGCCTGGATCTTGTCTTCCGTATCGGTGAGTTCCCGCTGAAGCTCGAGGAAATTCTGGTTGGCTTTCAGGTCCGGATAGGCCTCAGCCACGGCAAATAGGCTCTTCAATGCTCCGGAAAGCATATTTTCCGCCTTGGCTTTGTCTTCCGCCGAACCGGCCGAGATGGCGTTGGCGCGGGCTTCCGTCACTTTTTCGAAAACCTCTTTCTCGTGCGATGCATAGCCTTTTACCGTATTTATCAAGTTCGGGATAAGGTCATGGCGCCTTTTGAGCTGAACGTCGATGTCGCTCCAGGCTTCATCTGCCCTGTTTTTGAGGCGGATGAGGCCGTTATACATCCCGACCGCCCAGAGGACGATGATCGCCGCGATTACCAACAAAATGATTCCTGCTGACATATTTTTTCCTTAGTTGCTTATGCTTGTATTCTATCAAATGGGGCGCAAATGTAAAACGATTCGAAATATGCTATAATGAGCTCATAAGAGTCGCTAAGATTAAACGTCATGATCGATCTGTCTCCTTATTACGTATTCATCCTGCCTATAGCCGTGGGCCTTATCGTGCAGGGAACCAAGTTCGTCATTTTCGCAATGAAGCACGGCTGGAAATGGGAATATATCGCTACTCACGGGCATATGCCGTCGGGGCACACCGGATTCGTGGTTTCGGTCGCTACTTCAGTGGGATATTATGAAGGGATGGGAAGCGGCGCGTTCGCTGTGGCAGTCGCTCTGGCTATCATTGTCATCGACGATGCGGCAAGACTCAGGGTATATATGGGCGACCAGGGCAGATATCTCAATATGCTTATCCGCCAGCTTGAAATAAACGAAAACCAGTTCCCTCGCCTCAAAGAGCGCGTCGGCCACCGGATCAGCGAGGTGATCGTGGGAGGGATCATGGGTTTTTTGCTGACGGTGATATTCGCGAAACTGCTAGCGTGAGTGGAATTGAGAATTTGGAATTAAGAATTCGGAATGGGAATCAAGAATATTGAATAATGGAGAAAATAATAAAAACGGGATATCCCGTTTTTATTTTGTCTTGATTCTCGATTCCGTATTCCCATTCAAAATACTATATTCTGAATTCAAAATCCTATTCAAGACTGTCCAGTTCTTCCAGAATGACCTCCTTGTCATTCCAAGGAATCCTCTCTTCTTTGATCGCCATCGTCTCTTCAGCGCCTTTTCCGGTGACGACGACGATGTCGCCCGGATCAGCCAGCTCGAGCGCCTTCCTGATCGCAGCTCGCCTGTCCATTATTCTCCAGGCGTCAGTCCTCTCCTTTTTGTGTTTGACGACTCCCGCGAAAACTTCATCGATAATCTGTTCCGGATCTTCGCCATACGGGTCTTCATTGGTGACGATCGCGAAGTCGGCATAGCGGGAAACTATCTCGCCCATGATGGGACGCTTGCCGCGGTCGCGCTCCCCGCAGGAACCGAAAACGGCGATTATTTTCTGCTCTTTTTGGGAGCGGATGCCTTCGATGAGACTATAGAGCTTTTCCAGCGAATCGGGAGTCACGGCATAGTCAACGATTATCCTGATTCCCCTAGCGTTCGGGACATATTCCATCCTTCCAGGGACTGTCTTCATTTTTCCCAAAGCCTCGGCAATGACTGTCATGTCCAGGCCTTCGGAAACGCCGACACACACCGCCGCCAGGGCGTTTTCTATATTGAACAGCCCAGGCAGACCCAAACGGAATCGAGAATTTTGAATTTGGAATTTGGAATGGTCTAATCCGAGCTCCACATCTTTGGCTCGGATAATTTCCAATTCCGAGTTTTTATTTCGAGCTTCGAGCTTCGAGCTTCGAGCTTTCGTTGTGTATCCGTATCTTTTCTCGGCAGGGCAATCGAGGTATTCTTCCGGCCTTTCCATGTCGAGATTGACGATGGCGGTTTTCGCGTTCACAAACAGCCTTTTCTTTGCCAGGCGGTATTCCTCGATCGTCTTGTGATAATCGAGATGCTCGCGGGTGACATTGGTGATGACGGCTGTTTTGTATTCCACGCCCCAAACGCGGTATTGATGGAGCGAATGAGAGGAGGTTTCCAGAACCAGGTATTCGCATCCGGCATCGACCGCGCGCTTGATGAAGCCCTGCACGCTCGCGGCGGAAAGGGTGGTGTATTTGGTAGTATTGACCCATTCCTCATCCCCCAGCTTGAAATTGATGGTCGATGCCATCGCGGCTTTCTTGCCTGCTTCTTCCAATATCCTGGCGATCATCTGACAGGTGGTGGTTTTCCCATTGGTTCCGGTCACTCCGATGATCCTGATGCGCCTTGACGGAAAACCATAACGGACATTCGCCAGGAAGGCCTGAGCGAAATGATAGATATTCCTGATGCTTTGCGGTATGAGCTTTTTCATGCAAGGTCGGTTATTATTCCTGGTTTATGGCTTATTATAGCTTTCTTGCTGTTTTTTCTTGCTATTTTCCTTCCTCCACTATCCACCAGTTGACCTTGGTTTTTTCAGCGACCGGGGCAGCCAGTTTTATCTCGAAGTTTCCGTCGCTCGAGTTCTTGTCGATCCAACTGGAAGATCCTGGATTGCCTTCGAAACTAGTGAATATCTTGGCGCTCGAGGTGACTGCTCCGGTCATGACCTTGACCTTGGTCCCGTCATAATAGCTGTCGCTGGTGCTTTCGCAATCCTTTTTGTCATTGTCATATTTCTTTTCGGCAGGGCAGAAATATGCCTCGCCGATAGTCTTGTTGGCGGTATCGACTATCTTCACAGTGAAGGCTCCAGCAACTATTCCGGCCGCTTCGAGCTTGCCTTCCATGAGGTCGAGGTTCCCGTCGACATCCTTGTATACCAGCGACTGGATATTGAGGGCGGAGGAGAAATCGATGATGGCTTGGTTCTGTTCTTTGATGGTATCGATCTGCTTCTCGAGGTCCTTCATGGTCGAATCGATGCTTTCGATGCGCTCCCCATTGATGGTCAGCTGGCTGTTGATTTCGCTGAGCTTGGAATCGTTGTCGGCTAGCTGTTGCTGCAGGCTGTCTTGGGCGGTCGCAACCATCTTCGTGATCTGATCCTGAATGTTCATGTCTGCGATGTTCTGTTCGACGGATTCTTCCACTTTTTCAACTGTCAGGCTCTGATTCCTGCGTGAAATGAGGACTTGAATGGTTCCTTTGCTGCTGTTGAAATCCTGCATGGCGACACCCACGGTCGATTCTCCGGCATCCGCTTTGCGGAGGACGCCTGCGGTGCTTGAAGCGGTCAGGCTGTCTCCGATTGAAATCGAACCGTTATCATTGCTGACTTTGGCTGGAACCTGACCGATCATGCCGATGATCTTGTAATGCGGATCGTTCTCCCTTTTGATTCCGTTTCCGTTTCCGACGATGGACGGACTGGTGGAAACGATTCCCATGACGTTGTTGTCTCCGGACCTGTCGCAGCGTTTGACGGCGTTGGATTTCAAAGTGTCGACGCAGACAGTTTCTCCTGGAGAAAGGTCGGTGTCATCGGTATAGAAATATTCGGCATAGTCAGCTCCGTTGGTGAGATAGCCGGTCTTGGAGTTCATCTTGGTGGCGGACTGGATGTCCAGCGGATAGTTCGGAGAGGTCGTCCCGATGCCGACATACGTCCCGGTATTATAAATAAGCGAATTCCCGATCGTTCCCGATCCGGTGAACTTAGGGATGTATCCGCTAGTGCCGGAAATGGAAGAAGCCGCGGCATAGTATGAGCCGTGCTGGCCGTCCAGGAGGTCGACATTAAGGTTGGAAACCAGGGTGGTCGAAGCGACGGACAAGGGCGCCGTTCCAGTGACGGCGGATGAGATAAACTGGCCACTCGTGCGGACAGTGCCGACCACATCCAATTTGTATGTCGGCGCGGTCGTTCCGATGCCGACACCGCCTTGGACGAGAAGGCCGTTGCCTGGCGGGGTGACATTGGAATACGACTGGCCGATGGAAAGCCCTCCGTTGTTATAAAAGCTCGCCATTTCCTCGGTGTAGTAGAAATGACGCAGGCGGCCGGAAGAATTGTCGATGCTCCAGGAGCTGTAGCCGCTCGATGCGAGAATCAGGTCGCCTCCGTCTGCCTGCCTGTTGTTGAGGTACAGCATCCCGTTCACTTCGAGGGCTTGGGTCGGAGCGGTAGTGCCGATGCCGAGATATCCAGTCGTCCTGGCAAGAGTAAGCGCAGGTACCCATGTGCTTCCTGCATAGCGGTCAATATTCAGATCATACGGACCGCCGGTTGCGCTTAGTCGCACGCCGAATCCGTCAGTTCCGGAAGCGAACGAAAAGCCCAGGGAACCAGATCCCGGAGTATCGGAAGGGGCTCTGTATATATCTAGAGGTTGCAGCGGATTCGTCGTCCCGATCCCCACATTCCCTCCCGTGAACAATGCCGAATAGGTGGCATTGGAGAAAGTGGAGATTCCGGTGAACGTGTTGGCGCTGGTCCCGGTCTGGGTATAGCTCCCATTGGAGGAGATGCCGGAAATGCCGGTCATGGCTCCGGCGGTCGTGATGTCCCAGTCGCTGGAGTCGATGGCGACGGTATTCAATCCCCCGCCGATAGTGACCGCCCCGGTCGAGGTGCCGGTGGCGATGCTGACGGCGTAGTTGGAGGAGGCGTTGAGGCTTATCGCTCCTCCGGAAGCTGTAAAGCCGTTCCCCATTGAGACCACCCCTGTGCTGTTGGAGAAAGTGAAAGGGCGGAGGGCGCTGAATGTCCCGTACTGGTCGCCCGAGGCGGTGGTTAAGAAATATGTATACGATCCGTCACTCCTCAGGAACGTTCCGTAGTTTCCGACAATCAAGCGGTAGGAGTTGTTACTGGTTGAAATCACCTCTCCGCTCGCTCTCACTGCTCCGGACACATCAAGAGCATAGGACGGCGCGGTAGTGCCGATGCCGACGTTGCCGTCAAAGCGGACCATGAGCCTGTCTATCCAGGTGCCGTTCATATAGTTCTGGATGTTGAAACTGGTTTTTTCTGATCCGACAGTCGCGTTCATCAGTTCGGAATAGAGGCGGACTCCGTTAGTGGTTCCACTGTTCATAAGAATCGAGCTTCCAGAATGTACGAGGCTGTTCGGATTGAGGATAGTTAGGGCATCGTTGTATGTAGAAACGGCGGTATCGCTCAGGGAAAGAAGGGAGGCTGGCGCGGTAGTGCCGATGCCGACGTTGCCGGATGAACTGGATTGAAGGATAATATTTCCGCTTGACAATCCCGCATCGATATTAATATTGTTAGTAGTCTGTTTTTGTGAAATAGAGGAATAACCGAATTGTAGCCCTGCTGTACCATTAAGCGACAATATCCTCATAGCAATCGTGCTAGGCGTGTTGTCTACGCTTACAACATCCAGCTTAGCTCCCGGCGCGGTCGTGCCGATACCCACATTCGTCCCATCCGTATACATGACCGAATTCCCGATCGTTCCGGATCCGGTGAATTTCGGGATGTATCCGCTGGTGCCGGAAACGGAAGAAGCCGCGGCATAATAGCTGCCATGCTGGCCGTCCAGGAGGTCGGCGTTCAGGTTGGAAACCAAGGTGGTCGAAGCGATGGAAAGAGGAGCCGTGCCGGTCGATACGGACGAAGTGAGCTGGCCATACAGGGACACGCCAGCGAAGGTCGGGGCGTCGATGATGCGCAGGTTCTGATTGATAGCCGCGTTATTGGAAACTGTCAGGGTATACGATCCAAGAGCGAGCGATCCCGTTCCTGAAATACCGACCCCGTTGAAAGTCGTCGCTGCTATTCCGCCATTGACTTCCAGCTTGCTTCCTGGCGCGGTAGTGCCGATGCCGACGTTTCCGGTAAGAATATATAGCGGATTGGAGAAGCTGGCCGTGTATATGCTTCCTCCAGCAGCGCTCGAATCCGCACCCGCCCCAGACACAAAGCCTACATAACTGTTTCCCGATGCGCTTCCGACCCTCAATCCTGCCGAGACGATAACCGAACCGGCCACGTCCAATTTGTATCCTGGCGCGGTAGTGCCGATGCCGACGTTGCCGGAAGCCATTATGCGCATCACTTCGTTCACTCCGCTAGCTTGAAGCGACCCGCCTGAATTGAAAGAGAAATGAGCAGTTGACTGGACATAGAACTGGGTTTCGACATCTTGGATTCCTATTCCGTAATTACTCGTACCGCCGCCGTCATATAGCCTTATCTTATCTCCGAGTGATTTGTAGAACGACAGCTTGGCTCCCGGCGCCGTGGTGCCGATGCCGACGTTGCCGTTCATGAACACACCGGAATAGGTCCCGTCTCCGTTCATATATAGAGGCTTCGAGCCGAAATTCCTTATCCAAGAAGAGTCGGACATATACCACCCTCCGCCATAGGTGCCGCTATACCATCCGGTAGATCCATAGGTCCTGAGCCATCCGCCACCACTGTCTATCACGGTGTTGCCTCCCATTACGAGCGATCCGGAAAGCGATATATTCCCTGCCACATCGAGGGCTTGCGTCGGCGCGGTCGTCCCAATGCCGACGTTTCCGGATGACTTTATAGTAAGTATCGCATCAGCCATAGTTACATTTGACGTTGTCGCGGCATTATTAAGAGCAATATGCATATCACCGATTCCAAAACCACTGCCGCTTGGATAATTGAAGATTATACCGCCCTTAATTGAAGCATTTACCGTCGAGCTTGCACCAAAAAGAATTCCCGTATTCCCATACTCAAAACCTGTCTTATGTACAACCATTTGGGAATTATTTGACGTGAGAACATCAAGGATGGCTCCCGGCGCGGTCGTCCCAATGCCTACATTCCCCTTGAGGATGGTCTTGGTTATGGAATCATTCCCGAGGACCACTGAGTTGCTTCCGATTCCCGTGGCACTGGCTCCGATGACGATCTCGTTGGTGTCGCCGTCGGCCAGAGCCATGGTGGTATTGCCAAGATAGAGGGAGCTGTTCGAGGTGACGTTGGCGACTGAACCGCCGGATATGAATCGACCGGCATTCACCCCTAGAGCGGAGTTGTTGTAGCCAGTGGTGTTGGAATAGAGAGCGCTCACTCCCAGCGCGGTGTTGTTATATCCGGTGTTGTTGGAGATGAGGGCATTGACTCCTAAGGCGGAATTGTCGTGTCCGGTGTTGTTGCTCAAAAGAGAACTATACCCCACTCCCGTGTTGTAATACCCTTCGCTCCCGGTCGTATGAGACAGGCTTCCTCCGCCGTTCCCGAAGAAGAGCGAACCTGTGAATCCTGCAGCATTGGCGTTGTATATCATCTGCGTCCCTGAAATGGCGATCTTGCCGACGACATCGAGGGATTGGGTTGGGTTAGTGGTGCCGATGCCGACGTTGCCGGAGCTGGTTACCATAAAAAGAGTCCCTCCGTTTTCCTGGAGCTGCAAAAGGGTCGCCCCTCCCGTCCCGTTCACGACTACAAGAGGAGTAATGGTATTGGAAGATGCCAGGTTTATATTGGCGCCGGACAGCAACAGCCTTTGGGCAGAACTCTGGTAAATCTCGAGCTGGCTACCCGGCGCAGTAGTGCCGATGCCGACGTAGCCCGACGCATTGAATACCAGTATGTCGCTCCGGCTATTCATGCCCAAAGAACCGTAATTGGATGCGCTGCCATCGCCGGCATGATGGTAATTAAGACTCGCGTTGTTAAAGGCCGTGGCAGACTTCCCGACGGATATAAAATAATTTTGCCCATTAGCCAAATTGGGAGCATTGGCATACATCGCCGGTACCCACGTCGAAGAAAGCGGGTTGGTTATTCCCAGTGTGCCGGCAACTTCCATCTTATACGCTGGCGCGGTCGTCCCGATCCCCACATTCGTCCCATCGGTATACATTACCGAATTCCCGATCGTTCCGGATCCGGTGAATTTAGGGATGTATCCGCTGATGCCGGAAACGGAAGAAGCCGCGGCATAGTATGAGCCGTGCTGGCCGTCCAGGAGGTCGGCGTTCAGGTTGGAAACCAGGGTGGTCGAAGCGATGGAAAAAGGAGCCGTGCCGGTCGATACGGACGAAGTGAGCTGGCCATACAGGGACAGCCCGGCGAAAGTCGGGGTGTCGATTGTGCGCAAACTCTGGTTTATTGCCGCGTTATTGGAAACCGTCAGGGCATATGATCCAAGAGCAATGGATCCCGTTCCTGAAATACCGACCCCGTTGAAAGTCGTCCCGATGATCCCGCCTGCCACTTCCAATTTCGCGTCGGGGCTAGTGGTGCCTATTCCGACATTGCCTCCTGGCATAAGGGAAAGATGTTCGGCGCCATTAGTAGTGATATCGTTTGAAATTCCTGAAAAGACAAGAGATCCCGTCATCGTGTCACCGATCGTGTTCACCCAGCTGTCAGTGGTCGACGGCATATAATACGAACCTTGCTGGCCGTTCAGGTATTGCGCGTTCAGGTTCGTTACGAGAGTGGTCGAAACGACCGAAAGAGGCGCGGTTCCGATTGCGACAGTCGACATGAGCTGGCCGCTTGAGCGGATCGCTCCGACAACATCCAAAGCGGTTCCAGGATTCGTCGTTCCGACTCCTACATTGGTTCCGTTGTCATACACTATGGAATTCCCGATAGTGTTTCCGGAAGTGAATTTCGCCATATATGTCGCAGTTCCGGAAACATTTGCCGATGGAAGATAGTATGAACCGAGTTGGCCGTTGAGGTATTGCGCGTTCAGGTTCGTTACCAGCGTCGTCGAAGCCACGGACAAAGGCGCCGTGCCGGTGGAGACGGTCGAGATGAGCTGATTGCTTGAGCGGATGGCGCCGACGACATCAAGGGCTTGGGCGGGAGCGGTAGTGCCGATGCCGACGTTTCCGGAAGCCATTATGCGCATCACTTCGTTCACTCCGCTAGCTTGAAGCGACCCGCCTGAATTGAAAGAGAAATGAGCAGTTGACTCGACATAGAACTGGGTTTCGACATCTTGGATTCCTATTCCGTAATTACTCGTACCGCCGCCGTCATATAGCCTTATCTTATCTCCGAGTGATTTGTAGAACGACAGCTTGGCTCCCGGCGCCGTGGTG
>JAAXWW010000006.1:53426-53986 GCA_013334765.1 Candidatus Moraniibacteriota bacterium | reverse complement strand
CATCTTGGATTCCTATTCCGTAATTACTCGTACCGCCGCCGTCATATAGCCTTATCTTATCTCCGAGTGATTTGTAGAACGACAGCTTGGCTCCCGGCGCCGTGGTGCCGATGCCGACCCGATTATTCGCCGTGTCGATATACAAAGTGCCATCATCGAAATTGACGGAATAGTTGTTAGTTGAGGCGGAAACAGACAAGTCGGCATCCAGCGCCATCGCGTCTTTCAATTCCGAGAAATCCAAAGAGTCCGGAGTCACTCCTATGCCGTCCCCGACTGAGACCGATTTCCAAAAAACGTCCCCGTTGGAATCGATGGAGAGGAACTGCCCCAACCCTCCGGCTGCCAAGCGTTTCCATTTGTTGGCTGAGCTCACATCCTGACCGGTAATCATATCCCCTCTTTGCACCGCTTCCGGATAGGTATCGGAATGAGACGCTGAAAGAAGGTCATGCGCGGCGCCTGTCGCTGTGTCCACCCAAGCCGGAACTCCCGAAGAAATCACCAGGACTTGCCCATTAGTTCCTATCGGCAGCTTCGAGAAAGCCGAGGAGGAAGCC
>JAAXWW010000006.1:0-53326 GCA_013334765.1 Candidatus Moraniibacteriota bacterium | reverse complement strand
GCGTACAGCATGTCTCCGGCCGCATAGCTGGCAAATCCGGTTCCTCCGTTTCCGGCGGTGAGAGCGTTGGTGAGATTCAAGCCGGAGAAGCTCGGGGTGGAAGCCGTCGCGATATCCTGGATGGTATCCAGGGATGTCCCATTGATCCGAAGATTAGTCGAGATATAGCTGAGGCTGGCGATGTTGCTTGAAAACGCCAGCGGCGCGTTCCAGGTGTCAACCCTATTGCCATATGCCGTTTCCCAATGCGATTCTTCCGTCGTCGTCGGGATGACATAGTTGCTGGTCAGAGTGAAGATTCCGTTAGTGTTGTTGTATGTCAGGCCTGTCGCAGTAGAAGAGATAGATATTCTGGCACGGACATCCGTATAATAAAGATTCGTCCCTTCGGTGAGGTCGGTTGTCGTCGCTGATCCCGAAACGATTCCCGATGATGCTTTCAACACTCCGTTCATGGTATCGAGAGTGAGTCCTGCGAATGTCGGAGTAGCTGTTACTGATATGTTCTGGATGGTATTGACCGATCCGTTTGTCACTGTGAAGTTGGATCCGTTGAAAGAAGCGACGCCTTTCGATCCCGTCGTCGCGTCCGCGATCGAACCGGTCAGTCCGTTGCCGGAAAGCGTGAGCGTCAGCGGCAGCGTTCCAGAAGCGCTTTCTATCCGATAGGCATACGCGCTGTTCCAATTGGTGCTTGTCCCTCCGGTTGCGGTGATCGCTCCCGCCACATCCAGCTTAGTTCCCGGCGCGGTAGTTCCTATTCCGACATAATTGTTTGCCGTATCAATGAACAAAGTCCCCGAATCGAAATCCATGGAATAATTGTTGGCGCTCGCAGAGATAGAAAGGTTGGCATCAAGCGCCATCGCGTCCTTGAATTCAGTGAAATCCAATGAATCGGCGGACACCCCTTGCCCGTCTCCTCCGACCGTTACGGTTGTCCAGACCGGGTCGCCGTTCGCATCGATAATAAGCGCCTGTCCGCTCAGCCCGGCTGTCAGTTTCGCCCATTTCGGAGTCGTTCCCTGTCCGGTTATGATAGCTCCGCGTTCAACAGAACCAGGAGTCGTATCGCTATGCGACGCGGAAAGCAGGTCATGCGATGTTCCGGTCGCGCTGTCCACCCAAGCCGGAACTCCCGAAGAAATCACCAGGACTTGCCCATTAGTTCCTATCGGCAGCTTCGAGAAAGCCGAGGAGGAAGCCGCGTACAGCATGTCTCCGGCCGCATAGCTGGCAAATCCGGTTCCTCCGTTTCCGGCGGTGAGAGCGTTGGTGAGATTCAAGCCGGAGAAGCTCGGGGTGGAAGCCGTCGCGATATCCTGGATGGTATTGACCGCTCCGCTAGCAACAGAAAAGTTCGTCGAATTGAAGGATGCCACGCCCTTGGCTGTCAAGGTCGCGTCATCGATCGATCCCGTGAGGGCATTCCCTGAAAGAGCAAGATTGAGCGGAGCAGTCCCTGCCGCGCTTTCGACGCGATATGCATACGCCGTTCCCCATTGCGATTCCTGGGTCGTCGTCGGGATGACATATCCGCTGGTAATCGTGAAAATGCCGCTGGTATTGCTGTATGTCAGTCCTGTCGCGCTTGAAGTCAGAGACGCCCTGGCGCGCAAGTCAGTGAAATACAGATTGCTTCCTTCAGTCAGGTCGCTTGTAGTTTTTGCCGCGAAACGCGTGTCGAATCTGCCGGTCGTGTAATACAGATTAGAGCTTCCTTCCGACAGGTTATCGGTTGTCTTTATCGCCAAGCGGTTATCGAAGCGGGCATCGGTATAATACAGGTTCGCGCCTTCCGTGAGATCAGCTGTCGTTTTAGCCGCCAAGCGGTTATCGAACCTCGTGTTCGTATAATAAAGATTCGACCCTTCGGGCAGATCCGACGTAGTAGCGCTGCCGCTTATCGTCCCGCCAGCAGCCTTGAGCACACCCGAAAGGCTGCCGATAGTCATGCCGGCGAAAGTCGGATCGGATGTAGTCAGGAGATCCTGATTGATATGCGAATCGGCAGTCAGCGTCAAAGTATGCGAATTCAGATCTATCTTCCCGGAACCTGGCACGATCGTGTTTCCATTGAAAGAGGTGCTGGAGATGCTTCCTGAAAAATAGACGTTCTTCCATCTTTTCGTGGAAGACCCCAGGTTGTATGCATCGTCCGTATCGGGAATGATATTCCCGCCGGCAATGAAATTCCCGTTGACCGTGCTGAGCGTTATATCGCCGGTTCCCAGATCAAGGCCGGAAGTAAGCTTGAGTCCCGCGAATGTCGGCGTGGAAGACGTAGTCAGATTCTGATTGACGCTCACCTGGCCTGACACGGTCAGCTTGCTGCTGCCTCCCGCAATCGAGAAGTCCCCGCCTGAAACAGTCAGCGAAAGCCCGTTATATGTCTTCCCCGTGAGGGACTTGGCTATATAATTATTCGCGATAGCCGTCCCCTGCCATACGCCGGCTGTTATGGTCCCGAGTTTCGTAAAGCTCGGCAGCATGCTGGACGCGATTTTCCCGCCGGATCCCAATCGCGGAATATCTCCCGATTTGGTTCCGACATTCGCCCCTTGAAGGCTGAGCGCGTTCGTTGCGGTGTCAGCGTTCGTCGAATTGAGAGCGCTCAAGGCTCTCGGAACAGCGCCGAGCTTCCTTCGCGGAACCATCTCGCTATCGGTCGCGATACGGATTCCCAGATAGTAATCCTGGGAATTGAAATCGACATTATCCGGAATAGGGTTAGCCGATCCAAGCTCGGCATGAAGTATCCCGTCTCGCACTTGGATTTTCTGAGTCTCTTCCCATATCCTAGGATCGCTCGTGGAAGGGTAAGCGTCAGGAGTCGTGCGGTCAGCCGAATAAAGCGCGAAGCGGACATCGTATTCCCCATTCGCCATTTCCTTGTCAGCCTTGTTGGCGATATATGCAGTCACGTCGATCGTCTTCGCCACTTCAGCGGATGTCCCACGCCACGTCAAAGCGAAGGCCGAAACAGCCACCAGGATAACGGAAATGATTTTGTTTTTCAAATTTGTTTTCATTTTGCTTCGCCCGCCGAAGCCTTAGCGTAGGCGGGTCGTGTCTTATGCGAGCCTTAGCGTAGGCGGGTCGTGTCTTATGCAAGCCTTAGCGTAGGCGGGCGCTGTCCTTAAGAATTCAGCCTTTTAACCCTTCTTGACTGCCCAACCGAATATGTCGTTGAGCGATTTGGAAATCATATCGAAAACCGAAACCGGTTTTGCAGCAGTATATATCCCGAAATAGTCGCTTTCCTCGGAATTCCCGAATCTGTCTTTGCTAGTGATGCGGTATGTATAGGCGTTCTTCTGTTCCAGATCGCTAAGGACCGCGCTATGGATGAACCCGTATGAATCCTCTTTCATGCTAGCAAGATTCTTCTGTCCGTTCTTGCCGTATTCCAAATCGGAAACAGCCGGCTTGTTGGTCTTCCAGGAAATCAGTATTTTCGAATCTCCCTTGTCGGCGGAAATGAACGATTCGCTCTTGATGTCATAGATCGACAATTGCAGATTGCTGCCATCATCCGACAGGATGAGATTGCTTCCGATATTGACTTGCGTCGCCTCGAAGTTTTCGCTGCCGGATATTCCAGCGCTGAGCGTATCGGTTTCTCCCTTGACCTGCCCGATCGCAACCTCGGCGGGAACAGTGTTTTCGTTCACTATCCGGTTCTCGGCAATGGCGACATCCTGGTTCAAGGCTGTCTGGATCATCGGGGAAAAATAGCTGTATTTCTGCAGTCCGAAACGCAGTATCGAAGCGCTTAAAATGGCTGAGATAAACATGAAAACGACAAGGACGACCTGTCCCTTGAATCCAGTACCTTTCTTTGAAAAATCAAATATTCCCATTGTTATTTTTTTGTTTTGCCTCAACACAAACCCCCGAACGATGTCCGTTTTGTGCCGCGCGTTTCCCTTCAGAACGGAAACTCTCTCTAGAACTTTCCTGCCAGAGTTTTTTTCGCGCGTTCATTTGAAAATCCGATAAAATTCCTGTTGAAATTATAACATTATTTTCGAGTGTCAACAACACTTTTTCCGAAAGTTATCCACAGGTTGGAAAAAAGAAAAAACCGGATTTTTAATCCGATTTTTCCTGTTTGAAGATGTCAACATTCCCCACCCGAAATTCTCTGATAAAAAACCGTTATGTACTTTTTTTGATACGCTTCAGGATAGGCATAACGGATGAAAGGATACGGTATGCCGAATACCTCTTCTTGTCGACAACAATGTCGTAGCTCCCAGGGAAAACGGTCGCGTCCGCCTTAGGCGAAAAACCGATCTTAAACTTAGTGATTCCAGCCCAGCTGCCCAGGCTCATATTCCCCTTTTTTTCAGCATCTTGACCAGCCATGCCAGGCTCGCGAGCTATAGAAACCCCGCCGAAGTCATATTTCGAACATCCAGCCGCCTTAGCGTCCTTCATTTGCTGCCATTGCAGGAGATACGGTGCCATGAGGTTGCGGTTTTCGTTGTCTGACGCGCCATGAAGATATGTCGCCGTGTCCCCGAAAAGGACGACCAGGTTGGCAGCGATCACCTTTTCGCCATATCGGGCGACATACAATCTCATGTTTTCAGACGGAACAGCCGCGAACATCTTCCGATAATATCCGCCCGGGTGAGAGACGATCCCGTCACGCTTGGCAGTGACTGCCACCAGCCGCAAGAACTCCCTAAGATATTTTTCCGCGTCCGCTGACCGTTTGTCGACATAGCATATTTTCACGTTTTTCTTTTCAGCCAAACGGATATTGTATCTGGTTTTCGGCTTCATTCCCGTCAGGATATCCTCTTCGGATTTCGAAATATCGACAAGGAAAATCTCTTTCGGCTGCATATCATGAGGTGCCTTTTGGATGGGAAAATCAATGCTTTTTCTCATGATTTCAAGCGCTTTATCGCTCGCCGGATCGACCCTGATCCACCCAGCCCCGTTCTTTTCCGCCAGTTCAATGAGTTTCGAAAAATACTCCCGACTACGAGCACCGTTCCCTACTCCATGTTCCATGCTCCATGCTCCATGCTCCATGTCCCGTGAAATGATCGGGCCTCTCGGAACATAGAAATACTTCCCAACCAAGGGAAGCCGGTGTTCGATAATGCTTGCCGAAAAACCCTCCTCTTCAAGATGGAAAACATTCCTCCCTGCCGCTTCCTGGAATGCCCTCCAAGCGCTGGATGCCAAGAATCCCCCATTTGGAGAATTGGATTGAACGAATCCGTTGTCTTCTGTTTTTGCCATATCTTTCATTTTAGCATGAAAAAGCTTGACTATTTTTTTCATACAAGATATCCTCCTGTAAAACGGCTAAGACTTGATCGCGGCACGATTTAAAAAAATCAAAAAACTGGATTACTAACGCACCAGTTTGAAACAAAAACGAACCCCCGTTCAGAATCTTGAAATCTCAGCTAATGCAGACGCTGCACTGATGCTAATTTTTAATAATGTCCTTTATTTTCAAAGTAGGATAATAAAATGTATTCCTTCCTTCCTTTTTGGCAACTACGAATCCTTGCGATTCCAAACCGTTAAGATCCTTAAGCGCCGTTAACTTCGACACTTGATATATATTGGAATGCATTTTGGGAAATGTTTTTCCTTTCGGATTTTTATAGTAGTACTGAAGAAGTTTTATCTGTCTCTCATTGAGACTGTAACTGTTCCTAATGACGTCGTTAAGTGCGCGATTTTCCGCTTCTTTGTTCTTGACATACTCTTCAAATCCCCCTAGCGCCAGCTTGATTTTCCTAACGGAATAATCTATGAAATAAGTCATATCCCTATCATCCTGTTCGCTGTATACAAAAGCCATCTTATATTGCTCGGGTGATTTCTTTATTATGGTCGATATGGGAAGATAGGCGAAGGCCCAGTACCCTTTTCTCAAAAGATACCAATAAAACAAGTCTCTTGCCAGTCTTCCGTTTCCATCAACAAACGGATGAAGATAGCCAATCCAGAAATGTATGATTGTCGCCTTGATTATAGGATGATAAAAAACATTCTCCTTCAAATCATCATTGGCAAAATCGATAAACTTATCAAGCTCTTGTTGAACGAATTTCATTTTCGGCGGGACATGATAAATTTTGTTATACGCATCGCCAACGATAATCCCATCCTCATCCTTTCTAAAACAACCCACGTCTTGCGCATCAATAGTATTGTTAGTTATCATCCTGTGCATTTCCAAGAGCATATCCTTGGTCAGTTTCTGACTTTTATATTCTCCGTCTATGGCCTTCATCATTTCATAATTATTCAATATCATCTGTTCGGCCTTGTTCAACGGCTTCCTCCCTGCTCGCAGGAATTCTTTTGCCAGCTTCCTTGTGGTATTGGCTCCTTCCAATTGAGACGACGCGATAGCTTCTTCCATAATCCCGCTTACGATAAACTGCTGCCTCTTATGTTCATCTATGTCACTATCAAAAAGCTTCAAATGACCGCCGGTATGCAAATCCAGTTTATGAAAAAATTCTTCAAGTTCCGGAAGTTTGACCCAGGCAAAAACCTCCCCTGTTTCAGTGGTCACAACCGTATTTATCTGTTGACCTTTCCTTAGGAATTTAACTATGAGCCATAGCATTTCGGCAGAAGGTACGCCTTTTGGCAATGGCTTGTATTTCATTCTATCCCAATACAAATAACGCGGATTGGATGTCTTTTGAAAAAGACTAGTTATTCCTTCATCCCCTGCCGAATAAGCCTTGAATAACAAATTAACAGCTTCCTCGGGTTTAATCTTGGACAAATCAGGTTTTTCTAATTTATAAAGCATTCCGTTTTTTAATTAATAGGTATACTGTATACCGATTATATACCTATTATATACCTATTGTCAATAGGTATACTGTATACCGATTATATACCTATTATACACCTGTCAGCCCCGCAATAACCACAACCTCTGTTAATAAAAAACGCATGACTGCCATCGGATCGTAAAGTTGTGAATTTAATGATGCTTATTCTTAAAGCAGCCTAGAAAAAAGCATAGCCAGCAATAAGGAATTTTTAAGCATTTTTTTCATCTGAGCGGGATACGAGAATCGAACTCGCGTCTATAGCTTGGGAAGCTAGCGTACTGCCACTGTACTAATCCCGCTTGTTTTTTTATTTTTTCCCCAAATTCCTAAGCGCTAAGGTTATCCGCTGACCGACCTCTTTGATGTCGGCCGGAACCAGCTTCAGGGCGTCGCGCGCGTCGCTGACACTATATCCCATCGTGACCAGCGCCTCGATCGCGTCGCTGTCAATGACCGCTTCCGCCTGATCGCCAGCCGAAATAGCGCCCACTTTGTTCTTGAGCTCCAGAATGACCCTTTCAGCCGTCTTTTTCCCGACCCCGGACACTTTAGTGAGGATGGATGAATCTTCGTTCAAGATAGCCGTTTTTATGGTCACAGGCGTTGCGACGGTCAGGATTCCCAGTCCTGATTTCGGACCGACTCCCGAAATGGAAATCAGCAGCTCGAACATTTCCAACTCTTCCATGGTGATGAAACCGTATAGGTCGATCGCGTCCTCCTTGACGTGCGTATGGATGAAAAGATCGACCGAACCGGCTCCCGCGATGCGCCCGAAAGCATATGCTGTCAGATGCACCTTATACCCAACGCCGTTCACATCCACCACCGCGAACCCGTCTTTCATGTATTCGATTTTTCCTTTCAATTTAGCTATCATTGCAAATGTTCAATATTTTTAGGACTTGCGCGTTTATATATGCCGACTAATCAATGGAGGCAAATCGATAAGCTATCGAGCATGAACAGGCCTTACCGCGAGTGGAGCCAACTGTACTAATGCTCTCAACTGACAGACCGGAACATTAGTTGGCATATATAAACGCGCAAGTCCGCACCCATCATCATGAGGCCATTCTACCATTTCCCCCTATTCTTGCCAAAAAACGGAACCTGTGATAGAAATAATAAAGTCTATCCCAATGGACAAAGCTCTTAGTCAGAATCTTTAAACCCTTAAAACAGCTCCGAATAGCAATCCAGCATCTCATTAATGCGCATTGTGCGTGAGCGATAGAACTATGCCGATCATAAAAGCAGCCAAGAAATACATGCGGGTCACCGAGCACAAGACCGAAAAGAACCGCAAAATCAAAGGAGCTTTCCGAAGCGCCATGAAAGCCACCAAGGAAGCTCTCGCTAGCGGGAACATCGAGAAGGCCCAGGAGCATCTCAAGAAAACGCTGAAGGCTATCGATAAGGCATCGCAGAAGAAAGTCCTTCACAAGAACACTGCCGCGAGAAAGAAATCCAGACTGAACGCCCTCGTGAAAAGCGCCGCATTGACAAAGAAATAGTCCGCACGCGAAACGCCCCGTCCCATTTGGAAAGACCGGGCGTTTTTTTATCCGGACATAAAAGCTATAATGGAATCATGAAAAAGATGTTGCTTATCCTTATCGCTGTTTTATTCCTTTCAGGATGCCAAGCGAAAGAAACCGTCCAAGTCGAAACTATCGAAAGCAGTTCTGTGTCGGGAAAAGATCCGGCTGACTTGAAATATTCTGAGCCGGATGCGCCTGTCCAGCAGGAAGAAAAAGAGCCCGAAGCGCCTAGCGGCAATCTGGTTCCAAGCGGGAACATCCCCGTACTCATGTATCACTACATCCGTTCAGTCGACAAGGATGAAGACTTCCTCGGATACAACCTTTCGACCGACCCGGAACTTTTCAAGCAGGAAATGGAATGGCTCAAGAACAACGGCTACAGCGCCATCACCCCAAGCATGGCTATCAAAGGAGACGTCCCCGAAAAATCAGTCATCCTCACTTTCGATGACGGATACAGCGATTTTTATGACGCCGCTTTCCCGATCCTCAAAAGCAACGGTTTCCGCGCTTCAGAGGCGATCATCATAGACAAGATCGACCACTCCGGATTCATGATGGGAACGCAGCTGAAAGAGATTTCCGACTACGGCATAGAACTCATGTCGCACTCCATGACGCACCCGAACCTCAAAGAATCGACCGACGAAAGGTTGCGGGCTGAAATCAAGGACAGCCGCGATTTTTTGGAATATCACTATGACATCAAGGTTCCCTTCTTCGTTTATCCATCGGGCGACTACAATGAAAAGATCCAAGGATACCTCAAAGAAAACGGATACTCTGGCGCGTTCACCACGGAACCGGGAATCGCGGATTTCAAAGGCAATCTTTTCGACCTGAAAAGGATCCGGATCGACAACAGGAACAGCCTCGAAGATTTCAAAAACAAGATCCTGAATTCGAAAAACTGAAAGCCTTTGCGCAGAGCATGATTTGCAAGTGCATATTACAAATAATCGATGGAGGCAAATTGACAATCTTTAAAATGCGAAGAAGCTTTACCGCAAGTGGAGCCAACTATGCTGCCGCTGCCAACTGACAGGCCGGAACATTAGTTGTCATATGCAAATGTACAAACCACATCTATATTTCCGCGATGAATTTATCCAGCGCGAGCTTGATATCCAATGACCCGGTCTTTATTTTCAGATCGAAAACCGAGAGCTTCTGATAGAGCGATTTCAGGCGGAAACTTCCGAAATTCCTGGCTTGCATAAGGCTTTTTTTGACCACATAGGGGTGCAGGCGCGTCATCTTGGCGATCTGCGCTTCCTGCATGACCCTAGCTTCAAGCGCGTCATTCACCCTAAGAAGATTGCGGAACTGATAGACGAACATGGAAAAAAGATAGAACGGATCCTCATCCTTTTCCAGGTGCTTATGAAGGAGGGCAAACGCCTTTTTCTTGTTCCCAGACGCGATCGCGTCGATAGTGTTGAAAATATTATTATCGATCCGGGCTTTCACCAGCATATCCACGATCTCCTCGCTGATCATGCCGGGGTATGAATAGCTGAACAGCTTTTCGATCTCATTCGAAAGCACCGCCGTATCGTTTCCCGCATAGGCCAAGAGCTTCCGGAGCGCGTCTTTGGAAATAGCCGCTTCGGCATTCAGGCTTTTCAATTTCTTCATCGCCCACTGCTCCAGCTTCAATCCTGACAGCCCCTCGAAATTCTGCTTCTTGGCATTCTGCTCCAGGAATTTGAAGAGCGCGTTATTCTTCTTGGGCATATCTCCCTCCCAGAAAACAACGATCCAATCCTCGTCTTTCAATATCCTCTCCGCGTTCTCCTTGAGAAAATCCGACAGCTTCTTCTGCTCTTCGGAACTCGCCGCCGAAATAGCCTTCTTGACCACCAGAAGCCGTTTCGGCGAAAAGAGGCTCGGCATCTCGTATGTCTTCCTGAACTCGTCGAAGACATTCTTTTTTTCTTCCGCATCGAAAGAAGACAAGCCGGAATTCGACTTGTCGCTCAGCTGGAACCTGTCTTTTATTTCCAAGACCCTTTCGTATGACCTGAAGGAATCTTCGCCATAGAGGAAGAATATCATGAGCCCATCTTACCACAAAAAATCTCCCTGGAAAAGGGAGATTTCTCGCTATTTTTGTTTTTCTATCTGTCGCTGTTATTGAGCAGCCGTCCATTTGAACCCGATGCCCGGATCGATGATATTGACCCAGATCTGCCCTGGCACGAATTTGACTTCATTCTCTTCGGAATCGAAGAATATCAGCTTGCTGTCCAGTCTGCTCTTGTCTTTCTTCCATGTCCCCTGCATCTGCTGGCCGTTCATATAGAAATAGGCGGTGCCGGAATCGCTGTCGTCATACCATGGATCCCCGACTTGGAAGTTGGCATATTGGCTTTCCATCTGAGCTCCATCCGCGATCATGACCACGATGTTTTTCGGAGTGATGTTCTTGCCGTTGTTGCGATCCGTGTCGAGAACTCCGCCCCAGACCCTGGTATACGAATTGTTGTCCTTGCTATAGCTGAACTCTTCCACCCACGGACCAGGATATCCGACGCGCAGCTTCCCGCCTGCCGGGCGCTGATCGGCCGACGCTTCATCCTGATGGGGATAGCCGACGAATTTGTCAGTGAGGTCATATCCGAAATCCTTGGCACCCTGCAGCAGATCGGCGAATTTCATATATCCAGTGTCATCGCTCTTGGTCGGAACATCCGGAAAAGCTTTCCCCTGATTCAGATAATCCATGCTCTCACGATAGCAGTATTTCGCAGCCGATTTCCCTCCATCGCCGTTGCAGTTCATGTTGTCGATGATTCCCTCGTTCAATTTGTCGAGCGCGAAATGCGAACCGCCCCAGTGGACATATATGGCATTGAGTCCTGCCGCCAGGGGGATGTAGTCATGCCTGGAGCTCCTCATCGAACCGACCTTCTCCGGATTGCCGCAGACATAGACGCCCATCAAGCGGGTGATGCTTCCATAAATGGCGGGCATCTCGATGACCATATCCGCGTCCGAGATTCCTGAAATGGGACGGGCGGAGGTGTCCGACGGTTCCATAATGGCGAACGGCCGGCGATTCCAGTCGTCGCATGAGATGCCGGAAATCGGGCTGACCGGACCGGTGTTCTTGGGACCGGTCTCTGCCTGTTTCTTGTTAAGGTCGATCTTCTGGCGTGATCCGCTGTTGCCGCGGGATCTGAAAAAAAGGATTCCCCCGACCGCAATCACGACAATCGCAACGACAGCAATGATTATTTTCTTTTTCTTGTCCATTGAAAAGTTTAAAAAAAATTACCTATTCATTATACACCAAAAACAGCATTTCCAAACAGCCGTCTTTTATTTTGACTGAAATGCAGTATTTTTCCTCAGAATACCATCTGCACCACCATCCTTCGAATACTCTCCAGATTGAATCTTATTCGGGACATCAAAAGTCCGCCAGCTTCTTGCACCAATTCCTGTATTTTTTGAAGAAATATCTCCAGCACTCTCGTGCAAGGCTTACCCGACACGAATCTCGCAAAAAATTTTCTGCACCCATGACGCAAAAGCCGTAACCGTTGCGTATCACATGAATACAAAAACACTATATCAAAATTTAAAGTAAATAAAAAGACCCTCCCGTCATCATGAATGATGTCCATGAATTCGAAAGGGTCAAAGGTACTAAGGATCAAAGGGTCTGAGCTTAAGCGTTTGAGGAATTGCGAGAGAACACCCGGTAGGCACCGTCCCACCCGTTCGTACCAGCGACGGAGTAGGCATTGACGCGCCAACCGTCGCCACCCCAGCCGACGCCCACAGCCCAGAGCACCTGGACATCGTCGCGAACGTAGAAAATGTTCGCGTAGCCGTTGCTGAGCAGAACTCCATCTTCTCCATTGGGCTGCTTGCTCATCAGGGAAAAGATCACGCCAAGCATGGTCTCCGCCTGATCTTCGCCGCCAAGCTCGGAGATGATCGGAATATCCCGAGAACTTTCTTTGAGCTTGTTGTAGACGAGAGAAACATCGCCATCGCCGATGAAATTCTCAATCTTATCGAGGAAATACTTCTTTAAGTTATCCCCCAAGTAAGAAATTTTCACTCGGGCGTTTTTGCCAGTATTGAGGACGAAATTGTCCTTGGCAATGAACTCGCCTGCCGTCAGGGTAACCGTGACGTTGCCTACGAACTCGAGGATGGTTTTGACAACTTCGCCAGTCCAGCAAGGTTTTCGCAGCAGGAACTTCTTCAGTTCCGCCAGCCATTCCTCGCCGCCTTCTTTTCCTGAAACCTTTTCCAGGAGATCGCAGATAGACCCCAGCATCCTTGCGGGGACATCCACAAGCAACCTTACTGCACGACCGAGCATGTCTTTCATGTTCAATCTCCCTTAATAGATTTTCAAAGAGCAGAAACTCTCTGATTACGCTCGCTCAGAACGTAACACGTCAGTATGCGCCAAAATAGGTTTTTGTCAAACATATCTTATCGTGCCCGAATTCAAACCCCGAAGCCCCTTTTTCTGCTAACATATCCTCATACTGTCATTCCTTATTACCCGTCATGCCTATGCCTGACAGCCAGGGCAGAAAAAAACACTTCGTTGCCCCATCTTTTCCCGCTCAATCGTTCCGCCGCATTTCCCGCATTTTTTCCCTTGCTGCTTATACACTTTCATGACCTTCTGGAATCCGCCTGGCGCTCCGGACGTGTCGCGATAATCGCTGTCCGATGTTCCGCGCAGCTTTATGGCCAGTTTCAATATCCTCCTTATCGAATCATATAATCTTTTCCTATCATCCAAAGACAGATCGGCAGCCTTCCTTTTGGGCGATATATCTGCGTCATACAAGACTTCGCTCCGATAGATGTTTCCGATTCCCGAAATCGTTTCCTGATCCATGAGAAGGATGCCGATGACGGCCTTCTGCTTCCTGTCCAATATCTCGTTGAATTTCCTGAAAGTGAATTCCGCGCTCATCGCGTCGATGCCCAGCTTCTTCACTTCCTTCAATTCGCTTATCTTTTCCGTATCATCCAAAACGATCTTCCCGAATTTCCGCATATCCGAAAATTCCATCGTCTTGTCTTTTCCGATATGGAATATGTGCCGGATATATTGATTGACCCTGTCTGAAAAATACCCGTTCGATTCCGCTTTCTGTTTTATCAGCAGATGGCCTGTCATCTTGAGATGGATATACAGGGTCTTGCCTCCGGACAGATCGATGAATATGTTCTTCCCGATCCTCCTGGCCTCCAGCACTTTCCTCCCTTTGATTTCCTTCTTGAACGCATCAAGGGATTTCCCATTTATCGCTTTCGGCCACTCGCTCCAAAAATCAGTGATAACATCACCCTTTATCTTCCTATTCAGGTCGCTTACGACCGTTTGGACTTCTGGCAGTTCCGGCATAGATTATGGCTAAAGATTAACAGGCTCGGCCTTTTCCCACATCATATCAAAGTAGTTCTTAAATACAAGCACCAAGGTCGGATCCCTGATTTCGATTATGCGCACAGGAGAAGTAAATACGTGAAGTATTATCGTATCGTGAATTACATTGAAATTGCCCAGCAACTCTCCTTCTCTTGGCCACAACCTGTATTCTATCAGATCCGGAAACCTTTTCAGGGATTCCATTTCGCTTTCAGCAACCTGGAAAAGTATGGTTTTCCATTTTATTTTCTTCTTCAGTCTTAATTTATTATATTTTTCATACGCCGGACCCATAATATCGATCCAGTCACTGATAGCAGGACTGCCGACAGTATAATCGACCGTCCCTTCCGGAAAACGCTCAAGGGAGCTAAGCCAATAATTCCGGTAGCTTTCCACCCCTTCATAGACCACGATCTGCTGGAAGGATTTGTGCTGATTGGTCTGGATTTCTTTTATTATTCCCTCGACCACCGTTTCCCTTTGCCTGACGCTCGACAGTAGGCTGTTGGGATCGGTTATCTGGAAAGTCCACACGCCTTTCTTGATAACCTTTGTGGCATATCCGCCCAAAATAAGCTTGTCCAGGGATTGATAGACCAGATTTCGATGAATATCCAATTTGTTTATCAAAACGCCCGCACGGCACGGCCCGAACTTAACCAAAGCTTCATAGACCTTAGCCTCGTTCTTGTGCATTCCAATGAGCTGGAGTTCCTTCTGCATATTGCAATATTATCATAATAATTATGATTAGTCAATCACAACATGCCTATTTTCCTATTTTTAAAGGATTTTTATGTATTTTTATTCTTGATATCTATCACCATATTTCATATGACAATAATATATGCTTAGTGTATGATACGCAGTCGGATGGAATTCTGGCAACAGCACATTATCAATCAAGATACAACCATGGAGGATACGGGTATGACGCTTGAATTTCCTTTTTTCGAACTCAGCCCAGCAGCGAAAGCATTTTCCACAGTTCCCAACAGGGAAGAGCTGCTGGAAAAATGTCCCAAGGATGTTGATCCGCGTTTTATCGAACTGGCGCGTAAAATTCAATGCGGTGAGGTGTCATTCGATCTCCCAATACGTGCCGCCAGCCAGAAGGAAGCGGATCAGAAATTGGAATATCTCACGACTCTCGCCGAAGACTACAATTTCAAAGCCGAAGACAAATGGAGAGTCATGGGCTGGCTGCTGTCCATGATGGTCGATGTCGAGGACATCAAGCCGTAATCTATACACATTAAAATCAACAACAAAACCCAGGGGAGAGGTTGCCATGAACGGAAATAATGAAGGATCGCTGTGTTGCTCTTTCTGCAGAAAGAATCAGGATGAGGTTAGCAGGCTCATAGGACAGGGGGATGTTTACATATGTCCTGAATGCATCGAATTATGCAACGGCATACTCCTGGAAAATCAAGCGCAGCTTCCTACTGACAAGCAACCCGATATCCTGAAGTCAATGCCAGTCGGCGAATTTCTCGAAAAGGCGAAACTCACTGCCAATTCGAACATCGCAGAATTTCTGTCCAGGCTTTCCGAATTTGAAAAAAGACTCATTCACAACAGAGGCATGATCACATCATCAAAAATGGAGTTATACAGTCTCTCCGACAAAGAAGGCGCCTTAAGGCAAAGATTAAAGGATACTAGAAGTAAAAGGGCTCGTATCCGAGCTATTTTGTACGCACTCGAGCAGGACCCTTTCATTCAATTGTAATTTGCGCTAAAAGACGGTTTGTAAGCAGGATGAGCTAGCAATAACCTTCTCAAGCAAACCAAAAGGCCGCCAGGATAACTTCCCGACGGCCTTTTTATTTGTCATTCCTACGGATACAGGAATCCAAAGATTATTTTTATTTCATTTTTGATCCTCGCTTGTTTTTTCAAAAATACCACTCCTACCACTATCGACAGCCTCGATGGAAGCTACTTCTTTCAAATCTTTCCCCGGACAAACATCGCTCATATATCTAATGAAAATACCTTTTTTCTTAAGAACTCTCACTATCTCTGAAGCGAGAAATTTTAAATATTCACTATTAGTATTTTCGCTAACGAGATTACCTTCAATTCCTGACGATATTATCACAGAAACCGACTCATCAGGAAGCAGAGAAATCACCCTCAGCATATCACCAGAAAGCAAGACGCTTTTTTTCTTGCATATAGGCTTAGGATCAGATTCATTGTGATCCTTTTCTGCTATTTCGGCCGATACGCCTCCTCCAATCACTGCAGGTTCTTGATTATAATCCAAAGAGAGATCCAGAGGTTCCTTTTCACTGACTGCGGAGGGCAAAAAGATTGCTGGGCTGAAATCTATACCGATAAATAGTTTTGCCCCTAATTTTTCCGCATATTCATAATTGAGGGACGCGTCGCCACATCCCAAATCAAGAACCACCTCCCCTTTTATTTTTTCAGATAAAAGATCCCTGCCTTCATATGTTTCCCTATCCAATTCAAATAGAAGGTCTTCCGCATACGGAGTTTTTATTTCGACAAACCCAGCATGTTCAATAGCATTCTCATATTCCTCAGGAGTTTCCCTAACAAAATATCTCCTACCAAAATCATCGGGAGTTATAGTCGATTCTTTATTTTTCTCAGGCATCGAAAAAAGTTCTTTCATACGCGCCAATGTGTATTTGATTAATATCCAAAAAATTTCAATCCTTACCTATAATCTTGCATTCTGATTTCATTTTCAAATCTCCCCCCAATTATCCCCCATGTGAACATCCACTAACAGCGGGACTTTGAGCTTATATGCGCTTTCCATGATCTCTTTCACCTTTTTCCCTACTTCTTCAGCCGCATCCTCTTTCACTTCCAAGATGATTTCATCATGCACTTGGAGGATCATGCGCACGTCCGGATTATTCTTGTATTCATCGTACACCTTGATCATCGCGATCTTCACGATATCGGCAGAGAGCCCTTGGATCGGCATGTTGATCGCCATCCTTTCAGCGGAATTGGCTACCTGGAAATTGGATGAGTTTATTTCCGGGATATATCGCCTTCTTCCGATCTCGGTTTCCACATAGCCGTTCTTCTTGGCGAACTCCTTCATGTATTTCATATACCTGGCCACTCCTTGGAACCTTTCGAAATAGGCGTCGATGAATTTCTTGGCTTCCTCTCTCGATATCCCGGTGCGCGCGGAAAACCCGAAGGCTCCCATGCCGTATATGACGCCGAAATTGAGCTCCTTGGCGCGGCTCCTCATCTTGTCGCTCACTTTGCTAGGCGTCACTTTGTTTATCTCGGCCGCCGTCGCCCGATGGATATCTTCGCCTTTCCAGAAAAGCTCGATCATGGTCTTATCCTCGCTCACATGCGCCACCACCCGGAGATCGATCTGCGAATAATCGGCACTCACCAATTTCCAACCTTCATCTGCCACGAAAGCGGCTCTCAAAAGCTGCCCTAGATCGGTCCGAATCGGAATGTTCTGAAGATTGGGATCGGAAGATGAAAGGCGTCCTGTCGCTGCCACTGCCTGATTGAAACAGGTATGGATCCTTGAATTATTGTCGACCAAGCTCGGCAAGGTGTCGAGATAGGTCGTTTTCAATTTGAAAATCTCGCGGTATTCCTCGATCTTTCCAATGACATCGTGCTGATCCTTGATTTTCTTGAGCTCGGAAGATGCCGTCGAGATCGTCCCGGTTTTCCCTTTCTTGAGATTGTCAGTCGGGATCTTGAGCTTCACGAACAATATTTCCGAAAGCTGTTTGGGAGAGTTGATATTGAAAGTCTCGCCAGCCGCTTCATATATCCCGTCTTCCAAGGTTTTGATCCTTTTCTCTATCTTCTCGGAAATGCCATGAAAGACATCCGGGTCGAATTTGACACCATTGATTTCCATCGCGGACAGGATTTCAACCAGCGGCATTTCCACATCCTCAAAGACTTTCCAAAGAGTATTGCCATTGCTGCCAGCCGCTTCCTGTTCTTTGGAAATATCCGCGATATTCTTCTCGTGGATGTCTTTCAATTTGAAAATATAGTCGGCTCGCTGACAGGAACGGCTAGCGATTTCCTCTTCCGACTCTATTTGCAGCCCTAGCTGTCCCTGCTTTTTCTCTTCTTCCATCTCTTCCCCAAGGCCTTCCAGAACCAAGGTCGAAAGCTCTATTTTCGATCCGGAATTGAGAAGATAGGCGCTTAGCATGATGTCGAAATATGCTCCCGCAAGCTCGATGCCGTTAGCCCGCAAGATTTCTAGGTCGCTTTTCAGATCATAGCCGATCTTTTTCACATCAGGATCGGAAAAAACCTTTCCAAGAAGAGCGAAATTCTCTTCAGAATAGCTGACATAGCCGACCCTTCCGGTCTTGTATCCGATAGCGACGCCGAGTATCTTGCCGTTCCAGGCCTTTTCCCCGTGCGTCCTAAGAGACAGCGAGATCTCGCCGCACTCCTTGAGCGTATTCACGAAATCCCCGACCTTGCCGTTTTCGATGATTTCGAATTTGAAATCCTTCACCCCGGCGGGGACCGCGGCTGGTTTCGAAGCATCATCCTTCTCAGCTCCAGGAATGCGCTTCACCAGACTGAAGAAATTGAGTTCCTTGAACATGCTGACCAGCCCTTCGCGATCGAAATCATGCGTGAGCGCTTTTTCGATAGCGAGCACAACCGGAGCCTTCCTGGAAATCGTCGCCAGGCTTTTGCTTTTGAACGCCATCATCTTGTCCCGCTCCAGCTTATCCTTAACCGTTCCTTTTATTTCAGCTATATGCTCGTAGACTCCCTCCACGGTCTTGTATTGCTCAAGGAGCGTTATGGCCGTCTTTTCTCCGATGCCTTTCACTCCCGGGATATTGTCGGACGGATCACCGCGAAGACCCTTGAAATCAACCAGCTGCTCGGGCTTGAGACCATACCTGGCAAAGACTTCCTTCTCGCCATAGAGCACCGAGTCGGTAAGCCCGCGCCGCATGGTATATACTTTCGTTTTCGGGCTGACCAATTGCAACGTGTCCATGTCTCCTGTCACGATTATGTTTTCAATCTCTTCATGTTTTTTTTCCGACTGCGCCACCAGCGTGCCGATGACATCGTCCGCTTCGAACCCTTGCGCCTCGAAAATCGGGATACCGAAAGCCCGCACCACTTCCTTGACGCGCGGGATCTGGTCATATAGTTCCTGATCGGCTTTCACGCGCGTCGCTTTATATTCCTCATATTCCTCGTGACGGAAAGTCGGTCCGGCCAGATCGAAAGTGGCTAGGACATATTCCGGCTTGAACTTGTCGATAACCGACAGCAGGGTAGACGAAAATCCATAGACCGCGTTCACCAGTTCGCCTTTTTTCGTGACAAGAGGCGGCATAGCATGGTAGGCCCGATGGATTATGGCATTGCCGTCGATAAGGATGAGTTTTTTCTTTTCTTTAGGCATATCGATTAATGCGTCTTAGCGCTTCTCTTGCAGGTGTTATTTTGCGGCTTCCGTGCGAAGCGTAAGGCAAGTAAAATAATACCTGCGAGGGAAGCGCGCCTGATTATATCACTTCTAGCTCTTGAAATTTATTTTCCTCTCATTCTCGCCTTCCCAGGAAAAATCGATGCGCAATGCGCACTTCGGAATGATATTTTCCAGCCTTTCCGCCCATTCGACAATGATCACGTTTTCCTTGTTCGAAATTATTTCTTCCCAACCGAGATTGAGCATGTCATCCGAACCGATCCGGTATGCATCGACGTGATAGGCGTTTCTTATATTTCCGTTTTTCGGTGTTTTGATCTCATAGTGCTTCATGACCACGAACGTCGGGCTGGTATATGGTCCCTTCGCGCCAAGCCCCTCCAGGATCCCTTGAGAAAAAGTGGTTTTCCCGGCGCCCAGCTCTCCGGAAAGGCAGATGATTTCTCCTCCTCGAAGCTCCGCCGCCAGCATTTCCCCCAGCTTCTTGGTTTCCTTCAGATTTTTGGTGATGAATTCCTTTTCCATATCTCAATCTTAGCGGTATTTCGGAAAAATGGAAGCCTTGCGTCCGGCCGCGCTTTGCTGCCCCATGCTTCATGTTTCATGCTCCACGCTCCTGTTTGACACTCCAAAAAAATCTTGCTAGTCTACACTACTAACTTAAAGATGCCCCTATTATGAGCCTTTTGCCGCAAGAACAATTCAAGAAATTCCTGGAAAATTCCAAAGAGGTGCTGATTCTCATCCCGGAAAACCCTGACTGCGACGCGGTCGGAAGCGCTTTTGGGCTCTTCTTCTTCCTGGAACGCATCGGCATCGATCCGACCATTGCTTCGTCCGGCCAGATTTCTGACAAGTTCTCTTTCCTCCCCCGTCCGCGGAATATCATCAATGATATTTCCGGTTCGCGCGATTTCGTCCTTTCTTTCAACACCAAAGACAACAAGATAACCGGCATCAGGAAAGAGCAGAACGGCGACACGCTGAACATCTATCTCACGCCGGAAAAAGGATCGCTCAATCCGAAAGACTTCTCATTCATACTTGCCAAATTCAAATACGACCTCATCATAACCATCGGCTGTTCCGATCTGGAAAAGCTAGGCTCCATCTATCTCAACAATCCCGATCTGTTTTTCGAAATCCCGATCGTCAACATCGATTCCAACAGCAACAATGAAAGTTTCGGACAGACCAACCTGGTCGATGTGACCGCCTGCTCAAGCTCCGAGATTATCAAACGGGCATTGGAAGAGATCAGCAAGGAGATGTTGGATAAGAATATAGCCACCTGCCTCCTGGCCGGAATCATCTGCGCCACCGACAGCTTCCAGAAGAAAAACACCACTCCGCGGTGCCTTTCGGCTGCAGCCGATCTCATGGAGAAAGGAGCCGAACAGCAGGAAATCATCCGCTGGCTATATAAGACCCAACCTCTCCACGTCCTGAAACTCATGGGAAGGCTGATGTCAAAGATCAACTGGGAAGAAGAAGCCAAGATCGTCTGGGCTCCCCTTTCCATCGAAGACTTCGTCCAAAGCCGCTCGAACCCGGAAACGCTGCCGCTGATCCTTGAAAAGCTCAAAGAGAACTATAGCGAAGGCAGGATTTTCATAGTGACATACAGCAGCAGCCCGTCAGAAACCATGGCTGTCGTAAGAATGGCGGAACCCGACAAGCTCGGCGGGATGCAGCAGATTCTGGGCGGGAAAACAAGCCAGGGAGTCCTGGAAATAAAACTGGACATACCCGACACCTATTCAGCCGGAAGATTCATTGCCGAAAAAATCAAGAGCGCTTTATAGCTTTTACGACTCAAAAAAGACACCCGCGTCCATAATAGGCGCCGGGTGTCTTTTTACTGACAGGCCGGAATATTAGTTGTCATATGCAAATAGGCAAGCCCGTTTAATTAAGCTGATTTATTATCAATAACGCAGCAGATATGCTAGAATGGCGTTAAAGATCCTAAAACAAAACCATGATAAAAGTATTAAGCGGTCAGGCGCCCCTTGACCATTCCAAAAAAGATCGGGAAACCCAGGACATCATCGCGAAACTCCGCCATCGCTCCGAGGAAGAACAGGCCTCGTTTTTCGCCGCTTCCATAAATTTCCCATATATCGACACGAACGTCGTCCCGGTTTCCCCTGACAACCTCCGGCTTCTTCCTGAAGAATCAGCCATAAAATACAACATGGCCATCATCCAAAAAGCAGGGAAAAACGTGAGCATGGTTTCACCCAATCCCACGGCTGAAGAGACCAGCAAGTTCGCCAAGCACCTATCGGAAGAAAACGGATGGGAAATCAGGCTTTTCGTCGTTTCCAACACCAATTTCAAGAATATCCTGGAGCGCTACAAAAAGATAGTCTTTCTCGACGTCATCGACCAGCTGAGCCTCAGTATCGGGGATGACGAGCTCCAAGAATACAAAACGGCTATCAAGAACCTGGTATCCCTCAGGAAAAGAATCAAGGAGATGCCTGTCACTCAGATATTGAATGTCATCATGGCGGGCGCCTATGCCCTCCAATCTTCCGATATCCATATCGAACCTCAGGAAAACGAATTCCGCCTCAGATACCGCATCGACGGGATCCTCCAGGATGTCGCTATGTTCCCATTGAGCGTTTTCAAAAGCGTGCTTTCGCGTATCAAGATCATGTCCGGCATGAAGATAAACCTACGCGATATCGCTCAAGACGGAACTTTCGAAGTCCATCTTTCCGGCAAGAAAATCGACACCCGCGTTTCCGTCATCCCAGGAAACTTCGGCGAATCCATAGTCATAAGGCTTCTCGATCCGGAATCCATCCGCGTCGAGGTGGAACAGCTCGGAATCGTCGGGCTGGCTGGGGAAGAGCTGCAGAAGCAGATCAATGAACCTAATGGCATGATCCTCAATACCGGTCCGACCGGCAGCGGAAAGACCACTACCCTCTATGCCATCATCCACAAACTGAACACGCCCGACAAGAAAATCATCACCATTGAAGACCCGATCGAATACGAATTGGAAGGGATTTCACAGACCCAGATCGAAAAAGCCAGAGGATACACTTTCGCTTCCGGCCTGCGCGCCATAGTCCGTCAGGATCCGGACGTCATCCTGGTCGGTGAAATCCGAGACGACGAAACTGCCGACATCGCCGTCAATTCATCCCTTACCGGGCATCTCGTGCTCTCGACGCTCCACACCAACAGCGCCATCGGAGCCATTCCCCGGCTCATCGAGCTCGGAGTGAAGCCGTCGCTCATAAGCCCTTCCATAAACGCCATCATCGGACAGAGGCTAGTCAGAAAACTCTGCGATTTCTGCAAAGAGGAATATGTCCCGGCAACCGAAACTATCGATTCGATCAAAAAGGTCCTATCCATCATCTCTCCCCGATCAAGAGTCGAGATTCCCAAAGAGATCACCAAGCTGTACCGCCCGAAAGGATGCCCCAAATGCAACGGAGTCGGCTACAAAGGGCGACGCGGGATATTCGAGATCCTCACCATCAATGAAGATCTTGAGAAGCTGATCATCGAGCTGGCCGGAGAAACCGAACTCACCATGACAGCCCTTGAATCAGGCATGATAACCATGCTTCAGGACGGGATATTGAAAGCCATTGCCGGAATCACTTCGATCGACGAAGTGAAAAGAGTGACCGGAGAAGGAGAATTCCTGGAGAACATCTATGAGCGCCTCATGTCCCAGACCCTTGGAAGGAAGGTCCTGGTCAACAAGGAATCATTCGATATAGCGAAAGAGAATGTCCATGACTTTTCCCTTCTCCAGGAGGCTGTCTCCAAAGCCAAGACTATCGATATAGCCAAGATAATATTCGCGGCAGCCGAAATCCTGGGCACTGGAGACATCCACATCGAACCGGGCTCGGAAGACGTCCACATACGCTTCCGGATCGACGGCATCCTGCAGACCGTCGTCAAGATCACCATGACCGAATATCCGAATTTCCTGGGACAGATAAAGCTTCTCTCCGGAGTGAAGACGGAAGTGAGACAGGGAGTGATCGATAGCCGTTTCAGCATCAAGTTCGATGATGACATAAAAGACGTCGCCGAACAGATGATCGACGTCCGTGTTTCCATAATCCTCGGCGGATACGGCGAGACTGTCGTTATGAGGCTCCTCTCGAGCGCCAATCTGGAATACGACCTTACCAAGCTCGGCATCCGGAAAGAGAATCTCGAAAAGATCCTCCTTGAGATCGAGAAACCGAACGGGGTGATCCTCAATACCGGTCCGACCGGCAGCGGAAAGACCACCACTCTCTACAGCGTCCTGCAGCACCTCAACAAGCCGGAAGTGAAAATAATCACCGTGGAAGATCCGATCGAATACCGCATGGAAGGGATATTGCAGACTCCGGTCAATGACGCCGGCGGATATACTTTCGCGACCGCTCTTCGCCAGCTTCTCCGTCAGAATCCTGACATCATGATGATCGGTGAAATCCGCGATGACGAAACGGCGCAGGTGGCAGTGCAGGCCGCCCTCACCGGACATCTGGTCCTCTCGACCATTCACACCAACAACGCGGCGGGAGCCGTCGCCCGTATGATCAACATGGGCGTCACGCCGCAGGACGTCGCCACCTCAGTCAATGCCTTCATAGCGCAGCGCCTGGTCCGAAGGCTCTGCCCGCATTGCAAGAAAGAAATCGATCCGACTCCCGAAGAGGCCGAGAAAATCCAGTCCGTCATCAAGACTATTTCCCCGAAATCAGGCATCGCCATTCCGGAACTCAAAAAGATATACGCGACTGTCGGATGCGACGAATGCAACCATCTCGGATACAAAGGCCGCATGACGGTTTCCGAGGTCTTCCAGCTCACTCGCGATATCCAGGAGATGATCACGCAAGGCGCCCTCACCAATGACCTCCAGGACAAGGCTGTCGAAAACGGCATGCTCACCATGACCCAGGACGGCATCCTGCATGTCATCGAAGGCGAGACGACGCTTTCGGAAGTGGAAAGAGTGACGGATTTATAGAAAAACTGAGGTACTTAGACACCCAGTATCCATTATAGATACTGGGTGTTTTTTAGAATAAAAAATCCCCCGGATACAGAAGCGAAAATACGCTAATGCATCCGGAGGAAGACGAAGACACTAAGATTACTGCGGAATAATAATCGACCCGCTGATATCTTTGGTCAGCACATCTCAATGAGCCGCTCGAGAACCCATCCCCAATCCTTGCCGTGAAGCCGCCCTGTTGAATCGCAGAAGTGGCAATGAGACCTCCCCCGCCCCGGTTCGTTATAGATGCAGGAACATTGCGCGAACCTTCCATGTTCTGCATCTGTCATTCCGGTTCCTTTGCAATTTTTGCAGACAACAAGCCTTTTACCCCTGCAGACATCGCATTCACCATCCAGAGCCGCCAGGGGGCTATCCACCGATGTCATAAAAACGCTTTCTCCGATTTTTCCGTTCTTCATACCGTTTAGCATACCCACCCGAGGATCTTCCGTATGATGGTCGCCGAAAGTCACAATCGCAATCAACGGCACCCCAAGAGTGAGTGCTTCGAGCGCTAGTGGGATTCCATACGGAAAAATTTCATCAGATGGCAAGTCTTCAGGAAGAAGAAGATCAGTCAGAACAGCGTCAAATTTTTTATTGCAACGGCGACGAAAATGGCTCCAGCCACTGGCATATGTTCCTCCAATGATCAACTCGTGACCAGAAAGCGTCTTACGCGCGGATTCCTGATTGGCTAGCCTGTCATCAACAACAAGAATCTTCATGGTATTATCCTCGCTTGATTGTTAATGTTCATTTGGTTAAGATAATTCATCTTAACCGCAAATCATATGCTAAAAAAGAATACTTGTCAATGATACATTGACATTATTTATTGACTTTATTTTGCTTTAAAAAAGGTATATAATATAATCATGTCAAGAATTATTGACCGAAACACAGAAGAAAGCCTGCTGTCCCTCGGCTTCAACGAGAAAGAAACGCTGGTCTATGCCAGGCTTCTTTCCTATGGCGAAATGAGTGCCATCACATTAAGCAAACTCACCGGACTTCACCGCCAATTCATCTATAACGCCCTCTCCTCTCTTGAAAGCAAGGAAATGGTGAGTCGGGTAGGCATCAAAAAATCAAGCTGGAGAGCTGAAAATCCACGAAAACTAATCACATTAGCTGAGAATCAGGAAAAAAAAGCCATGCAGGCTTCTCAAGCGCTCATGATGCTGATGCAGCAGAAATCAGGCCAGGAATTCTCGATAACCGAAGGCAATAAAGCATTCCGCGCCCGGCTTATTGATACAATTAAAGGAATGTCGAAAGATACGACCATCCTTATGATATGCGGAGAATGGCAACGCTATTTCGACCAAGCTGGAGAATTCGTTCATACCCAATGGGACAGAATAAGAGTATCAAAGAATATCAGATTCAGAATCATAGGTCCCGAATCACTGAAGACTTCCATGGATATTGCAGTCGCAAAACGCGGATTGATCGAATACCGGACAATGAAAGGACTTGAGAAAAACTTGGTCAATACCGTCATTTACAACGACACTATCGACTTCGAAATATATGGCGACCCACATCTCACATTTAATATCAAAAATAATGACGTTTCCGAAAGCCAACGATATTTTTTCGAAGCTATGTGGGGCAATACGAAATAACAACAACCATCCTCCACGTCATCGAAGGAGAGACGACGCTTTCGGAAGTGGAAAGAGTTACGGATTTATAGAACCACGATTAAAATAAATTAGAATAGGGACAAATATTTGAAAGAAACACTGTTTGAGAATGCCCGTTTTCTTCAAAATGTTCCGTGGAGCACTAACGAATCAGAGGCGTGAATATTTTGAAAAGAAAACAGAGCGTTCGAGTTTGGTTCTTTTTTTATTTTCAATCCTTCTCCGCTAGCTATGCAAGAATACAAAAAAATCTCGCCCGAAAGCGAGATTTCTTATCCAATCAATAATTTGCAGGCAAACTCTCAGACTAGGAGCCCAAGAAAAGGAACAGTATCGAGGAATAGCCCAGCGACCCGCCACATCAATTCTCAAAATGGATTCAGAACTGGTGTGGAAGGCTACCAAGCTACCCATGTCTGGATAAAAAAGTTCCCTGATTGATGGCAAAAGATAGGAACCACCAATTGCCTGCAATTTACTGCTAGCCATTTATCAAGCAAAGCTGCTTTTCCAAATGACTTAGTATCTTAGCACAGCTTCTAAAATTTGTCAAATGGTGCTAGACTGATTACAGAACATAGACCATGGAATATGGAACAAAAAGGCATTTTTGCTGTATGTTCCATGTTCCATATTCCATGATATGATTACAAGCGCCAACGAACAGAATGACGACCTAAACCTCGACGTGACTTTGCGACCGCAGAGCTTTTCAGAATATGTCGGACAGGAAAAAGCCAAGAAAAACCTCCAGATCCTCATAGAAGCTGCCAGAAAAAGAAGCGAGCAGATCGAGCATGTCCTTCTTTATGGCCCAGCCGGCCTCGGGAAAACCACCCTTGCCAACATCATCGCCAAAGAGATGGGCGTCAGCATCAAGATAACCTCCGGCCCTGCCATCGAACGGGTGGGCGATTTCGGCTCCATCCTAACCAACCTCCAAGACGGCGATGTCCTTTTCATAGACGAGATCCACCGCCTCAACAAATCGATCGAGGAAGTGCTCTATCCCGCCATGGAGGACTACAAGCTCGACATCATCATCGGCAAAGGACCATCCGCCAGAACCATCCAGCTTGACCTCCCCAAATTCACCCTCATCGGAGCGACCACCAAACTCGGCTCACTCACCAACCCGCTTCGGAACCGCTTCGGAGCCATCCATCGATTGGAATTCTATGAAACGGACGAGATAAAAAAGATCATTGAGCGCTCAGGACGCATCCTTGATGTGAAAATGGATGAGTCAGGCCTGCAAGAAATCGCGCTCTGTTCCAGAAGGACTCCGCGTGTCGCCAACAGGCTCTTGAAACGCGTCAGGGACTATGCCCAGATCAAAGATCATCCGATGGTTGACGGAGTGATAGCAAGGCAGGCTCTTGAAATGATCGACGTCGATCCAATCGGGCTGGAACCGGCTGACAAACACATCCTTTCGACTATCATCGAAAAATTCGCAGGCGGTCCGGTCGGCCTCTCCACCATAGCCGCTGCCACAAGCGAAGAGATAAACACCATCGAAGACGTATACGAACCATACCTCATTCAAATAGGATTCCTCACCAGGACGCCCCGAGGCCGCGTCGTGACCGAGCTTGCCTACGAGCATCTCGGAATCAAATGCCCGGGAAAATTGATATGATCCAGTATGATTTTTAGGTTATTCACAAAGGAAGCACTTTAAAAAATAAAAGAAACACTGTTTGAGAATGCCTGTTTTCTTCAAAATATTCTGCGGAACGCTAACAAATCAGAGGCGTGAATATTTTGAAAAGAAAACAGAGCGTTCGAGTTTGGTTCTTTTATTTTTTAAAGTGCTTCCTTGCATGTCTTAGAATACTTTGATCATATCGGCCACAAAAACATAACAAACTAAAACAAACCTATGGCGCTATTTGTTTTCATACTCTACGGACTGATCATCTTCTCATATATCTTCTTCTGCCTTTTCATCACCTATCATCTCATAAAATATTCCCTGAATTCCGAGCTCAACAAGATCATGCTCACAACCTTCGTCATCGTAGCGACCTTGCTTTTCGTTTCCAATCTGGCGCTCTTCTTTTCAGTGAACTGGCAGCCTCTTTTTGCCAAAATAGCCAATCTAACCAGCTTTTAACAAATCCCTATGCAAGATTTCAACAGATACCATTTCGCCGGACAGAAAGAAGGAGAAAAGATCCTTCTAGTAGCGCATCGCCATTGGTTCGACATATTGACGCAGTTCTTCTTCGTTTTCGTCCTCATCATCATGCTAGTCGGCAGCTATGCCTATCTGCCAGTCATGTTCCCTTTCCTCGGCGAAGCCATCGGGAACTCTTTCTTCGCCCTGTTGGAAAACACCTTCCTGCTTTTCATATGGATCATATTCTTCATTATCTGGATCGATTATTATTTCGATGTTTGGATAATCACCAACGAGCGCGTCGTCAATATTGAACAGAAGGCCCTTTTTTCCCGCCAAGTAAGCGAATTGGAATTGGAAAACATCCAGGATGTCACTACTGAAGTTTCCGGCATCATTCCCACTTTCTTCAACTTCGGAAACCTCTACATACAGACCGCTTCGGAAAAAGAACGTTTCATCTTCAACAATGTCCCGGATCCATACAGGATCAAGGATCTTATCATGAATCTCCAAGAAAAACAGGAGAAAACCGAGGAGGCGCAATTCGGAAAAATGCTGCAAGGCAAAATTCATCATGAAAAGATCTGAGGCGCGCCGTTCAATTACAGCCCACAAACAGCTTGCCATCCTTTCCAGGATGGTTTTGTTTTTCCTTGAAATCAGCTTGCTAAAATGCTAGAGTGGTATTGTAACCAACCGTAAGAGAAAACTATGTCCGGACACTCGCATTGGGCAGGAATCAAGCATAAAAAAGGCCTTCAGGACGCAAAACGAGGAAAAGTCTTCACCAAATTCGGCAAACTCATAACCATAGCAGCCAGGGACGGCGGAGGCGGGAACCCGGATGCCAATTTTCAGCTGAGGCTTGCCATTGAGAGGGCGCGCTCAGTCAATATGCCCAAGGAAAACATCGAACGCGCCATAAAGCGCGGGACCGGCGAACTCAAAGGCGCCGAAATAGAAGAGCTCGTATATGAAGGAATGGGTCCAGGCGGAGTCATGATGATCATAAAATCCATGACCGACAACCGCAATCGGGCCGTTTCGGAAATAAAGACACTCCTCACCAAATCCGGAGGCAAAATGGGAGAAAAGGGCAGTTCCATGTGGAATTTCGATTCCGTCGGGATCATCTATGCCGACTTGGAAGGAAAAGATCCTGATGAAATCGAGCTCGTGGCAATCGATGCCGGAGCCAAAGACACCAAGCTCGAAGACGGTTCGCTTCTCATTTTCACGGAACCGGACAAGCTCAACTCCATTCGGGAAAACGTTGTTGCCAATGGCATAAAGGTGCTGGAAGCAAGTCTCGGCTATCTGCCCAAGACAATCGCCGAGATCGACGCTGACACGCGTCTCGATTATGAAAAACTTCTTGAAACGCTTGACGACCACGACGACGTGGACGAGATATACGATAATCTTTAGTCATGAAGCATAAACACATAGCATAGAACTCCCGACGCGTAGCATGCTCATGTTCCAAACTCGGTGTTCCATGTTCCATGTTTCATGCCCCATGTTTCATGCCCCATGTTGCGAGTGCTAGGCATCGACCCAGGAACAGCCACCACCGGATGGGCCGTCATCGAAGAATCTTCAGGAAAAATCCAAGCCCTGGCATACGGCCACATCAGTACCGAAAAAGACCGCCGCGATGAGGACAGGCTCCTGGAAATATCGAACGATATCGCTCAGATAATAGAAAAATACCATCCGCAGGAAGCAGCCGTGGAAAGCCTTTTCTTCTTCAAGAACCAGAAAACCGTCATCCAGGTAGCTCAGGCTCGCGGGACTGTCCTATTGACACTTGAACGAAATAATGTTAAGGTTTCAAGTTACACGCCGCTTCAAGTGAAGCAGGCCATAACCGGCTATGGCAAAGCGGAAAAAGCCCAAGTCCAGCTGATGACCAAGAACATTCTCGGCCTCAAATCCGTTCCGAAACCCGATGATACGGCAGATGCTCTTGCGATTGCGGTCTGCCACATCCACAGCAGGAAACTATCAAGCATTAAATCAACTTGAAAAAACCATGAACATACAGCACCTGAATCCCGTTATCGATTTCTTTCTCCGGGAAGGGGTTCCCTTCGACACCGTTGTGCTTCTCTTGATGCTCCCCATTATCGCAACCTTCATCGCCCTTCTCCGCCAAGTGGTCGGAGTCAAGGCTTTCGGAGTATATACTCCTCTCATAGTCACCTTCGCCTTCCTTGCCACCAACGGCGTCAAATACGGCATAGCCATTTTTGTGACGATCCTTCTGGTCGGAATGCTTTCGCGCCTCTTGCTTAAATCGCTCCGCCTGCTCTATCTTCCCCGCGTCGCCATCATGCTCACGATTGTCGCGATCGCGATCCTTTTCATGCTGACTATCGGTGGCGGACTCAGAAGGACAGGATTGGCTTCCGTTTCCATTTTCCCTATCCTTATCATGATCACTCTCGTCGAGAAATTCATCACCGTGCAGATCGAAAAAGGAGACCGCGTCGCTTTCATGCTGGCAGCGGAAACGCTCATCATTTCGATCCTCGGCTTCTACATAGCCAGTTGGCCGCTGCTTATCAATTTCATCATCACCTATCCCTGGATAGTCATCCTGACTGTCCCGCTGAATCTCCTGATCGGGAAATGGACGGGTCTTCGCATCACGGAATACGTCAGATTCAGGGAAATAATAAAGAATATGTAACAAGCGCTTGGCATGCGACAGACTGATCGCATGTTTTGCCGGATACTAAGCGTGTTTGATTTTTTCAGGAAAAGCAGGAAAATACTCGGCATGAACTCAAGGAATCTTGAGTTTATTCGGCCGTTCAACCGGAAGCGCGCCAAGCGCATCGCGGACGACAAGCTTCTTTGCAAAAGGATCCTCAAGAAAAACAATATTTCCGTTCCAGGACTGATCGCCAAGATATGCTCCTATCAGGATCTGGATAATTTCGATTGGCAAAAATTGCCCGCGAGCTTCGTGCTGAAGCCGAACCGAGGATTCGGCGGTGAAGGGATCATCGTCGTATATGGCAAAAAGAAGGGACGCGACGACGCCTGGATAAAAGCCGATCGCTCGCTAGTGACAATCGACGATCTCAAAAATCATGTCAGGAACATCATCGACGGATCCTTCTCCCTTTCCGGCATACATGACACGGCTTTTTTCGAAGAAAGGCTCCAGCTGCTGAAACTTTTCAAACCCTATGCCTATAAAGGGATTCCGGATATCCGCATCATCGTCTTCAACAAGATCCCAGTGATGGCGATGCTGCGCCTTCCGACCAGGGAATCCAGCGGAAAAGCCAACCTGCAGCAGGGAGCTGTCGGGGTCGGCATCGACATGGCAACCGGGACCACGACCAGCGCCGTTGTCGGGAAAAGCAAGCTCATAGAATACGTTCCAGGGACAAGGCTGCTGCTTTCAGGACTGAAACTTCCCTATTGGAAAGACATGCTGCGCCTCGCAGTCGACGCGCAAAGCGTCTCGGGACTCGGGTTCCTGGGCGCCGACATCGCGATCGACAAGGAAAAAGGCCCAGTCATCCTGGAGCTCAATGCCCGCCCGGGGCTTTCTATCCAGATAGCCAACCTGTCAGGACTCAAGGAGAGGCTCGAAAAAATAAGAAGCCTCAAGATCAAGACCCGCGAACGCGGCGTGCGCGTCGGGATGGATCTTTTCGGAGGGGAAATCGAGGAGGAACTGGAGGAGATTTCCGGAAAGAAAGTCATTGGAACAGTGGAAAAAGTGAAACTCATCGGAAAAGAAGGAAAGGAAATCGAAGTGGAGGCTCGCATAGATACAGGAGCCGGCATTTCCGCTATAGATAAGAACCTAGCCATAAGCCTGGGATACAGGGAGGCCGTCAGAATCTGGGAAGATTTTCATCTCGATCAAGTCCTCAGCGAAGAAGAAATACGGGAGCTCAGCAAGAACGAGACATGGAAAGAACTGGAAAAGCATCCGGATATCGTAGGCGTAGCTAAGACATTCTCCTCTCATGGGGCCACCTATAGGGCCGAGATATCGATTCCGATCATTATCGACAAAATGAACATGACTTCCAAGATGTCGATCGCCAACCGCGATGGGCTGAAATATCCCTTGCTCATCGGAAGAAGGGATCTGAAGAATTTCCTAATAGACACAAGCAAATAATAATGATCAGAAATTCAGCCTTAATCAAGAAAGTCGTCGAAGAAATGGGCGGCTCCGTAGAAAAGATAATCCCCGAAAGAGGATGCTTTTATATCAGGATAGATGGAGAAAAGATATTCGTTTCGAGGAAATTCAAAATAACGAGAAGCTCCCTTGTCGGAAAAGAATTGACGGCATTCAAAGATCTGACTTATTTCATCCTTGAAAAAGAAGGCATCCCGACGCCCAAAACCGTATGCTTCTATAAGAAGACTTTCAAAAAGAACCCTGCCGATGAAAAGCTGTCCCAACTCAGTTATCCGATCGTCATAAAAGATTCTGACGGATCGAATAGCCGCGGAGTTTTCGTAAATATCCCGGATATAAGCGAAGCGAAAAGAATACTGACAGAAAAAATCAATATCTTTCCCCGCCTCATAGCACAGGAAATGGTTTTCGGAAAAGAGTTCCGGGTACTGATGCTCAGAAACAAGGCTATCGGCGTGCTTGAAATGATACCGCCAAGCATCCTAGGAGACGGCAAATCGACAGTTGACGAACTGATAGCCAGGAAACAGAAAGATATCTGCAATGAAACCGTCCGGGATAACGTTCTCGACAGCATCCTGTCAAAACAAGGTTCATCGCTTGGAAGCACACCTGAAAAAGGAACGCGGATATTCATCAAGAACAACTCTTGCCTAGCCGAAGGAGGAGAGACAAGGGACGTGACGGACATCATAAATGACAACATAGCCTCTTTGTGCGCAAAAGCCGGGAAACTGACAGAAAATTATCTCGTCGGAATCGACCTGATGTGCGACGATATAACGAAAAGGCCGGAGGGTCAGCATTTCAGCATCATAGAAATAAACGGCAAACCGGATTTGTATATTCATTACAATCCGACATACGGCAAGACAAGAAATGTCATAAAGAATATCATCGAATTCATTTTGGTCATGAAAAGAAAAGTGGATTGCTAATTTGTCAAAATCAAAACATATGCTGCTCATATTGAAAAGCAAACAGGAATCAAGTCCGGAGACGCAGAAGGGCATAGACATGCTGATCCGGAAACTGACCGAAAAAGGCATAGAAACGGAAATATCCAGCATGGAAAAAATAGAGCTGTTCATAAGCAATGAGGCTAGCGAGGCTTTCATAGACAAGAAGCCTTTATCGCGATACAAAGCCGTTTTTTTCAGGCGGGTAGGAAAGAAACGGAGCTTGGCCTCGATATTATCCAATATCGCCAAGAAGAACGGAATTCTTTTCATTGACAAGCTTTACGAAAATAGCAATGATCCTGGAAAATTAAGCCAGATGTTTTTTCTTTCAAGCGCCGGCATTCCCGTTCCGAAAACATATTTTTCTTCTCAATACGACAGCTTTTCCATGAACCGCGCTGAAAAATTCCTAGGACTCCCCATGGTTGTCAAATTTTCACAAAGCAGAAAAGGACTAGGGGTGTTTCTGGCCAAGAACAAGGAGGAGGCCCTGGAAATAACAAGAAAAAACCCCGAGGAGGAAATAATACTGCAGGAATTCATCCCTAATGATTTCGATTACCGAGTCCTCGTATTAGGCGATGAGGCGGCCTGCGTCATAAAGAGAGAAAGGCCGGATAAGAAGGAAGAATTCAGGAACAACGTGCATCTCGGCGCTTCCGAAGAATTTATGGATTTATCCAAGGTTCCCCCTTTTATAAAAAGCGTAGCCGTCGCTGCGGCGAAACTTACGAACATACAGGTTGCCGGGGTCGATGTGGTTGTCGATAAAAACAACGATCCGTTCATATTCGAAGTCAACCGCTCCCCCGCATTCACTTATGATGAAAAGGTATCCGATGAAACAAGCGTCTTAGCTGATTATCTATGCGAATATCACCAAGGAAAAAAATAGTAATGTATTTCAAGAAGGAAAGGCCCGGCAATGACCCTTTTTTTAAGTTCGGCAAAAAAAGAAACGTATACCGTTATTTTTTCGAGAAAGGGCGCGATCTTGGCTTCGATATGTATCTGGCAAGCGGGCCGGAAGCCTATCGAGGAGGTCTCTCCTTTAACGATCCTGCTTTTTTCAATGGAAATGAATTCGCGAAAACGCAAGGAACGATAATCGCAGATGCTATATATGACAGGAGCGGGGGGATCAGTTTTCCCGCAAAAGAAATGGACGGCAAGGTCCTTAACTGTTCTGATTTCAAAATTCTTTGCAATGACAAGAACAAGATGTATGAATATTTCGGGCAATTCATGCCGAAAAGCTTTGAACTCAAAAAAACCGATAAATTCCAAGAAGTTCTGAATGGATTCAGGGAAGACGAGCTTGCCGTATTGAAGCCTGCCAAGGGGCTAGGAGGTAAAGGGATCATCATAGACAAAGTTTCCGAATTGAGAAAAACAAACTTAGACCCTGGCAACGAATATGTCATTCAGGATTTCATCGATACATCATGCGGGATAGAGGGTCTTTCCAATGGAAGGCATGATCTCAGGGTCGTGATAGTCAATGGAAAAACAGTCCTGTCCCACATAAGGACTCCCCGGGAAGGAAGCTACCTTGCTAACGCTTCCCAAGGCGGATCGATAAAAGAAGTTCCTTTGGAAAAAATACCGCAGGAAATCATGGATGTGGCTGAAAAGATAAAAACGATAGTAGATGAAAAATTCCAAAAGCCGGTTTATTCGATAGACTTCGGAATGACAAGAAACGGTCCCTACGTATTCGAGCTCAACGATCAGATAGGATTTCCGAGCGATGATATGAGAAATCATAAGAGCTTTATCGATGGACTTTTGGATTCATTGACGATATTAAGCGATAAATAAAAGATGAAGGTCATCCTTATCACCGGCACAAAAGGAAAAACCACCCTTTCGTTAACCCTCAATAACGCGCTTCTCTCAATTGGAAAGAAAGTGCTTTGCATAAGCAGCGAGGGCATATTTAAGAATGGGAAGATTATCAAGGACAATGAATACTTCCTGAAGAAATTCAAGACTTCCGCTAATGTCTGCGCATTGAATGAGGTACGCAGCGACGAAGCCCGCCGTTTCGACTATGTCATATTGGAAAGCAGCTTCAGTTCCGGGAAAAACATCCGGGAGTCTTTCGCTAAAAACAATATCGATCTGGCCATACTGACCAATGTCTATTGGGACCACATCGACGGCGAAAGAATAAAGGATCAGAAAGACCTGCTCGAAAGAAAGCTGAAGCTGATCGGAAACCTCAAAAAAGGAGGGACCGCCTTCATATATGCCGGCGATAAGAAAAACAGCGTTTCATATAAGGCGATTTCAAAATTGAGGAAAAATCGCAATGATTTGTCCGTAGTCGCATACAATAAAAGACTGTTTCATAGCTCCTCCGATCAGATAGGCAAGTGTTACATGAAAAACGATTGCATCTACCTCAATGACACCTTGCTGCTGAAAATATCCTCAGCAAGCTTTCCTGCTGGAATCCGATCGGAAATTTCGGAATCGAACCTTATAGCCATAACCGGCATATTGAAATCATTGAAGATAGGGCCGGAAATATTGAAAAAGAAGTCAGTGCTATCGGTTCCGGGAAGATTCAATCTATTCGACAAGAACGGATATACGGTCGTGCTTGATTATGCTCATGAAATAAAAAGCATTTCCGAGGCCGCCAAGACATTGCGCTTAAAATTCAAAGGGAGGCATCTGAAAGCCGTCATAAGGCTTTCCTATTACCGCAAAGAAGGCATCATAAGAGACCTGACCCGGAAGATAGCCCCCTTATTCGATTCTTATATAATTTATGACAAGGCCATCAGCAGGCCGTCTCTCAGAAAAATATTCACTCGGGACAAGAAAGCCGGAAGCGTGGCAAAAATGATGCTGGAAGAATTGAAAAAAGAAGGCGCAGTTGCCAGAATAATAAATGACGAACTGACAGCTATCCGAAAATCAATCCGCAAGCTCAAAAAGGATGAGATTCTCTATATAATAGGAGACCAGATAAAGAAAGATATATCTGTTATCAAAGAGGAACTGCAAAAAAAATAAAGACGCGCATTGAAAAAGCATAGGATCGCCGACAAATGACCTGCTCGGCATCATTTGTCACATCCTTGAACATTTCCCCAAAATCAGTTAAACTAGAACAAATTTGTTTAATTGACATATCTTTTATTTTATGTGGCAAGCATTCTCACCTAGGGACTTCCGGAGGCCCGCGAGAAGATCCCGCTTTAACTGGAATTGGAAGAAAATATTCAAATATCTCGGCATTCTGGCGATAGCCGGGTTCGTTTTCGTCGTCGGCGTATTCGCCTGGGCATGGAAAGACCTTCCCAGCCCCGGATCGGTCAGCAGTCGCAAAATCATCGAGTCCACTAAGATATATGACCGTACCGGGCAGCACCTGCTCTATGACATCCATGGCGAAGAGAAAAGAACCCAGATAGATTTCGCCCAGATGCCCGAAGCCGTCAAATACGCCACCATCTCACTGGAAGACCAGGACTTCTATCTGCATCACGGGATAAAGATAACTTCCATTTTCCGTTCGGCTCTCGTCGATATTTTCCATCGCGGAGCCAAACAGGGAGCGTCTACCATAACCCAGCAGCTCATAAAGAATTCCATCCTGACATCAGAGCGGACACTCATCAGGAAAATAAAAGAGGTTATCCTGGCTATCGAGCTGGAACAGAAATTCTCGAAAAACGATATCCTCGGCATGTATCTCAATGAGATACCCTACGGATCCAACGCCTACGGCATCGAAGCAGCAGCCCAGACGTTTTTCGGACAGCATGCCGAGGAATTGTCCCTTGACGAATCAGCCCTCCTCGCGTCCCTTCCGCAAGCTCCGTCCTATTATTCCCCTTACGGAAACCACACCGATGCCCTCATCGGACGCCAGCAATATGCGCTCAACCAGATGGCGAAGCTTGGGTATATCACCCAGGAACAAGCTGATGAAGCCAAGGCTGTTGACGTCCTTTCGAAAATAAAAGCGCCCTCTGAAAACATATCCGCGCCGCATTTCGTCATGTATGTGAAAGAATACCTGGAAAACAGATACGGCGAACAGGCAGTGGAACAGGGAGGATTGAAAGCATATACCACCCTCGATTGGAACAAGCAGCAGGCCGCGGAAAAAGCCGTAAAAGAAGGCGCCGCTAACAACGTCAAATACAACGCTTCCAATGCGGCTCTGGTCGCCATGGATCCCAAAACCGGACAGATCCTCGCCATGGTCGGTTCAAAAGACTACTTCGACAAATCCATCGACGGGCAGGTCAATGTCGCTATCCGCGACCGCCAACCGGGATCATCCTTCAAGCCCTATGTCTATCTGACCGCTTTTTCCAAGGGCTACACTCCCGAAACCAATATCTGGGACGTGGACACCAATTTCAGCACTGAGGACGGGAAAACATATGATCCGAAGAATTATGACGGCAAGAACAGCGGACTGCTGCAAATGAAAGACACGCTGGCAAGATCGCTCAATGTCCCCGCAGTCAAGACCCTCTATCTGGCAGGCATAAAAGACTCGATCAATATCGCCCACCAGATGGGTATCACTACTCTGAACAAACCTGATGACTACGGGTTATCCCTCGTGCTCGGAGGAGGCGAGGTCAAACTGCTTGATCATGTGAATGCCTATGGGACATTCGCAACCGGAGGTGTCCATCATGACAAGACCGCAATCCTTCGCGTCGAAGACAGCAAGGGAACCGTTCTAGAACAATACAAGGACAAGCCCGGAAACAGGGTAATCGATGAGAAATACGTTTCGATGCTTGACTATATCCTTTCAACCAACAGCCTGCGCGCTCCGGTTTTCGGAGATAATAACCCCTTGAGTTTCCCTAACCGCCCAGTAGCCGCCAAAACCGGAACCACTAATGAATGGCGGGATGGTTGGACAATGGGCTACACGCCGTCTCTAGTGGCTGGCGTATGGGCCGGAAACAATAATAACACCGCATTGAAAGCCGGCTCAGACGGAATATATGTCGCCGCCCCGATTTGGCGGGCGTTCATGAATACCGCCCTTCAGAATTCCCCTATCGAGGATTTCCCGAAATATGAAGTCGAAAACACTGGCAAAGATGCCTTGGACGGAAAATTGAATGTCAAGAAAGAAATCAAAGTCTGCAAGATTTCCAGCAAGAAATACTGCATTCCTGACGGATCATGCCCCAATGGGAAAGACCGGGTGAAAAAGAAATTCACCGATGCCCATTCCCTGCTTTATTATGTCGACAGGAATGATCCGCGCGGCGATGCGCCGAAAAACCCAAAAGACGATCCCCAATTCGAAAACTGGGACAGTGCCGTCAAGAATTGGCTGAAATCGAACGGCTATTCGACCAGTTCCACTCCTGACAGCTGCGATGGAAGCAGTTCTGATGATGAAGGAAAACCGTCTGTCCAGATAAACAGCCCGGAAGACGGGGACACCATAACCTCAAGCTCGATCGACATAAAGGCCGACATATCTTCAAAAGATGATATCTCCAAAGTATCGCTCAGCATAAACGGATTAACACTGAAATCAAGCCAAGACAAATCTTTCGAATACACATACACAATCCCTTCCAGTGACAAGCATTCTTCATTGGAAATATCAGTGAAGGCCACTGATGTGAATGAGGATTCTGATTCCGACTCGATAATCGTCAATACGGATGTCAGCAATTAGCAAGTATTGATTGGGAAATATTTATTGCTTCGCTTTGATATCGCTCAGCGCGTCTTCACCAATCTCTTCGTTTATTTTTCTGATAATCCGTTTCTTGTTCATCCAAAGCTCCGCCGCCCAGGCGGAGCTTTCCGGTTTTATGAAAAGTATTCCCTTAGCGAAATAGTCCGGCACGAATTTCTCGATACCGATATTCCCGAAATCCTCTTTGATCACTTTCTTGAATACATAAAAAACGGTCTTGTCATCCAAAACCGTCGGCGAACTGAATTTCTTATTATTAAGAAGAGACCTAAGAGCCTTCACGCTTATATATTAATTCTTTATCGGCATCACTATATAAGTATAGCCTTCTAGGATATTATTAGTGTTTTGATCGACTTCCTTTATAGCAACCGGGGCTGTTTCAGAATTAGCCAAAAGAGCCACCTTGGAACTTTCAATCATATTTATGCCATCCAAAAGATATTTCGAGTTGAAAATAATCTCCTGAGACTCGCCTAGCGCCTCAAAATCAATCTCTGTGGCGTTTTCCCCCGCCTCAGCACTCCTAGCGCCTATGGAAACATTCCCGGTTTCCTGATTGATTTTCAAGGTTATATCGCTAGATTTCCCAGGCGCAAACAAACTAGCCATCTTTATAGCATTCTGAATCTGAGCTTTATCGCCGATGATCGTAGTCTTGAAATTCGTCGGCATAATATGCTTATATTCCGGATACTTGCCATTGATAAGCCTGGAAACTATTCTCGCTCCGCCTATTTCGAAAAATATCTGTCCTTCTTCTAAAGTGACTTTTATGATATCCGAAAGATTATTGGAAATAATCCTTCCCATTTCTATCAGTGTCGCGGCTGGAATAATAATACTGACATTCTTATCAATAAAAGCATTATAGCTATCCTTATTGATATTATTCTTATCACTAAGCTTGAATGAATATTCCGTAAGACGGAAACTGTCAGTCGATGCAAAGCATATATCTTCCTTATTGAAAATTATATTGACCCCACTAAGTTCCTGCCTTGCCTCGCCATGAGCCACTGATACGATTATCCTATTTATGATCTTCTTGAAATTATCAGTATTTATCTCAAAAAGGCTTTCCGTCGTTTTTTTAGGAATCAATGGAAAATCACCTGCAAGGAAGCTTTTTATGGTAGCCTGCGTCCTGCCGCTTTTTATTTTAAGATTCTGTTCATCCAGTTCCAAACTGACACTCTCGCCTTCAGGCAAATTAGCCGAAAAATTACTAATAAGCTTGGCTGGAACCGCTATTTTTCCTTCTTTTTCGACTTTAGCCCCTATCTTTATCTGGATACCCATTTCCAGATTAGTCGCTGAAAGCCTGAGCGATCCTTTATCCGCTTCAAAAAGGATGGCATTCAGGATCGGCAAAGTATTCTGTTTGGAAACCATCCTTTCAGAGCTAGAGATCGCTTTTTTAAGATTGTCCTGTGTGCAGATAAGTTTCATAGGATTATGATATACCTAATGTATTTAATAGTTATATTATATATATTTTAATTAACTACTATTATTACTATGATTCTATTATGAGGGGATAAGTATTTATATAGGCTTATTTAAGCTGAAAAATCTGTGGATAATAGAGGGATAAATTGGAGGAGGAGGGTTTTTGGTAGTGTTGATATCTAAGACGGTTATGATTAATGGTGGCAAGCGTTACAGGATAATAACAACAGGAGTAGGAGGTTATTAGACGGTATTTGCTAAGGATATCAATACGTTATCCACAGGTTATTCGTACTTTCAGTTTATTTGGTAGAGCTGTTCGCGAAGTTCGCCTATCTCTTTGATCAGTTTCTCATCAGATGATAAGGCTTTGGCAATCTTTTCAAAAGCATGGATCGCTGTAGTATGATCCCTTCCGCCTAATTTCTCACCGATTCCCGGATATGAGAACTGGAGTTCGCTTCTCATGAGATACATCGCGATTTGGCGCGGACGAACCACGTCCTGTTTGCGATTTTTCGCTACCAGATCATCAATATGGATATCATAAAATTCAGAAACAGCTTTCAATATATGCTTATGGGTTATTCCTTTCTTTTTGCCACTGGAAATTATTTCCGAGAGCTGATTAGCAACGAATTCATCGGTAATTTCCTTATTGGTCAGCTGAGCTGAAACGACTACCCGGTTAAGCGCTCCCTCCAGTTCGCGGATATTGTTCTTTATATTGCTGGCAATGAACTTGATAGCCTCGGGACTGATGCGGATGTTATCATCCACGATCTTCTTTTCCAAAATAGCCATTCTTGTTTCAAAATCCGGTTGAGTCACATCGGCGATCATACCGCCTTCAAACCTTGATCTAAGCCTTTCTTCCAGTATCTGGATGGCTTTCGGGGGGCGGTCGCTGCTAAGGACGATCTGCTTGTTCAGTTGGTATAAATGATTGAAAATATGGAAAAATTCCTCCTGAGTCTTCTCTTTTCCTGAAATGAACTGGATATCATCGATGATAAGAAGGTCCATTTTCTGATAATATTCCTTGAATTCATTGATTTTCTGGTTTTTTATGGAATCGATCAGTTCACTAGTGAATCTTTCCGAAGTGATGTATTTTACCTTGCTTTGGGGATTATTCTTTAAGATTTCATTGCCGATGGACTGGATCAGATGGGTTTTGCCGAGCCCGACTCCGCCATAAATGAAAAGCGGGTTATATATCCGGCCGATATTCTGCGAAACAGCGAAACAAGCAGCCCGGGCAAGCTCATTATTGCCTCCGATAATGAAATTATCAAAAGCATAGCGCGGATTGAGGTTGGTTTCGAAGCTTATCGGAGCGGCTATTTCCCGCGGGAAAGGTTTTTTAGGCGCGATTATGGCGTCGACCATCTGCGGGGCCTCATTGACTGTTTTTGTCTCAGTAGGTGTGGAAATAACACAGGAAACGCTCTTTATTTCAGGCTGGATATTGCCAAGAGCCCTTAAAATATACAAATTATACTTGTTTTCAAGCCATTCTTTGGCAAAACCGTTCGGAACTCCAATGACGACATGTCCGTTCTCATTGGATATGATAGAAGTGTTTTTGAACCAAGTGATGAAATTCGCCTTGGAAATGGATAGCTCGATTTCAGCTAGGGCTGCCTGCCAAAGTTCCTCGTTAACCATAATAATAAAGGGTTATTTTATAAAGACAAATATCCCGATAGATAATTCTATGGCCCCCGTGGATTTGTTTAAAAAAAGTATAGCATGAAAAAAAAGAACATTACAATGGATGTGTGGATAAGCATGTTGATAACATGTGCCTATAGCCGAAAAGCAGCCGGATGTCAGGGAAAAACAAGCACATTCGACACATTGGAAACAGGACTTGCGCGTTTGCTGAAAAAACCTTTTTCTTAGCCAGAAACAGAAAGCAGTTTCCTAAGAGTCAGGATGGGACTATATATAACCAGGACGGATTCCGCACAGCCTCGCGATTTAAAAGGTTTTTGAGGCAAATGCGCAAGTCCTGAAAAAGGCCGGATAGATTGACTTTTATTTTTTTAATTGGTAAACTTCTAAATGCTAATTTGTTAAGCGTAAGACGACAATGAGCGTTACCTATAAGCCAAAAAGCCTCCGAAGGAAAAGAAGGCATGGTTTTCTTGAAAGAAAGAGCACGAAGGGAGGACAAAATGTCTTGAAAAGCAGGATACAGAAGGGAAGAAAAAGGCTTACTACTGCCTAAACAATCGCCTAAAGTATCAGGCGGTTATCAAAAAGAACATTGATGTTGTCCCATAAGAATAGACTTATAAAAAGAGGTGATTTTGAGGCGGTTTATCGTCAAGGAAGGCCTCTTTTTTGTGGTATTATAGGAATAAAGGCCAGAAACAATCTTATCGGCGCGACCCGGATAGGCGTTTCGGTCGGGATCAAGTTTTCAAAAATTGCAGTGAATAGGAACAGGATAAAGCGTCAGATAAGGGAAATTTTTCGGAAAAATATCGATAGTGTGAAAAAAGGGCTCGATGTGGTAGTCTTTATTAAGAAAGACGGCAAGGAGAAGCTTGAAAGCGGTGAATTGGAAGAAATGATCGTTTGCGCTCTCAAAAAAGGTAAACTAATTCAATAATAGGGCGAAAGCACGCGCCCAAAATATTAAAAAATAAAAAATGGCTTTCTTATTCAACGAACTTATCTACCAACCTATCTATAACCTGCTCATCCTGATCTATAACATCATTCCTGGGCACGATTTCGGCGTAGCTATCATCATAGTGACGATTCTTGTGAAATTCGTTCTGATCCCTTTCAGCAGGAAACAGATCGAATCCCAAAAGAAGATGCAGGAACTGCAGCCGAAAATAAAGGAGGTGCAGCAGAAATACAAGAATGACAAGGAAAAGCAAAGCCGGGCGATGATGGAGCTTTATAAGGAAAACAAAGCCAATCCGTTTTCAGGATGCCTGCCGATGATCCTGCAATTGGTTTTCCTGATCGCTATCTATCGGGTCCTGTTCAATATTTCGAAAGACGGGGCTGCTGCAGAAGGAATATATCCCTTTATTTATAATCCGGGAGTCGTCAAGCATGTGTTCCTGGGATTTCTTGATCTGTCAGTGCCGGCAAATATCCATGATTTTTCCATTTCCAATGCTGTTCGCCTGTTACTGGTCGTGGCCGCGGCAGCGGCGCAATTCTTTCAGACTAAGATGCTTATGGCCAAAAGCACGAAAGCCAAGGAGGCTAAAGAGGCCAAAAATGACAAGAAAGATCCTGATTTTTCTCAGGCCATGTCCCAGCAGATGCTTTATCTGGCGCCAGTGATGACACTGCTTATCGGTCTCAGGTTCCCATCCGGACTGGCGCTTTATTGGCTGGTTTCGACCCTATTCATGATCGTTCAGCAGGGATACCTGCAACGAGAAGAACTGAAAGCGAAGGATTCCCGATAATTATTTATTTATATAACGCGTTTTTTGCCAACGAGCAGAAAATCAGCGCAAAGTAAATCAAATGGAAAGAGAAGAACGGAACAAAGAATTAAAAGAAATAGTGGAAGGGCTTCTTTCAAGGATGGGTTTTGCTTCGGAAGTTGAAATCGAAGAATCTGAAGAGGAAGGAAAGGAGACCGTAATCTGCGATATAAGATCGGAAGAGTCCAGCTTTCTTATCGGACAATACGGGGTGAATCTGCAGTCCCTACAGCATATAGCAAGAGTCATGGTCAGGAAGCGTTTCGATGAGAATGTGAACTTCATATTGGACGTCAATTCCTATCGGAAAGAAAAGAATGAGTCGATAGTCAAGCTGGCAAAGAATCTTGCAGATGAGGCTGTTTCTGAGAAAAGGGCCGTCGTGATGCGTCCCATGACTCCATATGAAAGAAGGGTGGTGCATCTGGAAATGTCCAAGGATGAAAGGATCCAGACGGAGAGTATCGGAGAAGGAGACGACAGGCGGATAGTCATAAAGCCTGTCGAGCTGGTATAGGGTCAGGAAGCTGCTCATCGTCGTGTGGCGAATTTCAATAGCCAATCCCAGGGTTATTCCTGGGATTTTTTATTTGGTAGATATTGCTTAAGGGCGTATAATATCATAAGATTATCCTCCTAATCAGCATTCACAAAAACCATGATCGTTGCTAGAAAAATAGCCTATAACGTGCTTGTCAGCAGTGTTTCGAAAGTCCTTTCCACTGTCCTCGCGCTTGCGGCCGTCGGATTCATAACGAGAGGCCTTGGCAAGGACGGATTCGGGGACTACGCGACAGTCCTTGCCTTCCTGTCCTTATTCTCGGCCATTTCCGATCTCGGTCTCAATCAGCTTTCGACCAGGGAAATATCCCATGAAGGCGCGGACGAAAGCGAGATAATGAGCAATATCTTCACGCTCCGGCTGCTTTCCTCATTGGTCGTGTTTCTTCTCTCCCCTATCCTGATACTGTTTTTCCCGTATTCCGACGCGGTCAAGCTCGGAATAATCGTCATTTCCGGGTCATTCGTGTTCTCTTCCGGCTATCAGGTCCTTAACGGAGTTTTCCAAAAACACCTGGTTATGGACAAAGTGGCTATCTCCGAGCTTGTCGGGAAAGCGGTTCAGCTGCTAGTCGTCATCCTAGCTGTCAGGTTTTCGCTCGGATTCGGATGGATCGTCGCCTCGCTGCTCTTCAATGGAATGGTGAATTTCGTTTTAGTATATCTGTGGTCAAGGAAATACGTGAAACTGAGCTTCCGATTCGATTTCGCCTATTGGAAAAAGTTCCTCGCGACGTCATATCCGGTGGGTATTGCCGCGGTGGTGGTTTTCATTTATTTCAAGATGGACACCATCCTTCTCTCGATGCTCAAAACCAACGTGGAGGTCGGGATATATAATGCTGCATATAAGATATTGGAAAACATCTCCTTTTTCCCGGCTATGATTATGGGCCTCATATTCCCTATAATGGCGCAGAACGTCTTCTCCAATAAAGAGAGATTCAAGGATATTTCCAACAAGACATTCAAGGTTTTCGTGTTGGCGATCATTCCTCTTATCATCGGGACGATGTTCCTTTCGGAGGGCGTCATAAGGCTTATCGGCGGCGTAGGATTCGCCGAGTCGGCCAATGTGCTCAGGATCCTGGTTCTCGCGCTATCGATGATCTTCTTCTCCAATTTCTTCAACTCGGTCCTGATCGCAGGAAACATGCAGAAGAAGCTTATGTATGTCCTTGGCGCCGCCGCCGCGCTGAACGTGGCTTCCAACCTTATCTTCATTCCGATCTATTCGTATAATGCTGCCGCTTGGATATCTTTCCTGACAGAGGCATTCGTTTCCCTTCTGGGCTGGTATTTGGCATCGAAATACCTGGCATACAGCCCGCATGTGGAAAGGTTTCCAAGGATAGTCCTTTCGGGTATTATTATGGGAGCGGCACTTTTCGCGCTCAAAGGAATGAATTTCTTCGTGGCCGGATTTATAGGCATGGCAGTATATACAGGCGCCATATGGATATCCAAGGCTGTTGAAACATCTGAAATAACAAGCATATTCACCAAAAAGGGCATCAAGGAATATGAAGAACCCATCATGTAAGGTAAATATCGTAGTCCTTAACTATAACGGCAAGGATGTCTTGAAAAAATGCCTGTCCAGCCTTTTCAGGCTGGATTATCCTGATTTCGAGGCGGTCGTGGTGGATAACGATTCCAAAGACGGATCGCTTGAAGAGGCCAAGAACGATTTCGCTCGCGCCACTTTCATCAAAAACGAGGGCAACCTAGGTTTTTCAGCGGGAAACAATGTCGGAATCAAATATTCTTTGGAAAAACAGGCTAAATATATCCTGCTTCTCAATAACGATACGGAAATCGAACGCAATATGCTTTCCGTCCTTGTCGGCATAATGGAGAAGCACAAGGACATAGGAATAATAAGCCCGGTGATTACTAGGGGCGATTCTTCCGACGTCTGGTTTTCCGGAGGAAAAATAGATTGGATGCGGATGAGGACGATGCATGAGGATGCTTCCCCGGAGAAGCTGAAGGAGGAGTTTTTCGAAACAGGTTTCGTTTCCGGCTGCGCGATGCTCATTAGGCGCGAAGTCTTCGCCAAAGCCGGACTTCTGGATGAGGACTTTTTCCTTTATTGGGAGGATGTGGATTTCAGCGTGAGGGCAAAACGGGCCGGATTCAAATTGGCTATTTCCCCTCTATCCAAAGTCAGGCATTTCGAGAAAAGCGAAGACAACCTGGAAGCGAAGATCTATTGGCTGGTCGTTTCCGGGCTTTTCTTTTTCAAAAAGAATTCCAGATGCTATCTTCGCCCGTGGATATTTTTCTATACTATCATGCGCAAGCTGAAAAACCGGATGGATGTCGGGAAAAAAGCAAGCGATGCCATATCCCTTTCTGTCAAAAAAGCGTACGATGATTTCAAGAGCAATGTTCGCGCGAAGAAGGCAAATTAGTATCCTAGGTTTTGATACGAAGGCGGTTTTGCGTATTTGCATATTGAAACTAATGTTCCGGCCTGTTAGTTGGGAGTGGCAGTATGACTGGCTCCACTTGCGGTAAAGCCTTGTTACTGTTCGACAGTTTGTCGATTTGCCTCCATTGATTAGTTTCAATATGCAAATACGCAAAACCTATAATCTTTTCAAATTCTTGTGTTCCGATAATCCCCATGAATACTCTGAAAAAAACTCTTTCGGTTATCATCGTCAACTATAAGAGCGAGAAATATCTTCACGATTGCGTCGACTCGGTCCGGAAGAAAATAAATAACGATATCCTCGCGGATATCGTTATTGTCGATAATGATCAGGAGTCTAATCTCGGCACTATAGAAAGCATTCCGTCAATCAGGATAATAAGATCATCACAAAACAAAGGTTTCGGATCAGCAAGCAATCTGGGCGCAAGGAATTCGCAAGGCGATTTCCTATTTTTCCTTAATCCTGACGCCCGGGTGTCTTCTGGAAATATAGGGGGGATATTGGATGATTTTCACGCTGATCCGTCGCTTGGCATAGTGGGCGGAAAACTTCTCAATAAGGACGGCATGGTTCAGGAATGGAGCGCTGGAGACGAAATAAATTTCAGCCGGATCGTTTCCAATAATCTCGGATTCATAAAGGACAAAGAGATCTGGATGAGCGGAAGCAAGATTCCTGTCGGGTGGGTTTCCGGAACGGCTTTCATCATGCGAAAGAACCTGTTCGAATCATTAGGCGGATTCGACGAGGATTTCTTCATGTATTTCGAAGACGCGGATCTCTGCAAAAGAGCGCGCGATTTCGGAAAGACCGTTCGTTTCGATCCGGGACTCGAAATCATTCACCATGGCGGGGCAAGCTATGAAAACGAAGCCGGATCGGCACAGAAAAGGCACTACTATGGATCTCAAGACCGTTATTTCAAAAAGCACCGGCATCCTGTCGAATCAGGATTGCTCAAGGCTTTTCGCAAGACGCACCTCTTCTTCTCCACCCGCCCTTAATATCGTTACGCGGTCGTTTTTGAGCGAAATAATGGTGGATGGCTTGCTGTCCAGCTTCCCTTTATCGAAATAAAAATCTACGCTTTCTTTGAAATACTCCCTCGCTTCCGCTATGGTTTTAGCCGGAGGAAATCCTTCCAGATTAGCGCTTGGGGCAACGATCGGACCTGATCTTTTGAGAAAAGATCTGAGCCAAGGATCATCAGGAAGCCGGAGAGCCAAAGAATCCGTTCCACAGTGGAGATAATCATATGATTTCTCATTGAAGGAAAAGATAACGCTGACTTTTCCCGGCCAAACTTTTTTCAAGATGTCATTTTCTTTTTCGGAGGGATGAATCTTAAAAAGATCAAGATCCTTAATGGAGCCTATAAGGATAATGAGAGATTTGACCCGGCTCCTTTTTTTCACTTCATAAATCTTTCGGACAGCCTCCTTGGCGAAGGCGCTTCCGGAAACGGCATAGAGGGTATCAGTCGGGAATACGCCGATCTGTCCCGATTTTATTTTTTCTATAATCTCCTCTTGGCTTATATTCTTCATGTTTTTGATAAAAGGCCTGAATGTTGTTATTTTATCCGATAAATGCTAGAAAATATAGTATATGAAGAATAAGATCCTTTTTCTGGGACTGGTCGGATTCTGCTTCTATCTGCCTTTCGGAATCGCTCTCAGTCCCGCGAACGATGTTGACCTGTCTTCTGTCAGGGTGCTTATCCTGGGCTTTTTTGCGGCTTGGATCATTGCGGGGCTTCGGAATAGGGACATTCGTCTGCCCAGATCGCTTTCGGGGCTGCTCATAATGAGCTTTCTGTTTCTCAATGCTTTCTCACTGTTTTTCGCGAGAAACATTGATTGGTCATCAAGGAAACTACTCTTTCTTTTTTCTGTTTTTCCTCTTTACTTTATAGCGACAAACATCATAACAAGTCAAGAAAGACGGGACAATATCCTCAAGGCCTTGGTTTGGGGAGGATTCTTCGCTGCGATCCTGGGGATCTTCCAATTCAGCATGCAGTTCGTCATCGGAATCGATGGCGTATACGGATTCTGGGCGAAAAACGTGGCGCCGCTTTTCTTAGGGCGCGCTTTTTCCGAGGCGGTGCTTCAGAATCCTAGCTGGCTGGTCGATGTTTCAGGGAAAACGCTTCTTCGCGCAACGGCGACATTTCCTGATCCTCACATGTTTTCCTTCTTTTTGGGCATGCTGATTCCTATGGCGCTTGGATTATACATGAATTCAAGGAAAACAATCTATGCAATCATCCTCACGGCTCTTATTTTGACCGACATGCTCACTTTCTCTCGCGGAGGGTATCTGGGCCTAGTCGCTGCCGCAATCGCTCTTGTAGCGCTTTTTTGGAGGAATATATCTTCGAGATACAAGCTGGGGATGATCTTTCTTTCAGTTGCCTTGTTTCTGGTCATGATAATACCCGGTCCGATATCGAGCCGCTTCATTTCGAGTTTCGATCTAAATGAAGGATCGAACGCGGGAAGGCTGAAAATATGGAAGGAGGCAGGCGAAGTCATACTCGAGCATCCGCTCTTCGGTGTCGGCTTAGGCAACTATCCGCTCGAAATAAAGCCGACTGCCAGCTATCGGGAACCGATTTATGCCCACAGCCTATATCTGGATATCGCGACTGAAACAGGCGTGTTGAATTCTTTGATTTGGATAATGCTCGAATTAGCATTAGGCTATGCGTTTTTGCTTAGAGCGAAGGAAGAGCCTATATATTTGTTTTTCTTCATAAGCATCCTGATCTTTGCGACGCACTCCCTGGTCGAGATGCCGATCTATTCGCCGGCCGTGCTATCGCTTTTCCTGATCGTAGCAAGTTTCGATAATCCGAACCTAAGAAAGAATGAAAAAATATCTCAATCTTGAAAGCCTGGCGATCCTTATCGTTTTTGCTCTCCCGAGTTATCTGCTGCGGCTGAGCGTTTTCGGCATTCCGACCAATGTGCTCGAATGCCTCATGCTGGTTTTTTTGGCAGTATCTTTCTTTTCGGCAGCTAATCGGAAAAAGGCCGAAGCGTTCATGTTTGAGAACAGGATGCTGCTTTTCTTTTCCGGCCTCATGTTTCTCGGTCTTTTTCTGGCAGCCATCGGAAATCCCGATCTTAGAGGCAATTTAGGAATAATCAAGGGCTGGTTTATCCTTCCTTTCGCTTTCGTTTTTGCAGCCAGAACGGTTACAGGGAAGGACGGGTATGGCAAACTGCTCGAGAGCCTCTACTGGTCAGCCTTCTTTGTCGCCGCGATTTCGCTTGGCTATCTCTTTTCTGGAAGAGTCACATATGACGGCAGATTGGAATCCATTTTCAATTCGCCTAATTATTTGGCGATGTATCTATCTCCGGCAATTATCATTGGATTTTTTATGTCGAGGCAGATTTTCGCGCCGGAAAATGCCCAGAAGATTTTTTTTAAAAAAGCGATATTCCTGGTCTCTTGCCTGATGATAGCCGCAGTTATCTATAGGACTTTTTCATATGCTTCCTGGGCGGCGCTAGCAGTTCCCCTGCTGGCTGTTGTCGCTTGGACAAAGAAAGATTATTCCAAAAAATGGCTGGCGGGAGGAATAGCTGTCATTGCAGGCGTTGTCATGCTGCAAGCCAATGCGGATAAGTTCAGAAGCCTTGTCGAGTTTGACAGGCGTTCTTCGCTGGCTTCGAGAATAATGATTTGGAAGGCGGCCTTCAGGATCCTTGATGACAAATGGGCATTCGGCATTGGGCCGGACAGTTTCCAGGAGCAGTATCTGGCTTATCAGAAATATTTCCCGCCCTATCTCGAATGGGCGGTTCCTCATCCGCACAATCTCTTTCTCTTCATTTGGCTTTCAGCCGGGGTCATCGGACTGGTCGGATTTTTGGGAATCGTCTTTTTTTGGGCGAAAAAAGCTCTCAATGATTTAAAAACGGATAAATCCGTGGCGACTTTCCTAGCAATAATGGCATATATTCTTTTAGTCGGACTTTTGGACACCTATATGAAAAATGACCTGGCGGTCATTTTCTGGCTGGCCGTATTTTCGGTCTGATTTCTTATAGCAGCACACGATACAGCTTCCCATCGGTTTTATTCACGAAAAAGAGGATGCTTTCATCGTTATTGAGGAACATTTCCGTCGCGTCATAGGCGCCTTCCATCTTGTCGAGACTGACGATCCTGGTTTTTTCTCCGGTTGTCAGGTCTATTTTCCAGAAAGTATCTGTCGTCTGGAACTTGCCGCTGTTATAATCATTCGGCATCACGCCGTTTTCAGGAATGGACCCAGGCAAGGCATAATATACGACCTTGTCATTCTTCGACCAGACGCACTTGGAAGCGAAGGTGGGGATGTTGAGGTTGATGAACTCTCCCCCGCTTGAGTTCACGGTCGCGAGCTGCAGCTTGTTCCCGCCCTTTGCTGTCACATAACTGACCAAGGCGTCGGTCCCTTCGTTGTTCCAAAGATAGTCGGCGCCATATAAATCTTTCAGGATGGTTTTGACATCGCCGCCGGCAAGCGCGATGACATCGAGATTGGTTGCGGTATATGAATCCGGCTTGTTCCAGAATGAGACCAGCCCGCTCCTGGGAACCTGGGAAATGAACATATCCCGGAAATCTATATCTGCCAGGTCGCTCCAGCCTGTTCCGTCCGGTTCGGAAATGCTGAGGGTCCTTTTTTTGGTCTTGGCGTCGAAATATTTATAGAAGATCTTGTTGCTGCTTCCGTTCCAGGCGATCTGGTCTATATTGTCCTTGAGCGGTGTCGCCCTGTCAGCGGCATAATCATAGAAATAGAATCTGAAGTTGCCGTCAGCAGCCTTGAATTTGGTTATGACCTTTGTTTTGTCCGGAGACCAGAAGGCGTCGATAATGCCGATCAGCTCCTTTTCCGCGATGGCTTTCTTGTTGTTGCCGTTGGTGTCTATCTGGAAAACTTTCCCTGTCGAAGCGGAATAATACTTTATGGCATTTCCGGCAGGAACGAGCGTCGGAGCGATGACTCCCTCATCCGAAACGGCGGCGATAGGATCGTCGGTATTGTTTTTCGGCGCTATGGGCTGCTGATTTCCCGCAGGAACCCGGGCAGTCTCCTGTTGCGGGGAGGCTTTTTTGAAGGATAGGTTGTATACTCCCCAAAAAAGAAGAGCGATAACGAAAACCAGGAGGGAGATATAGAAAGTTTTTTTGATCCAAGTCATGTTTTGTTTTTTGAAAGTTAGGATTCTTTTATAATACTAACCTTCTTTGTGCCGGTTGTCTATCCTATTTGGGGAAAGGTTTTCCATTCGGGCAGAAGCTGAGCCCATAGTCATATCCCGCGGCCGGAGAGCTGACATCCTGAGGAACGGTGAGCGACACATTGAGCTTGCAGGCTTGATCCTTTGAAATGCCGAGCAGGTCGATAAGTTTTGATTCTCCGGCTGTTCTCGAAGATTCAAGATCCGGAGAGGACAGGGTTATTAGGAATGACGGACCCTTGGAATAATTGAAATACATGATATCATAATTGCCGTTGGATTCTAGCACTAAATCCTTCTCGTCCAATTTTTCTTTCGCAATTTTTTTAGGGTTATTGATTTCTATTTGATTTCCCTGAGGAGTTGTTATTAATGACTTGTCAGGATTGGACGGGAGTTTCGATATCGTATATTTTTGATTTTCGGAGTTATAAATAGGGAAAGAGACAGTCTTGCTGCTAGAGGAAGATGACGCGGAACGAGGCGTATTGGGTGTGCTTGTTTCGGTCTGAGATGGTTGTTTTCTCAAAACAATAACAATGAGAATAACAAGCGTGACTAATAATGACACAGCTGCGATGATTTTCTTTTTCTCCATAGTTATGAAATAAAATTAACTGCTGCAGGTGCTTCCATTCTTGTCTTTCCAATGGCTGAAATCAGTTCCGTTTTTGGAAAGTTTCGATGCGTATTCCAGGTTTGTCGTAGGATTCTTTGCGGCAGCTACGCATTGGTCATAAAGACCCTGGTTGATAACAGTAGCTTTATAGTTTTTTCCATTGAATGCGCTTGGACAGTCTAATCCTCCGATTTTATGCTGAGTAATATTGATCTGCATGAGTCCCCATGAAAAAGTCTTGCCATCGGCTGTCTTGTCGGTCGAGCTGGCATTATTAGGATTCCCCCCTGATTCCCTGTTGCATATCCTTGAAGCTTGTGCCGCTCCATTTCCGAAATACTGTTTCAAATTATTGACTTCGCAAGGTCCGCTTTTTACTTCTTGACATTTTCCTGCATTAGGATCTGTTGAATAGCTGCTGCTCGAGCTGCTTGTTGCCCCTTCGCAAAAAGAGGCGTTCTGCGAACAGTCGCCAGTCTTCGATTCCCCGTTGCATCCTCCCGACGGATTGGTGGTGCAGGTATATTTTCCTGTCGATGAATCATATGATCTGCAGCAAGTGCTTCCCCCGCTGCTCGCGCTCCCGCTCACGTTGCTCCCAGTGCTCGTC
>JAAXWW010000005.1 GCA_013334765.1 Candidatus Moraniibacteriota bacterium | reverse complement strand
ATGGCTGATCGAATACAATTTCAATCGGCCGCATCAGGCCCTGGATTATCTGACTCCTATCGAATTTACCCAGAAATACTCCCGGGTGTCCAAGATGTACTCATCTAATACATATGTTTGATAAATCCTGAGAAATGACTATAATACCAAGGATATGAAACAGAAAATCGCAATCGGCATGTCGGGAGGAGTGGATTCCTCCGTTTCAGCGCTTCTTTTGAAAGAAGCGGGTTTCGATGTGTCCGGATTCTTCATGAAATTCTGGTCAGACAATTCCTGCGATTCAAAGAGGGAAAATAGCTGCTGCAATGCGGAATCGATCAAGATGGCCGGAAAAGTGGCCCAAAATATCGGCATTCCTTTCTATGTAGTGGATGTTCAGAAATTGTTCAAGGAGATAGTGGTAGATGATTTTATCAAAGAATATGCCGATCTTAGGACTCCCAATCCCTGTGTCGGTTGCAACAAGTTCATCAAGTTCGGCTGGTTCATGGAGCTTGCTAGAAATGCAGGATTCGACAAGATCGCAACCGGGCATTATGTCCGAATTGAAAAGGATGAGGCTGGCACTTTTCATCTTCTTTCCGGCGAGGATGCGACGAAAGACCAAAGCTATTTTCTGCATCGCCTGAATCAGGAGCAGCTTTCCAATATCGTTTTTCCGGTGGGAGGGATGATAAAGAAGGATGTGATGGAAATTGCAAAGAAGAATGGCATGGATTTCGAGAACAAAAAAGAAAGCCAAGAGGTATGCTTCGTCCAAGATAAGAATTACAAGGATTTTCTTGCTCGGCATTTGAAGTCGGAATATTTCTCTTCCGGATCAGTGATCGATAGGGATGGAAAAATTGTCGGCAAGCACGACGGGCTTATCGGTTATACGATCGGGCAAAGGAAGGGAATCGAATACTCAGGAATAAAAAACGACAATCGCGAGCCGCTCTATGTCGCTGGATTCGATAAAGAAAAGAACAATCTTATTGTCGGGACGGAAAAGGATATTTATTCAAAAAGTTTTTTAATCGGAAATGTTTCATGGATTTCCGAATCAGCGAAAAAAGCGGCTTTTGGAAGCAAGGATTTGAAAGTGAAGATAAGATATCGCCACACAGCTGTCGCATGTTCTGTGGAATATGACAAGGGTGACGAATCGAAAATCCGAGTCGCGCTCAACGTTCCGCAAAAGGCGGTGACGCCGGGACAATACGCGGTTTTCTATGCTGGAAACGAAGTATTGGGGGGAGGAGTGATAGGGGGATAAAAGATTGATGCCTGGCAAAGCCACGCTGTACTTCAGTGCACATTTATGGCTTTTATCAGCCATTTATTGTTATACGAGCATTTGCGCTTTATTATAAAAGGAGTATAATTAGGCAAGTAAGAAAAATACAGGGAAATAAAAAAACGAACTCTCTTCAAGGAGATGGAATTGTTTTTATTCGCACCAAAACAAAAATATGATACCACGAGGATATCTTTGGACGCTTAGGATACTGAATCTTCTGTCTATTGCCGCTCTCGGATATGTCATCGTATATGTTGATCCTGGGGACGGGACATGGACGAAAGCGGTTTTTTATTCAGCTCTGTTCGTGTGTCTCGCGCTGTTTTTCAATCTGGTCTTGCTGAGGCTGAGGAGCAGGAAAATGGAAGGCTCCCTGGTTGCCGGCAATATGGCTCTCAGTTTCCGCCAAGGAATCCTCCTTTCCGTCCTGGTTATCGCGCTTCTTGTCCTGCAGAGTTTCCGCATGCTTGTCTGGTGGGACGGGCTGCTGGCGGCTGGCGGGATATTCATTGTCGAATTCTATTTCCTATCAAGAGCGCAATAATAAATCCGATTAAAATCCAATAACTCTCAAATAAACCTATGTCTGAAAAAGATACGAAAAAAAAGAATGAATACGGTGCCAGTTCTATCCAGGTTTTGGAAGGCCTGGAGCCGGTCAGGAAACGTCCCGGAATGTATATCGGAGGCACATCTCTCGAAGGTCTCCATCATTTGATTTGGGAAATAGTCAACAACTCCATCGATGAAGCGATGGCTGGATATTGTGAAAACATCACAGTGAGGCTTTTGCCTGATAATGTGATTGAAATCGAGGATGACGGCCGCGGTATTCCGGTGGAAAAACATCCTCAGACCAAAAAATCAACTCTCGAAACAGTGCTCACAGTTCTTCATGCTGGGGGAAAATTCGGCGGGAACGGATACAAGATTTCCGGAGGGCTTCACGGAGTCGGAATCTCAGTCGTTAATGCTTTGAGTGTTTGGGTGAAAGCTGAAGTGCGCTGGAATGACGGCAAAGTGTATTTCATGGATTTCGAGAGGGGCAAGCCGAAGATGAAAGAACCGAAAGTGATCGGAAAAGCCCAAGGCACCGGAACCAAGATCACTTTCCAGGCTGACCCGTTGATCTTTCCGGAAATAAAATATTCTTGGGAGAAAATATTAGCCTATCTTCGCCAGCAGTCATATCTTACCCAGGGAGTGAGCATCAAGATATATGATACAAGAGAGGATACGTCTGAAAAATCATACGGGTTCCTTTTTGACGGAGGATTGGTTTCATTTATAAAATTTCTCAATCGCGGGAAAGAAGTGAAGAATGAGATGCCTTTCTATGCCAAGAAAGAAGTAGATGAGACGATGGTTGAAATCGCAATGCAATATACTGATTCATACAAGGAGCACGTATTCTCTTTCGCTAACAATATAGCCACTTCTGAAGGAGGAATGCATGAAGCTGGATTCCGTGCTGCGCTCACACGCGCCATAAACGCTTATGCAAGAAAGGCGGGATTGCTCAAAGAAAAGGAAGAGAATTTCACAGCGGAAGATTTGCAGGAAGGGCTCACGGCTGTCATCAGCGTGAAGCTTAGGAATCCGCAATTCGAAGGCCAGACGAAAGCGAAGCTCGGAAACGGGGAAGTTCGCGGAATAGTTTCGTCGGTGACTTCCGAAGCGCTTGCTGAATATCTGGAGAAACATCCGAACAACGCCAAGTCGATCATTTCCAAAGTGTCTCTGACTTCGAAAGCGCGCTTGGCGGCACGGGCAGCCAAAGACGCAGTAATCAGGAAAGGCGCGTTGGAAGGAATGACGCTGCCTGGAAAATTGGCAGACTGTTCAACGAGGAACGCTTCCGAATCGGAACTCTATCTGGTTGAGGGAGACAGTGCAGGCGGATCCGCCAAGCAGGGAAGGAACAGAAGGTTCCAGGCGATCCTCCCGCTTCGCGGAAAATTGGTCAATGTTGAAAAAACCACGCTCGACAAAGTTGTGAAATCAGACACATTGAAGCCGATCATCATCGCTCTCGGAGTGGGAATCGGCGACAGTTTCGATATCGCTAAGCTTCGCTACAACAAGATCATAATCATGGCGGATGCCGACGTCGACGGAGCCCACATCAGGACACTCCTTCTGACATTCTTCTATCGCTATTTCGAGCCTCTCATAACCGGAGGTCATGTATATATCGCTCAGCCTCCGCTATATAGGATCCAGAAAGGGAAAGAGGTCCATTATGTATATAATGATGCGGCGAAGGACAAGATTCTGGAGAAATTCAAAGCTCAATCATTGAAAAACAAAGCGGTTGAAGTCGAAGTCAAAGAAAAAAAGGAAGAAGAGGATGATTCTTCCGGAAAGCCCGAACAGGAAGAGGAGGGCGGAGTGGCAGAAGAGAAAATCGCCGGTGTCAGCATGCAGCGGTATAAAGGTTTGGGAGAGATGAACCCGACGCAGCTTTGGGAGACAACCATGGATCCTGCTACTCGCATGATGATCCAGGTGAAGATCGAAGATGCCGAGGCAGCCGACAAGATGTTCGATGTTCTTATGGGTGCGGATGTTGAGCCGAGACGCCGTTTCATTCAGACTCATGCCAAAGGCGTCAAGAATCTTGATGTGTAGGCTGTTTGATTTTTCATTTCATGTGGTATAATTGATGCGTGGTTGTTTGCGTCTGTTCGAATAGTTTTTATAATAAGCAAAAGTGAAGCAGCGTTCAATAAATAACTAAGTCAAGATACGAAACAAAAAAATATGGAAACACGTTCCGAAGAGGCGATGAAGGTTGAAATAAAGACCGGAGGCATCGATGCGAATACGGGTAGCTTTTCCAGTATGTCCAATGAAAGCAGGATGTCGAGGCTGATGAATATGCAGCTGAAGAGAGAGGGCATGAAAGATGATTCTGGGAAGAAAAGGAATTCGGGATTCGTTCTTGGCCTGTTCGATAAGATAATCGGACTGAGCGTTTTCATGATAGCGATCGGCATACCTCTTTATTTCACGAGCCTGTCTTTTCAAGGGATAGTTTTTGAAAAGCAGCTTTATTTCTATTTCTGGCTTCTCCTGGCATTGGTTTCCTGGGCAGCGAAGGGCGTGATTACGGAAGAGATGAATATAAAGCGCACCCCGCTGGACATTCCTATTGTCGGCTTTTGGGCCGCATGCCTTCTGTCGGTATTTTTCTCCGTTGATCGCTGGCATAGTTTCTGGGGAGCTTTCGGAGATCCGTCTCGCGGATTCATGTCCATAACCGCGGTAATCATTCTTTATTACCTGATCATAAGCAACTTCGATCAGAGGAGGCTGCGCTCAATACTTTTCGGTCTGGTCGGCGGCGGAGCGATCCTGGTTTTCTGGTCCTCTTTGATTTTTCTGAAGATCCCATTCATTGGCGGAACAGTCGATTCTCTCGTTTCAGGTCATTTCGCTCAATTCATCCCGCTAAGTGCATCAGGATCAATAACCGGATTAGGCGCTTACTTCTCAGCGTTGCTTGTCCTTTTTACCGTTTCGGTTCTGAAATTAGCGGAAAAAGACAAGATGGGAATCATGGATAGGGTGTCTGTCGGAGTGCTGCTTGCGGCGTTGTTTTTCGACCTGATACTTCTTCTCAGCATTTACGGCTTTGTTCCTTGGATCGGTTTATTCTCGGGAATAGTCGTATTCCTTATCTATATCCTCTCGAAGATAGTGCGGCCCAAGATGAGCTGGGCTTGGCTCCCGATGGTGCTTTTCGTGGCAGTCATGATTATCCGAATGACAGGAGAAGTCCAAATATCCAGAGTCAATTTTCCGACCGAGGCCAGCTTGAATTACAAGCTGTCGTCCGATATAGCGGTATCTTCTCTCAAAGACCGGTTCATTCTCGGATCCGGTCCTGCCACTTATGGTTATGATTTTTCTCTTCATAAGCCCCAATACTTCAATGAGAATGCGCTCTATATGCTGCGTTTCTATCAGGGAACCGGCATTGCCTTCGAATCGATAGCGACGCTTGGAGCGCTTGGAACTTTCTTCTTGGTCATCCTGATCCTTTCATTCGTCAGTGTTTCCATTTATCTCATCTCGCGCGAAAAAGAGAAGAATAAGCTTTACTCCCTTGGTCTTCTCGCTGCGTCACTCGTTCTCCTTATCGATGCTATCAGCATGAAAATGGAAGGAACGGTTCTTATCCTGACAGCGTTGGTCGGCATAATCGCCCTTGCATCCATCCTTAACGAAAGCGATACTCAGACAAAAACCCTAAGCCTCAGCCTGAAGGCTTCTCCTAAGTTCGCGTTGGCTCTGGCATTCGTGTTCATGGTCATAAGCGCCGGGGTGGCTTTCCTCTTCGTTTTCCTTGGCAAGATATATACGGCTGACATATACGCGGGAAGAGCCGTCATGGTTTCTTCCGCCAACACGGAAGATGCTGTCATGAAGATGAATAGGGCGATAAGTCTCAATCCGAGGGAAGGTGCTTATTACAGCAAGCTGGGAGAGCTGTATATGATTCTTGCCAATAAGGAAGTCATGAAGGATGACAATTCCCGCAATGTCGATCTCATACGGCAATTGGTCAACAGTTCGCTGTATGCCGCTTCTGCCGGAAGCAACCTTCAGAAAAACGATGTCGGATCAATAGAATCGCTCGCTCAAGTCTATGAGAATTCGGGAATGTATCTGGGGGACTCGCTGAAGATGGCCGAGCAGTCATATGAGCAGGCATTGCAGCTCGATCCTCATAACCCCGCAACGCTGCTCAAGATAGGTCAGATAAAAATAGCTGAGGCATCCTTGGAAAAGGATCAATCAACGAGAAAGGGATTACTTGATGATGCCAAAGGATTTTTCGAGCGATCAGTGTCTGAAAAGAGCAACTTTGCCGAAGGATATTATCAGATAGCTCTGATTGACGATGCATTGGGCGATAAGGATGGCACTATTGATAACGCCACCAAAGCCGTGCAGAACGATTCCGGAAATGCCACTTATCTCATAGGACTTGCCAATTTCTATCGGTTCCGTGGCGGTGACGGCGATTATGACAATGCCGAGAAGATATTCCAGTACATCATCCAGAGCGACGACAAGAACATCAACGCTCATTTCTATTTGGGACTGACATATGAGAAGGACAAGAAGAGGGATCAGGCCAAGGCGGAATACCAGAAAGTCGAATCGCTTCTGCCAGACGGTTCCAATGACACGAAGAAGCAGTTGGAAAAGATGATAGACAATATCGGAAGAGGAATCGAGAACACTCCTGACAGCCTTGGCTTGACCAAGAATTCCGATTCGGGACAGGGCGCCTCCGATCAGCCCGGACAATAAAATCTGAACCTCACATAGACGGAAACATGGATTGAAAATGTTTCCGTCTATTCTTTAATAAGCATAAAAACAAAAACGCCCTTCGCGGAGGACGGAAAAAATATGAACAACGTACAGACTTGGGGGGAAGCTATAACAATATCGCTTATGGGTATGAGCCAGAAATTCCTTGATTTCTTCCCGATTCTTCTGGGCGCGATAATCGTCTTTGCGGTGGGCTGGATAGTTGCGGTTTCCCTCGGTAAACTGGTTGAGAAATTAGTAAGAACGGCCAGGGTTGATAGGGCTGCTGAAAAGCTGGGATTCGGGAGAAAGCTTTCCGGTGTCGGAGTCAATTCGAGCATATCCGCTTTTCTAGGCGGGCTGGTCAAGTGGTTTCTCGTGCTGGTATTCCTGATGGCCGCGACCGACATACTCAAGCTCGTGGAAGTGACTGCGTTCCTGAACAGCATCGTCGTATATATACCTAATGTTATTGTTGCGGTTGTCATCCTGGCTTTCGTCTTCATTCTTGGCAATTTCGTATACAGGATCGTCAAGGGAAGCACGAGGGCGGCCGGAGTGATGTCAGCAACGCTTATCGCGGCCGTTTCCAAGTGGGCTATCATAATCTTCGGAATATTCGCCGCGCTCATCCAGCTTGGCGTCGCGTCATCCCTCGTAAGCATAATGTTCACCGGATTCGTTGCCATGCTGGCAATCGCTGGCGGGCTTGCTTTCGGCCTTGGCGGCAAAGAGGAGGCGCAATTGATCCTTAGGAAACTTCGAGAGGAGATAGTGGATAACTACGAGCACGAACAAAAAGGGAAAAAACAGACATAAATCGTTTTTTCCAACCACTCGAAGACTTTATTATGCAGCCATTTTTCCCTTATCTGAGGTTTAAAATGGCTGCATTCAGCCAATCGTCCGTATTCGCAAGAAAAATAACCGCGATTCCCTTGACAAGTTATTTCAGTTTGCTATTATGAGTAAGCACTTAAATTGATCTCGAAGCCCTTATAGATTCGAAAGGATTTCTGAGACTCACTTAATGTTAAAAATCCAAGAAAAACTGAATAGCAAAAGCGGGTGATTTTTTTTGTTTTGCTTGGCGCAGGACCCGCTTGAAAGGCGGTTTTTTGTTTACCAAATTCAGGCTTTTACGGAGAATAAGTTTGCGCGACGATTCAGTCGTTGAAACCATTTTCCGCGAAAGCGAACTTTCCCAATTGAATAGGTCTTAATCAGGGTATCTTTTCCGAAGGAAGCGGAATTAGGAGAAGTATCTGTGATTATTCGTCTTAGCATGTAAGAAATGCTAAGTAATAAGTGTAGGTAACAAAAAACGCAAGTTAGTAATTGCTAACTGCTAACCGAGCGATCCCGCGCAATCGGGATCAATCAAAAAAAGAAATAAGAGCGGTAATACTAATGCGTATGGTGGATGCCTTGACACTGACAAGCGATGAAGGACGTAGCTAGCTGCGATAAGCTTCGGGGAGGTGCTGAGCAACCTTTGATCCGGAGATCTCCGAATGGGACAACCCTTCGTCTTTAAGACGAAATCGTTATCTGAATTCATAGGGTAACGAGGCTCACCCTGGGAACTGAAACATCTTAGTACCAGGAGGAAAAGAAAACAATTGTGATTCCGTAAGTAGTGGCGAGCGAAAGCGGAGAAGCCTAAACCGTATCCTTCGGGATGCGGGGTTGCGAGGTAAACGGACTCGGTTGATCGGGGTCCTTGATGATTCATTAGCAGAATGCTCTGGAAAGAGCAGCCATAGAAAGTGATAGCCTTGTAAGCGAAAATGAATTATCATCGATGCGTTTATTCTCAAGTAGGGCGGGACCGGAGAAATCCCGTTTGAATCTGGGGCCACTATAGCTCCAAGGCTAAATATTGTCAGTGATCGATAGCGAAATGAGTACCGTGAGGGAAAGGTGAAAAGCATCCCGATGAGGGAGATGAAATAGTATCTGAAACCATATGCTAACGAAGAGTTGAAGCGGTTCGATTTATCGGACCGTGACAGCGTGCTTTTTGTAGAACGATCCAGCGAGTTAGTTCTATGCGGCTTGCCTAAGTAGCTTTGCTACGGAGGCACAGTGAAAGCGAGCCTTAACCGGCGATTACGTCGCATGGACTAGACCCGAAGCCAGGTGAGCTATTTATGAGCAGGGTGAATTTGCTGTAACAGGCAAAGGAGGCCCGAACCCACGCACCGTGCAACATGCGGGGATGACTTGTGAATAGAGGAGAAATTCCAATCGAACTTGGCGATAGCTGGTTCTTCCCGAAATAGCTTGAGGGCTAGCGTTCGGACAACTATGTATGAGAGGTAGAGCTACTGAATGAGGTTGGCGCGGTTCGCCGTAGCCACTTCAACCAAACTCCGAATTCTCATATAACTATCCGGACAGTCAGAAATCCGGGGCTAAGCTCGGATATCAAAAGGGAAACAGCCCAGACCGCAATCTAAGGTCCCAAAATCTATGTTAAGTGGCAAAGGAGGTGAAGTTTCTTATACATCTAGTAGGTTGGCTTAGAAGCAGCCATCCTTTAAAGAGTGCGTAACAGCTCACTAGTCTAGAGACTTTGCGCCGAAAATTCAACGGGGCTAAACATAGTACCGAAGATGCGGATTTGCAGCTTCCTCAAAGTAATCTAATTGTTCTTACGTGATATTGAATTTTTCAAATTTCACGCAAGGCTACAAGATAGTTAGAAGGCTTTGAGGAAGCTGCAAGTGGTAGGGAAGCGTTCCATACGCACTGAAGCCAAAGGCGCGAGCCATGGTGGAGTGTATGGAAGTGAGAATGCTGGAACGAGTAACCGCAATTAGAGTGAGATCCTCTAACACCGAAAGTCTAAGGTTTCCTGGGCAATGGCGATCATCCCAGGGTTAGCCGGGCCTAAGGCGAGGCCGAAAGGCGTAGTCGATGGACATATGGTTAATATTCCATAGCTTTTGCACTATTCGATGGAGTGACGCATTTTAGTAGTTTTTGCCGATTATTGGATTTCGGTAGGGATACTGAGGTGGTCAGACAGGCAAATCCGTCTGGCAATACACCAAGGTATTTCTCGAATTTCCCGTTCGCGGGAGAGAAGGAAAATGAGCAAGGTGCCAGGAAAAGCTTCTAAGGCTAGTAGTGTGAAAACCGTACTAAAACCGACACAGGTAGACTGGGCGAGTAGCCTAAGGTGAACGAGTTAACCTTCGTTAAGGAACTCGGCAAAAAAGCAGGTGTAACTTAGGGATATACCTCGCCCCGGCGCAAGTCGGGGCCGCAGCGAAAGACTTCAAGCGACTGTTTACCAAAAACACAGCTCTCTGCAAACCCGCAAGGGGACGTATAGGGGGTGACGCCTGACCAGTGCTGGAACGTTAACGGGAGCGGTGCAAGCCAATCCCCGAAGCGCCAGTGAACGTCAGCGATAACTATAATCGTTCTAAGGTAGCGAAATTCCTTGTCAGGTAAGTTCTGACCCGCATCAAAGGCGTAACGACTTGAAAACTGTCTTAACGAAGAGCTCGGTGAAATTGCAATGACGGTAAAGATGCCGTCGACCTGCAGCAAGACGAAAAGACCCCGTGGAGCTTTACTATAGCTTGGCATTGATTTAGGATTTCAGCTGCCTAGAATAGGTGGGAGACTTCGAAACCTCGATTCCGGTCGAGGTGGAGTCGCAATGTGTAATACCACTCTGTTGAAGTTTTAAATCTAACCCTGGACCGTTAGAAGCATCAAGGACAGGAAACGATATCAGGCATATAGTAGTCACGGCCGCATCTCGAATTTTTCGAGGTCGGTTGTTTGATATTATTTGCTTCTGATATTGGTTTTCTTTAACCTTGGGATTTCTACCGGTCCGGGAACAGTGCCTGGTGGGTAGTTTGACTGGGGCGGTCGCCTCCTAAATGGCAACGGAGGCGTTTACAAAGGTTGGCTAGGTCCGGATGGAAATCGGACTGATAGTGCAAACGCATAAGCCAGCTTTACTGCAAGACTCATTAGTCGATCAGTTACGAAAGTAGAAGTTAGTGAACCGACTATCGCTTATAGGAGCGTAGAAGATCATCAGATAAAAGTTACCCCGGGGATAACAGGCTGATCCCTTCCAAGAGTCCACATCGACGAAGGGGTTTGGCACCTCGATGTCGGCTCATCGCATCCTGGGGCTGGAGAAGGTCCCAAGGGTTTGGCTGTTCGCCAATTAAAGCGGTACGCGAGCTGGGTTCAAACCGTCGTGAGACAGGTTGGTCTCCTATCTGCTGTGGGCGTTGATGCTTGAGGGATGTCTTTCCTAGTACGAGAGGACCGGAAAGAACGAACCTCTGGTGTACGAGCTGTCCTGCCAAGGGCATTGCTCGGTAGCTAGGTTCGGACTAGATAACCGCTGAAAGCATATAAGCGGGAAGCTATGCCCAAGATTAGGCATTTATCAGTGCTTGCACTGATACGATTTCCTGGAAGATGACCAGGTTAATAGGTCTCAGGTGTAATCCCAGTGATGGGTTGAGCCGAGAGATACTAATGAATCGAACATTATTTCTCTTATTTTCCATATAACGTGGAGCACTTTATATGAGGCGCAAGTCTCATGTGCGGTGTTTCATGATATATGGTATGATTCGGTTAGCAGTTAACAGTTACTAAAAAAGTCACTTATGAAAAGGTATACTGATAATTTGAAGTTCATATCAGCCGTGTTTTTTGTTATCCTGATTGCCATTGCATCATTCATGTTTTTCTCTCCTGTGATCAAGGCATTCTAAGCACTTTTTGAATGTATCGTTCCCAGTGTTTCTAGCGATAAGGAAACACCCGATCCCATACCGAACTCGGCCGTTAAGCTTATCAGCACCGATGGTATCCCCGCTCAGGCGGGGGAAGAGTAGGACAATGCTGGGAACAATGCATTCAAAACCACGAAAGAATATCCAAGAATTACGTAATTAGTTACGTAATTTTTTTGTTGGCGAAAGCATTGTGCTATAATGATATCTATAATATGAAATCCAACTGAAATGCAAAAATCCAAAAGGAAAAGGCTCATAATATCAGCCGTGTATCTGGCTATTTTCTTGCTCCTGGCTCTTTGGATCCGTTCCTGCACCAAGCCCAAGGAAACCTGCTCGGACGGCATAAGGAATCAAAATGAGAAGGATATCGATTGCGGCGGCGTTTGCGCCGCATGCAAAAAGATCGAAGCGAAATATCTGACCATCGGAGAAGCGGGGATTCTGGACAGCACAATCCAGGGCCAGTATGATTTTTTCGGGCTAGTGGCGAATCCGAACAATGTATACGGCAGCGACAATTTCACCTATCAGATAAGATTCAAGGATGAGAGCGGGAATATCCTGGCTGAGAAAAAGGGGAATTCATTCATCCTTCCCGGAGACAAGAAATACATAGTGGAAACCAACATCCCTTCCAATACGCGTCCTGCTAGCGTCGAGTTCACGATCCTTGAAACCGGCTGGATAGAATTCGACACATACTATGAAAAGCCGGATATCAAGATCGTGAACAAGTCATATAACGAAATCAATTCGGGCGTGGGATTCGCCGAGGCGATCGGACTGCTCAAGAACAACAGCCCGTTCGATTTCGCTTCCATAAAAATAAAGATAATATTGCGCGATTCCAATGGCAGGATAGTCGCTCTCAATTCGACGGAGATGCGCACGGTCAATTCCGGGGAAGAGCGCGATTTCAGGGCGTCATGGCCCAGCCGTTTTCAGGGAACCGTCACGGATGTGGAAGCCCAGCCCGAGGTCAATGTTTTCAGCACTGACGCTTTCGCGAAGAAATATTTCAAGACGCAGCAATTCCAGGAATATAAATAGAAAAACAGAAAATAGGATAAGGAACGGACGGCGTGAAGGCCAGCTAATTTTTTGTTGCCGATGAACAGATTCATAAAATTCGATTTAGTGAGTGGCATAGCGGTCATGCTCTTGGTTTCCATAAGCCTTCTCGCGCTTTACAGCGTTTCCTATGGCGGCGCTGTTCCTGATTTCGGGAACTTCAAGAAGCAGCTGATCTCCGCGTTTATCGGCATCGTCCTGATGGTCATATTTTCCATATATGACTATCGCGCGCTGAATCTGCATAGCACGAAACTGTATTTTTTTTCCTTGATCCTGCTCGCTTTGGTCGTCGTTTTCGGAACGACAGTGAGAGGAACTACCGGCTGGATAGGATTCGGATCTTTCCGCTTGCAGCCCGTCGAAGTGGCGAAGGTCATCATGATAATCTTCTTGGCGAGCTTCTTGAGCAAAAAGAAAACCCAATTGAGCATCGTGGTGAGGATAATATCTTCAGTGGTCCTGGTTTTCATTCCTGTGTTCCTGATTCTTAAGCAGCCCGATTTCGGTTCGGCGATGATAATAATCGGTACTTGGGCGGTCATGCTGTCGGTCTCTGGCATAAGCGGCAAGAATCTTTTCGTATTGGCAATGATCGGGATTATGGCAGCCGGATCGAGCTGGTTCTTCCTTAAGCCCTATCAGAAGGAGCGCATAATGAATTTCGTCAATCCATATAATGACCCGAAAGGAAGCGGATACAACGTAATCCAATCGATGGTGGCTGTCGGTTCAGGTGGCATGTTCGGCAAAGGGCTGGGACATGGATCGCAATCCCAGCTCAATTTCCTTCCGGAAAAGCATACTGACTTCATTTTTGCGGTGATTGCGGAAGAACTCGGCCTTTTCGGCGCCTCGGTCGTGTTCTTGCTTTTCGGGACGCTTTTCTATCGGATGAAGGAAATAGCCCGGCTTTCCAATGACAATTTCGGCTATCTCCTGGCAATCGGCATCATTTCGATGATATTCTTCCAGATGCTGGTCAATATCGGGATGAATGCCGGCATCGCGCCAGTCGCCGGGGTCCCTTTGCCATTTCTCAGTTATGGCGGAAGCTCACTGGTCATGATGTTCGTGTCCATAGGGATCATCCAGAGCATATATTCCCACAGGGTGAAAACCCTTGACTAAAGCCGTCCGTGTGGTAGACTGTGATGAGTGTTTATTAATCAAATCATGCGCTTGAGAGGTCCCGCCAAGGCGGGATAGGTAGAGCGGAAAATCATGGATAAAGTGAAATTGGAAGCGAAAACACGCGATGTTTTCGGAAGGAAAGTCAATAAAGGAAGAAAAGAAGGCCTTGTCCCAGCGGTCGTTTATGGAAGGGGAGTCGAAAGCAGCAGCCTCTGGGTGAATGCTCTTGATCTCAAAAGGCTTTTGAAGAGCGCTGGAGAAAGCACGGTCATCGACCTTGCTATCGACGGAAAGGATCACAGGAATGTCCTCATATACGGCATGCAGAAAAACCCGCTTTCAGGCGCCTATTCTCACATAGATTTCTTCCAGGTCAGGATGGATGAAGAGATCGAAACCGAAGTCGAACTGTCATTTGTTGGCGAGGCTCCGGCTGTCAGGGAATTGGGCGGAATATTCGTGAAAAGCATCGATGCTGTCACAGTGAAATGCCTTCCTGCCGATCTTCCATCTGAAATCGAAGTCGATATCGCATCTCTCAAGACATTCGATGATCATATCTGTATCAAGGATCTGAAGATTTCCTCAAAAGTGAAGATTGAACTCGAACCGGAAACTGTCGTAGCATTGGTTTCTCCTCCGCGAAGCGAGGAAGAGCTGTCCGGACTTGAGGAGAAAGTCGAGGCTGATGTCACCAAAGTCGAAGGAGTGGTGAAAGAGCAGGCTCCTGCAGTAGAAGAAAAGAAAGGGAAATAAGGCAATATTCGGAATATGAGAAGATATCCTCCACCAGCTGGAGGATATTTTCATTTTGTGGTATAATCATGTGGATGATTAAGAATATGAAAAAGATATTCCTCTCAGTGCTTGTCATGACGCTTGTTTTGACTGGCGTTTTTCCGTTTTCCAAAAATGTGGCGCAAGCGGACACTTCGGCTGAAAAAATCCAAGACAAACTCGACGATCTTCTTAAGAAACAGAAAGAAGCCCAAGCGGAATTGGCAGCGGAGCAGTCGAAACTATATAAGAACAAATCCCAGATAGCGGCGACCCAGGCGCTTATGAAAAGTCTTGAGGCTGACATCAAGAGACAGGAAGAGGAACTCGGCAATCTTAATGACCGGGCTGAATCGAACAAGACTATGTTGGCGGAATACCTGCGCCAGATATACTATACCGACTCGGCTGATGCGGTGACGGAGCTTGCCATGTCCGATGCGAATCTGGATGAGCTGTCTTCCGGATATGATAGGATGGTTGATATCAAGAACAAGATATCCGATGCGATAGAGGTCATCAATGATGCCAAGACTGAAGCTCAGTTGGCGAAGGAAAAACTAGCCGACCAAAACCAGGACACCAAACAGCAGCTTGCTACCCAGCAGGTCCAGCAGTCTCAGATAGTCGACAATATTCAGGACACTCAGAGCGACATCGCCGATCTTCAGAAGAAATTCGCGGAATTGCAAAGCGACTTGAATAAGTTGTTGGGATCGAACTACGATGCCAAAGACATCAAGGACGCCGTGAAATATGCCAGCGACAAGACGGATGTTCCGGTGGGATTTCTTGTCGGAGTCCTTAAGATGGAAACCAATCTCGGGGCGAACGTCGGCGGTTGCACATATGCCCAGGTAGAGGATGGCGCTGAGGCGAATTATAAAAAAGGAAAATTAGGCAAGACTGCATGGAATACATTTCAGGCAAGGCGCAAAACTTTCAAAGCTATTTGTGACGAATTGGATCTTAATTATCAAAAACAGAAAGTTTCCTGCAACCCAAGCGGCTATGCAGGAACCGGAGGGGCGATGGGAGTGGCGCAGTTCATGCCGGATACTTGGAATGCATACAAGAGCCAAGTATCATCTGTCACGGGTCATGATAATCCGAGCCCATGGAACCTGACGGATGGCGTGGTGGCTATGGCATTGAAGCTCAGCAGGACGCCCGGCGTGACATCCGGCAAGGAATCAGCCTTCCGCTTAGCCGCTAAATATTATCTCGGTACGAGCTATAAGCCGTATATAGACGGAATCATATATTGGTCGAAGCACTACAAAGACCTTATCTAAGCCTTTAGTTTTTGTGAAAAAGAGCCTTGAACAGCTCTTTTTTGATTTGATTTCAACCTGGTTTTGATATATAGTTAGATATATCCGCAAGAACCCATAAATAACAAATCTAAGCCATTTATATGGAAAATTTCGAGGTAATCGGAGGCAATGAGCTCCATGGGGAAATCGAAGTCAATGGTGCGAAGAACTTCGCTCTGAAGATCCTTCCGGCAATAGTCCTTATGTCCGGAAAATGCAAGATAACCAACCTGCCATTCATAGAAGACATCCGCCGGATGCTGGAACTCCTGGAAGACCTGGGTGCCAAGATCGAATCGGACGAGTCTCAGAAAACCGTTGAAATAGATCCGACCGGAATCAGCAAGACCGCTCTTAGCGAAACACTGGTCAGGAAACTCCGTTCTTCGATCATATTGGCAGGTCCGATGCTTTCGAGATTCGGAGAAGTCAAGATGTCTCATCCTGGCGGGTGCGTTATCGGGAAACGTCCCATTGATATGTTCCTCGATGGCTTTGGCGCATTCGGAGCTGAAGTGCAGTGGGAAGAAGAGGCTTTCATTCTCAAAGCAAAAGACGGAAAACTGAAAGGCGCTGATATATTCTTTCCGAAAGTTACGGTCACCGGAACGGAAACGATGGTGATGGCAGCGGTTCTGGCTGAAGGGAAAACCATTCTCAGGAATGCTGCCATGGAACCGGAAATATCGGTCCTGGCCGAATATCTCAATTCATGCGGAGCGAAAATAAAAGGAGCCGGAAGCCCGACGATCGAAATCGAAGGAGTGAAGGAAATCTCAGGCGGAGAGTTCCGAGTGATTCCCGACAGGATCGAAGCCGGAACGTTCGTCATGATGGGGCTTCTCACTAAGAGTGAAATAACCGTCAAGAACTGCATTCCTGAGCACCTCGGCGCTGTCATTCCGATTCTCAAAAAAGCCGGTGCCAATCTTGAAATAGGCGAGGACTATATCACAACGAAAAAAAGCGACCTGATCGCGACTTCGATAGCCACTCATGAATATCCTGGATTCGCGACTGACATCCAGCCGCCGTATACGCTCCTCATGACTCAAGCAAAAGGCATAAGCATAATCCATGAAGCGATTTTCGAAGGCAGGCTGTTTTTCACTGATCAGTTGAACACCATGGGAGCCAACATCATCATGTGCGATCCTCACCGGGTCGTCGTGAGCGGCCCGACCGAGCTCTATGGAAAAAGGCTTACCAGCCCCGATCTCCGCGCTGGCATCACCATGATCCTGGCCGGGATGATAGCCAAAGGGAAAACTGTTATCGACAATATATATCAGATAGACAGGGGATACGAGAAGATCGAAGAGAGATTGCAGAAGCTGGGGGTGGATATTAAGAGGGTTAAAGAGAATTAATATGCAAATAGGAATAATCGGCTCGATGCAATTTACGGACAAGATGGTTGAATATTGTGATCAGCTCAAAAAGTTGGGACATGATGCTTTTGTTACAGACCTCCATAAATCGATGATAGGAAAGAATGCGGAACAAATCGAGGAAATAAAAATTCATCAGAAGAACAACATGGATGCTATTCGTGAATTTTGGCGAGCTATGCAGGGAGCAGATGCAGTGTTGGTGTTGAATTTCGATAAGAATGGGATTGAGAACTATGTTGGAGGAAATACGCTTATGGAAATCGGCTTTGCTCATGTGCTTAATCAAAAAATATTCATGCTCAATCCGATTCCTGAAATGCCATATTGCAAGTCGGAGATAGAAGCAGTCAGGCCTATTGTTATCAACGGAGACTTGAGTCTTATAAAATAGAAATGAAAAAATATTTTAAAGCAATCCAAAAATTCCATGACAAGCATGGAATGAAAGAATCGAATAATGAGGATATGCAGTTCCGACTCAATCTTATGATCGAAGAATTGGGAGAACTGGCTCAGGCTGTCACTAAGGGAAAATCAAGGGAGGAAATAATTGAGGAGAATGTTGATTTGTTCAATCTAATCGTGGGTAATCTGATAAGTATGGAAGTTTCCGAGGAAGAATTCGACGAAGCGTTCCAGAATAAATATGAAAAAATCATGAGTAGGGAAGCGAGGAATATAAATGGGAAAGTGAGAATAAGTGAATTTAGGTAATCCCCACAAAACACGAATTTTTACTAATATGCGAATAACAAATTCCTATAAATCAGGATCATATGACAAGCAAAGAAAGAGTTGAGAAAATAAAAGCATATGTGACGAAGGAAATGGTGTGTCCGGGGCATAATATTGACCACGTGATGCGAGTGTATAATATCTGCCTGCATTTAGCTCAGGGCGAAAAAATAGACAGGGAAGTGCTGCAAACGGCTACACTGCTGCATGACATCGGCGGAGCTAGAGAATTAGAAGATAAAAGCGGAAAGACTGATCATGCTGTTGAAAGCAGCAAAATGGCGGAGCCTATTTTGAGAGAATTGGGATTTTCAGAAGATAAGATCGATCATATCAAGGACTGCATTATTTCTCATCGATATAAGAACAATCATGAGCCGAAGACTTTGGAGGCTAAATTATTATTTGATGCCGATAAGCTGGATGCACTAGGTGCTATAGGCGTAGCGCGCTCCTTTGTTTGGGTGGGAAAAAACAACGCTAATATATACAAGAAAGTAGAAAATCTGGAAAAATATGCTAAGGAAAATCTGAGTGGAAAAATCGGAGGTAGGATTCAGGATAAGTCAAAACACAGTCCGCAAATAGAATTTGAGACAAAGTTGAAATACTTAGCGGATAAAATGCATACTGCCAAGGCGAAAAAAATTGCAAAAGAACGGCTGAAATTATATAAGGATTTTCTAAAAAGACTGGAAAAAGAAGTACAGGGGAAATTATAATAACGAAAAAATCTATGCTGATAAGAAAAATCGGAATCGATCTGGGGACGGCCAATGTCTTGGTGTATGTTCCGGGGAAGGGGATAGTGTCGAATGAGCCGTCAGTGGTGGCCATTTCTGTTTTGGAAAACAAGGTTTTGGCAGTGGGCAATGATGCCAAAGAAATGCTGGGGCGCACGCCGGATTCCATCGTGGCTAGCCGCCCGATGAGAGACGGAGTCATTGCTGACTACAAGATAACCGAAGCCATGCTCAAATATTTCATCAATAAAGTGAGCGGCAAGTTCCGTTTCGTGAGGCCTGAAATCATGATATCTATTCCGGTCGGAGTGACTTCGACAGAGAGGCGCGCCGTCATCGACGCTGCGATCCGTGCCGGAGCCAAATCCGCCTATGTTGTCCGCGAGCCTGTTCTGGCAGCGATCGGAGCTGGAATTCCCATCAATAATCCGGCCGGGAACATGATCATCGATATCGGTGGAGGAACGAGCGAAGTGGCAGTAATATCCCTCGGCGGAATAGTCTCCGCCACCAGCGCCAGGATCGGCGGCAACAAGATCGATCAGGCTATCGCGGACTATATCAAGCGAAAATACAGCCTAGCGATCGGGGACAGGACCGCGGAGGATGTGAAGATAAAGATCGGTTCAGCGCTTCCTCAAGTGAAGGAAGACTATATGGAAGTCAGGGGCCGGGACCTCACGGGAGGGTTGCCGCGCACGGTGAAGATATCATCCAACGAAGTTACGGAAGCTATTCAAGACGAACTGCGCGAAGTCATCAATGCTATCAAGAAAGTCCTTCAGGAAACTCCGCCAGAGTTGGCTGCCGACATAATGGACAAGGGGATGGTGCTATCCGGCGGCGGAGCGCTGCTTCGCAACCTTGATCAGCTGATCACCAAAACCATCGGTGTTCCGTGCTATGTCGCGGACGAAGCGCTGTTCTGCGTCATCAAAGGAATCGGAATCGCGCTTGAGAATCTTGAGCTATACAAGAGAACGATAATGCTGAGTAAGTAATACTTTCTGTATATGTATGGTTCCTACGGTCTCTACGAACTACGAATCATTACGAATATACGAACATCTTCTTAGCAAAATTATTTTTGTTATTTTTATTTTATCATTCAGTAAAAAATTCGTAATTTCGTAAAATTCGTAATTCGTAGAGAAATACATAAAACAAAAACACCCATGAAAATAGGCATAGACGGCTCGCGCGCTTTTTTGAAGCAGAGGACGGGAATTGAGGAATATTCATATCGGACCATAAGGCATCTTGCAGGAAAACTGAATGACCATCAGGTCATTTTGTATCTGAGAAGCAAACAGATGCCTGATTTCGAGCTGCCATCCAATTGGAGGATGAAAAAGATAAGATTCAGCCGGTTCTGGACTCAGATCGGGCTTTCATTGGAGCTCATGCTCCATCCGGTCGACGCCTTGTTCGTTCCGGCTCACACTGTTCCGATAATCCATCCTGAAAACACCGTTGTCACGATCCATGGGCTCGAGTTCGAAGTGATGCCGGAAGCCTATTCTCCCTGGGAGCGCTTCTATATGCGCATGTCCATCAAGAAATCATGCCAGTGGGCGAAAAAGATAATAAGCGTTTCCAGAAGCACGAGAAAAGACCTGACCAATATCTATGAAGTCCCGAAAGAGAAGATAAGCGTCATATATGAAGGATATGAAGAAAAGTCAGAAGTTAATCCGCCAGTTGGCGGAAAAAAGTCAAAAGATGATAAGAATGATCCTTATTTATTGTTCATCGGCAGGATAGAGAAACGGAAGAATATCGAGGGGATGATAAGGGCGTTTGAAATATTGAAATCCAAGCATGGCATTCCTCATCGCCTCGTGCTCATCGGCCGTCCGGGACACGGATATGAGGATATAAAAAAACAGATCGAAAAAAGCGAATTTAAGGCGGAAATAGTCGAGACCGGATTCGTGAACGCCGAAAAGAAACAGGAACTGCTTGAAGGCGCGTCAGTCTTCCTTTTCCCGACTTTCTATGAAGGTTTCGGCCTTCCTATCCTCGAGGCTCAGAATGCGGGCGTGCCAGTCGTTTCTTCGAACGTATCGTCTCTTACTGAGGTTGCCGAGGGAAGCGCGCTCCTAGTCGATCCTCGCGAGCCTGAGTTCATAGCCGGAGCAGCTCTTTCCCTCATAACGGACGAAAAGCTGGCCAATGAGATGATACAGAAGGGCAAAGAGAATATCAAAAGATTCAGCTGGGAGAAGTGCGCCGGGCTGATAAAGAAGATTATCGAAGACTAAGATCGGTTTGTTATTTATTATTGAATCCAATCAGGGTTGGGAAAATTTATTTCTTCAATCCTTTGTCGTTTTTCTGTTTCAAGAAATTGTTTTTTGAAACCACCGGTCTGCCTATTTGTCTTTCGATTTGTTTTCTGGCGGTTCCGGCAACTGATCCGCCTCTGCGAGCATCATCTTTGAGTCGCGGCAATCCCTTGGAATCCCTGGTTTTATGTATTTCAGTAGTAGTTCTTTCGCCCAACATGGTAAGGATCAATTCGAAGTCGTCCATATGATCGCGAAGATTCTCTCGTTTCAATCCTTTTAGTTTCTTGTATTCACTCGGCTTCATTCCAAAAGTCGCCTGTGAAATTTCTGCGGTTAGAATCTCATAATCCCGATCGGTTTCTGCTCCGCGTTTATTCCATTCTTCAGTCAGTTCTTCCCGGATAGCGATACCGCGCATTCGTTTTTCGATCCAGTCTTCAGGATATCCCTTGAGTTTGTAAAGCATCCTGGTTCTTTTTGTTGCTAATTCGGGATTTTCTACCTCTTGAATACGCTCATAACCGACTTTAGCTAGCCAACGCTTCAATGGCTCGGCTTTGGGCGAGGGGATTGATTGGATGATTCTGAACATTCCTTCAGTGTTGGCGCAATCAGTCTCCCTCATTTTACCGTCCGGAGCTGGCAATTTCAACCCGTGACAAAATGTCACGACTTCACCTCCTTCGGCTATTAGCCGTTGTTTTAACTTCCTCCAATAGGCCCCTGGGTCTGGACTACCAGTAAGAACCATGCAAACATCAACCACCGAAAACCACCACTCATTCTGATAGATGATTTTCCTGATGGATTTTCCTTCGAAGATGGCGATGTGGCTGTTTGTGTTGTTCATTTGTGCAAGCTATATTTATTATAGTGATAGTGTATCACTATTTACAAAAACCGTCAAAAATGACGGAATTAGGCGGGTCTTTCGCAGAAAATTGCAACCGGATATTTTCCCTGAACAATGCTTTGATCGTATGGGAAAAGAAAAGAATTTTATTTCCGACAACGTTAAGAATATCTGAAGTTCATTGTAGCGTAGCGGAAATGAATTTGGGTCGAAAAAATTTTTCTTTCATCTGAAAATATAAAAGTGAAAAATTTTGGAGCCAGATATTCTTTGTTATATGATGTTTCACCCCTCCGGTTTATTTCACTAAATGTTTGTCGTACCCCAGACTAACAAGTTGTTCATATGCAGACCACACTTCATTTGGTATCTCTTGAAAAATCTGAAATCCTTTTTCTGGGTATATTTTAATTCTTTGTAAGTCGCCGACCATGATATTTATCACCTTTTCAAGCGGAATTTCATCATTGTAGTATTTTTCAAAAGAAATTTGGGGCGATGTGACCGCAAGTTTTTTGTCAGGCCAATGTTTTTTGAATGTCGCATAGCTCCTTCTTTCCATATACGGTTTTTGCACAACGATAAAACTTTGCGGATCAAGGCCATTTTCCTTTAGCAACTTTTGCGTAAACAAAATATTTTCGCCAGTGTTCGTTGATTTATTCTCAATCAAAATTGCATCACGCGGAACTCCCATATTCATAGCAATAGTTGTGAACTTGTCAGCTTCAGACTCATCCCAAATTTCTTTTGTAAAATTTCCAAGGCCACCAGAAAAAATTATAATAGGTGCCAATCCTCGAAGATATAATTCCGCGCCTCTTTCGGCGACCCTCAAATCATGACTACCCAGAACTAAAATGCAATCAGATTTTTCAAGAGATTGATTAACGTGGTGGTAATCCCACAACTTGTTTGCTAATTCAAATGTTTGTTTATTTATCATAGTGAGGAGGGGTGAAATTTCATATAACGTGCAGCTATGCGAAGTCCCGACGGAGCGGAGCGGAGTCGGGATTTGGGCGTCAGCCGTATAGCGGTAGTTATACGAAGTGGCGCGCGCGATTGATAAAGACAATCTTTTTTCTTTGCGCATAGCCCCTTCGCATAGCTGCACGTTATTCAAAATGGAGCAAGCGTAGCGCGCGACATTTTGAATAACTCTTCCATATGCGAAGTGTTTTCGCATAGTATGCATAATATTGTTGCATTTGAGAATATTATGTATAATTTTATTGTGATTTAATTATATCAAATATCCCAATGGAGGTCTATTTGAAAAAACTGGAGGATGAATTGAGATTGAGGAAGTATAGCCCTAAAACAGTCAGAAGCTATGTTGCTTGCGTGGCGGACTATTTGCGTGAAAAGCGGTGCGGATTCGATTCAGTGGATGAGGATTTCATCAAGAAACACCTCTTGATCAAAATTGACAAAGGGATGTCTTCGCAGACAGTCAATCAGAGCCTGCAAGCGATCAATTTCTTTTGTCGGAGTGTTTTGAAATATCAGGGGAAAATCGATATCAGATTCGCCAAAACTCCGAGCAAGCTGCCGATCGTGCTGTCCAGGGATGAAATCAGGGTGCTTCTGGGATCCATAAGCAATGAGAAACATAGGCTGATGATTGCGCTGGCATATTCCGGCGGCTTGCGAGTCAGCGAAGTTGTTAATTTGAAAGTAAAAGATATCGGCTTGCAGGAGTTGACGATCCATATCAAAGGAGCCAAGGGCAATAATGACCGCATAACCGTTTTCCCGGAAAAGCTGGCTGGGGATTTGGGAAAAATAATCGGAAGCAAAAATTTGAATGACTATGTTTTTGGCAGTGAAAGGGGAGGCAAACTGACCGAACGAACAGCCCAGAAGGTTTTTGAAAACGCGCTCAAAAAAGCGGGGATCAAAAAAACGGCCACTTTCCATTCCTTGCGTCACAGTTTCGCGACGCATTTGCTTGAAAACGGGGTGGACGTCCGTTATGTGCAGGAACTTCTGGGTCATGCTAATATTAGGACAACGCAGATCTATACCAAAGTGACCAATCCGATGCTAAAAAACATAAAAAGCCCGCTGGAATGAACAAAAAAGAATTGAAAATAGCCTTGGTGCATGATTTCCTGACTCAGTTCGGAGGAGCAGAAAGGGTCCTTCTGGCTCTGTCTGAGATTTTTCCGGACGCGCCGATATATACCCTCATATATGACAAAAATGCCTTAGGGGAGAGATTCGGATCAAAGGACGTGCGTGTTTCCTTCCTGCAGAAATTTCCCGCCTTTCTCAAGAAGAGGAAGAAATGGCTGCTGCCGTTCCTCCCGGTCGCGCCGGAGACTTTCGATCTGAGGGATTTCGATCTGGTCATTTCGAGCTCCGGAGCGTGGTCAAAGGGGATCGTGACGCGCCTCAACACGACCCACGTCTCATATGTCCACAGCCCGATGCGCTTCATCTGGGACATGAATGGGGAATATCTCAATCAAAGGAGCCGCTTGGGATGCATACGCTTCATCACCCGCTTCATCCTCAACTATATCCGCGTCTGGGACCGCGTCGCTTCCGATAGGCCGGATCTTCTGCTTTCCAATTCGATATATACCCGGGACCGTATCAGGAAATATTATGGCAGGGATTCCGAAGTCATTTATCCACCCGCCTTCGTCCCGCTAAGCGGGACTACGGTGGGCAAGCAAGGAGCAGGAGACATCAAGGATAATTATTTCCTCATCGTTTCCCGCCTGTCGGCATACAAGAAGGTCGACGCGGCAATCGAGGCTTTCAATAAGCTGGAGCTGCCACTGGTGGTGGTCGGGACAGGCGAACAGGAAAAATACCTGAAATCGATTGCTGGGAAGAATATACGTTTCGCCGGGTTCGTTCCGGATGAAAAGCTGGGAGAGATATATAGCAATGCGCGCGCCTTCGTTTTTCCGGGAGTGGATGATTTCGGAATCGCACCGGTCGAGGCTATGTCATATGGCGTTCCGGTCCTTTCGATCAGGAAAGGCGGCATGAGAGAAGTGATTGTCGAGGGCAAGACGGGAGAGTTCTTTGCCTCATCGGTTCCGGAAGTGATCGCTGACGGAGTGAGGAGATTCATTGAAAACGAGAAAGGCTACGACAGGGAAGCGATCAGGAACAAGGCGAACGAATTTTCGAAAGAGAAGTTCAAGAAAAACATCTTGGAATATTTGGAAAAGATAAAAGCGGCAAATCAGGCGCAAAAATCTGGGATATGATCATCGGTCATCAAAAAATAAGGAACGGATTCAAGCGGTCGCTGGAAAAGGAGAGTCTCAGCCAGGCATATATTTTCACCGGGCCGGAATCAGTGGGCAAATTCACTTTCGCTCTTGATTTAACATCTGAAATAAACGGCATCGGCACGAATATCGATCCTGACTTGGTCATCCTTTCACCCAGGATAGAGGAAACGAAAGGCGTTGAAAAAGTCAAAGATATCAGCATCGATGAAATCAGGGAACTGCAAGGCAGGCTCGGCACGACTCCGGGCCATGGCAAGCACATGATTGCCATCATAAACGATGCCGACCGCCTGACCAAGGGGGCGCAGAACGGGCTTCTTAAGATATTGGAGGAGCCGCCGGAAAATTCGGTCCTGTTTCTCATTGTCAGCAATATGAAAAGGATCCTTCCGACGGTTGTGTCGCGTTGCCAAACGAAGAAGTTCTCGCTCATGACTGACAAGGAGATCTCAGAGCTTGCCGGTTCGGCGAAGGACAGGGAAGAAATAATCTTCTGGTCGTTCGGGCGTCCCGGCTGGGCAAAGAGAATGATCGAAGACAGTTCGCTCCTGGATGAGAATCGTGACATCCTGAAACAGCTGAAGGATGTCATATCGGCCGACCTGAATGGCCGGTTCGATCTGGCTGAAAACCTTGCGAAGGACCAAGCGGCGCTTTCGCGAAAACTGGCTATCTGGGCGGCTCTCTTGAGGCAAACCGTTCTTGGCAACGATGTCTTGGGAATATCACCCGCGCGCGCACTCAGGATGATCGACCTGATCGACAGAGGGAAATCGATCATGGGCAATACCAACGCGAACGCGCGCCTGGCTCTCGAAAACATGTTCATAAATATCTGATCAATATGCTTGAACCGGGAAAATCAAAATCCAGGGCGGGGTCAAGGATGTCCGACAGGAATCCCAGAAGGATCCATTGGAAAAGGATCTTCTTCTATTTCTTCCTGCTTTGCTTCATGGGAGCGGCGGTATTCGTCCTGTTTTTTTCTCCGTTCCTGAATGTGACGGAAATAAGGATAAGCGGAACGCATAATATCAGCGAGTCGGACGTGAGGGAGATGATTGCTGGTGGATTATCCGGAAAATATCTGGGATTTATCCCGAAAGACAACATCATCATTTTCAGAAGCGCCCGCATGGCGGATGAAATCAAAGCCAGGTTCAATATGATAAGGAACATTAAGATTGTCAGGAAATTTCCCAATACGCTTGAAATATCAGTCGCCGAGCATGAAATGAAACTGATCCTTTGCGCTTCCGGAGACTGCTATTATGTCGATGACAACGGTTCGCTTTTTCCAAAAGGGATGTTTTCCCGAGAGGAAATAAAAGAGGATGATTATGCTGTTCTCAATGATACGAGCGGGGTCGGCATCGATCAGAAGAACGACATTCTCGGAACGGACTATATGGATTTCATTTTTGCGATAAAAGACGGCTTGAAAGACCGGCTTGATATCGATCTGGAAAGGGAAATGGAAACCCCGAGCCGCGTTTCCTCCGATCTCCGGGTCACGACCAAGGAAGGATGGAAGATATTTTTCAACGAGGAAGCCGATGCTGAGAAAGAGATCGAGATGCTTCGGATCGTTCTCGATGAGAAGATAGGCAAGGACAAGAGAGGGGATTTGGAATATGTCGATCTTCGCGCTGACAACAAGGTTTTCTATAAGTTCAAGGGTCAGGATGGGCAGGATATGAATCAGGACGACCAGAATCCTTCCGCTTCCTCAAGCTCATCATCGAGCTCGGAAAGCGACTCGAAAGACAAGAAGAAGAAAAAGAAGTGAAATAAATCAATGCCTGAGACGGAGATAGTAGACGGAAAATGGTTATAGTGATATGATATCACTATAACCAAATAAAATAAAAACATGGCGAAGGAAAAGGACTCATTGGCGATTTTTGAGAATTTCAAGATTCGCCGGCACTACGATGAAGAAACCGAAACTTGGTATTTTTCGGTGATCGATATCGTGGCAGCGTTGATTGAGCAGAAAGATTTCAAGAAAGCGCAAAGTTATTGGACAACTCTTAAGAATCGCTTAAAAAAAGAAGGAAATGAGTCTGTCACAAAATGTGACAAACTGAAATTGCAATCTGCCGATGGTAAATTCTATAAGACTGATGTTGCGAATACCGAAACGATTCTGCGCTTGATCCAATCGGTTCCATCCAAAAAAGCCGAACCGATCAAACTGTGGCTGGCGAAAGTCGGCTATGAGCGAATTCAGGAAATGTCAGATCCGGAAAAGGCGATGAATCGCTCGAGGGAATATTGGCTGAAGATGGGCCGGAGCGAGAAATGGATCCAGCAAAGGATGATGGGGCAGGAGGTCAGGAACAAATTGACGGACTATTGGAAAAACAACGATGTTCAAGAGAAAGATGAATTCGCGATTCTGACGAATATAATCCATCAAGAATGGAGCGACCTGACCATCAAAGAGCATAAGAATCTGAAAAAACTCAAGACTCATAATCTGCGCGATCATATGTCGGACGCCGAATTGGTCTTCACAGCCCTGGCTGAACTTTCGACCCGGCAGATCGCCGAAACAATGAAGGCGAAAGGTTTGGAAGAGAATAAGGTTCCAGCTAAAAAAGGCGGCAGGATCGCTAAGGACGCGAGAACCGCGCTTGAACAGAAAACCGGAAAAAGCGTAGTGACCGGAAATAATTTCTTGGCATCAGGCAGAAACAGAAAACGGCTGGAATGATTCGATAACGGCAATATAGAACTAAAAAATCTCCTTGCGGAGATTTTTTAGTTGAGCTATTTCAACTGTTTCAAGTCATCCGGGCTTATGTAATAAACCAGAATCGAAGTGCCTACTTGGTATTTCGGGGTGAACTTCTGGATCCAGCGATATGATTGATTGTCCGGTTTGGTTTTGTCGTAGAGGCTGCCCTGCAGGAAATTGGTGGAAACGGCATACCAGCCTGATTCGATGGGACGCTTGGAATCCCACCACATCGCATATCTGTCCCCGATATAGTATTTGATATCCGCCCCGCCGAAATAGTCGACGCGGATCTTCATTATCTCAGGATGAACCGCCAGGAAGGATCTGAGGCGCTTCAGGTCCTGTCCCCAGTCGGCATTGGAATCGGTGACATAGTGATAGCCGTTCTTCGGCCCGCCAGCTATCTGGTTGAAATATGACATGTAGTAGGGATAGGCCAGGGCGGTCTGGACTACGAGAGTCAAAGAAAGCAGAAGGACGATCGAGCGGAAAATGACTTTCTCATTGTGGGTTTCCCGTTTCTTAATGAAATCGAAAATAGTTTTGGCAGTGAGGATATAGGCGAAAGGCAGGATCGGGAAGAGATGGCGGAATCCGATATTGAGATTTCCCGTGATGCTTATATAGGCATAAAGGGCGACAAATCCCAAAAGCGAAATGGATGTGATGTTGTGCCTGACAAAAGCGCCGAATTCTCCGGCAGGGAACATGCTTCCGAAAGGTTTCTTGAGATGGCGGACGATAGCCGCGAAGATGCCTATGAGAGCGATCGCTATGGCGGATGCGAACAGGAACAGGTTCTGAATCGGTTCCTTTATGGCAAAAACGGTCGGGAAATAGTTTCTAAAAGCGCTATTCGAAACCTGGCCCATGAAATATGCCCCGTTTCCTCCCTCGACGCGCTTGAAGACCATGGCGATGCCCAAAACATATCCGGAGAGCGGACGGGTGATCGATGATTGGTTGAGTCCGATAAGTGCCCGGTTGGTATATAGGTTGGTCGGGTTGGTATCGGTCGGGCTGAAATAATAGTTGATGGTTTCGGCAAGTTTTTCTTTCGGCATGTCATAGGTATTGAAGACATACAATCCCCAAACGACTACCAGGGATATGGCGAAGGCGGCGATTCCTTTTATGAGATATTCCCCGATGGTTTTCATCCTGAACCCGAACGTGTTCTCATTGTCTTGCCTTGCGATCCTGAACATGGGATAGATGATGAGGATCAGCCCATAGATCGGGAAAAGCATTATGGAAGAGAATTTGGTGAGCTGGACTATTCCCAGGAACAGCCCGCCGATGGCGACGTTTTTCCAAGTCGGTTTTTTGATGAAACGCAGGAAATAATAGAAAGAGATCATCATGAATCCGGCGATTCCGAGATCTGTCGTCACGAAATGATTATGCCCTAGGATATTGGGATCGAAGGCATAGAGAATCAATGCGAAAAGTCCGGCGAGTGTTCCAGCTAGTTCCTTGACCCATTTGAACAGGAATAATCCGAAAACGAGGGACAGGATGACAATGGGCATGCGTGCCAGGAAAATGAGAAGATCAGGGTTGTTGCCTGATTGCCAGAAAAGGCTTTTCCCGGCTTCCCACTGCCCGTTGACATCAGTCGTCCAGAACTTCTGGGTCGTGTCGAATTTGAGATGGAGGAAAAGAAGGGGAAGGGCTGCCAGGTCTTTGAGAAGCGGCGGATGCTCCGGGTTGAGGCGGATGTCATGCATGGTGAGATATGAATACCCGGCTGGAATGTGAGCGGTTTCGTCGAAGATGGCGCTGTCCCTCCAGGCATTGAGCGTAGAAACGGCGAACATGAACAGCATCACCAGCGTGATGATTGCTCTGTGATTGTTTTCCAAAAAGCGACGCATATTTTTTTTATGTTACTTTTTTATTTGCTTAGGGTATAGAAGCTAAGGCCGTAGGCGTCCTTTCTTTCCTTGAGCGCGAGTTCCGGGAATTTGTCTTGGATATGGCTGATGATCGCATCATTCTTGTCGGTAAGGATGACTATGAAATTATCGGACGTCGGCGAAAATTCATTGATCTGCCCGGAATAGAGATATTCGGTGTTAGGCATTTTCCAATCGAAAACCTGGATAGGAATCCTTTGCATGGACTCGGCGAAAACGATCTTCTCTTGCTGCAGGGGAAGGGTATGGAGATATTCCGAGATATCCATCAATGGACGCTCGAAGGAGCTAGCAGCCTCGGTCTTGTGCGCCCAAAAGAGGTGATATTTTATGCTGTTGAATATCCCGATGCTAAGGAGAACGATGATGACCATTGCGGCATTGAGCTTCCTGAAAAAGGGAGTGTGCCGTTCGGCATATCTGAAGAAATAGTCGAAGGTCATGGCGGCGAGGATGAAGACTGCCGGCAGCGTTCCGATCGAACGCAAGGCGTGCGGAAGCCCCTCGGCTGTCATGAACTCCGGAACCAGCATGATGAAGAACCAGGAAATGAGAAACACATGCTTGTCCAGCCTGGAATTCCTGTATCCATCGACTATCCTATTCCAAAGCAGATGGAAAAGCCTGATGAAAGAATAGGCGATTCCGAAAAGGAACGCGATTCCTGAAGCGATATCCAAAACGGGATAGGGAGGATAGTTATGCCTCCAGTTCTGGTCGCCCCAGAAGTTGTATTTGGCAAGGCTCAACCCGAAACTCCGGAAGAACGTCGCAAAGAGATGCCCTTGGTTGACATCCGGTGAAAGGATGGAAACCGAAGCGGTTCTAGAACTGAGATATTCAGGGTGGATATAGAAGGTATATAGTATCGGAGCGACCGTTATGATCGTTCCGGTTATGAATATCAATATCCCTTTCCAATATTCTTTCAGGAAATCCTTTCTGGAAAGCATGAAGCTCATGAGCGCGACGACCAGGATGAGCGGCGCGATGCGGAAGGCGATATACGTATGCAACCCGATGCCGAAAATCAAGCCGCCTGCCGCGAAGTCATACCATTTCTTCGTACGGACTGCTCTGAACAGGAAATAGAAAGAAAAAGACAGGATGAAAGGAACCAGGATAGCCCGGAAGGATATGCGTGAGAAATTGATCGACCAGTATGACACGGCGACCAGGTATCCGGCCAGAAGGCCGACCCGTTCCTTCTGGAAAAGTTCTTTGGCGACAAGATAGGTCCCGAGTATGGTGAGGGTTCCGAAGACTATGGATGGGATCCTGAGCGACAGCGGGCTTATGCCGAAGAATTTGAAGCTCATTGCGATCATATTCATGAAAAGCCCCTCGCGTCCGTTATTGGCGGTATAGAACCACTGATAATTTCCGGATTCTTCGGCCTGAACGGCATCCATGCCGTTGACCGCTTCATCGGGATATACTCCCGGAGGCGCATGATCGATGTTGTATATCCTCAAGAAGAAACCGATTGCCAGTATGGCTATCAAAATAATCCAAACCTTGTAGCCCATTCTTTTTTCTTCCTGTGCCTCTTCCATTTTTTTGTTTTGAGAAAAAATTAGCCAGCAACTCGGTTGCTGATTCGATTATATCACATTTTCACTTATCCACAGCCGACGCTCGCATTTACAGGTGGGAGGTTTTGTTGTTTTGTTGTATAATTCAGATAAAGAAAAGTGAGTACTAATCTCATTGCTTTATTTTTTAATAAGACATGAAAGAGACAGTAAGTAGCTCTGGCAGCGTAAGCGCAGGCGAAGCGCAAAAAAAAGAGCCGAAGCAAGAAGTTGGATTGAAAGGATATGAGTTTGCAAAAGAAGAGGCTGCTAATCGTCCCTTGGTCCAACATACTTTTTATTTGCTTAATAAATTAGCGAACGATTTCGGAGTGGAACTAGATTCCGAGGAAGAGCTTGGTGGCACGGAAGAGGAAAAGCAAGAAAGACTCAAGGAATTATTCACGCATTTATGGAAAGAAATATCCGTTCATGGAATCGTAAGAATTGATCCTGAAACAGGTGAAAAGTCATTGCTAAAATTTACGGATCTTGATGGTAGAAGCTGTCTGGAAATACTCAGAATAGCCGGAATAGATTTGAAAGACCAGGAAATAAAACTGGGTTATGTTTTCCCGGGGGATACAGTCAAAAGCGGAGCCATCTTTGATTCCGGCGGTGTAGATGGAACGGCTACCAGAGAAGCTGGGAAAATATACATAGATGACCATCACGGGAAGGATTCAGACAAGGACACCTCAGCCGCAAAGTATTTCTACGAAGAGTTAGTCAGGGAAGGCATTTTGAAAAAAGAGGAATACTTGGATCGGTTTGTGGAATTTGTGACCAAGTGTGATAATGAAAATTATTCTGATAGGGAGCTGAAAAAAGTTTTTGATAACTATCACAAGAATCTGTACGGATTGCGCAATAAAATAGATACCAGCGAAATTTTGGCGCTGTTCCGGAGACGGCCTCGCCGAAATCCGGCCGATCCTCTTGATGAGTACTATTTGAACAATAACAATTGTTCAATCGGTAATGGGAAGGCTAGAAGAAAAACCCTTTCAGAATGCAGCGAAGAGCTGGAGAAGGCTAAGAAAGAAGCCAAGGCAGAAATTGAAGAATTAGAGAAAAAAGGATTTGTTCTGGATGTAGGCGGCGATCATAAAGTGCTTATCGATACAAAAAAGGAGAATGGGTATCCTAAGGTTAATCGCGCGGAAAATGTCGGACAATTAGCGGCTAGATACAGAGGCTATGACGGATATCTGATTTGGAGCCCGGGGGAAGATCAATTCAAATTCTACTCATATCATAAAAGAAAAATAGACGACGGGATCGTTCCTCGCGGAATGATCAATGTTCGCGGTAACTATCTGCTAAGAGACACGAATGACAGCGAGCCGCTTGACGTGACAATGGAAGAATTCATGAAGACTTTGTCGGGAGGAGAAATCAATCCTGAACTCAAGGCGGCCCTGGAAAAAGAAGCAAAAGAACGAGCTGAGAAATCCATGCCTGAACCTGTCGCGATTCCAGAAAAAAATCAACCATCAGTTAAAAATGAAAGAACCCATGAAGATGAAGTCGCTGCCGCCGAACCAGATCAAAAAAACCTGGGCAATGACGGAACACGCGGAAAGGAAACCATAGAAAGCGATGCCTCTGCATTGATTGATAGCGTGTTTAAAAATGGTTCATTTGAAGGATCAAGCGAAGAGGAATATTTGAAAGAAATCAGGACGTATATTGAGAACGGAGGAACAATCGATGTGAAGGTCGCTGGAGAAGAAGGATGGCGGATTGCTGCAGTGAATACAGAATCAGGAATGGTTGTAGTGGAGAATCGATCCGGAGACGAAATAAAATCAATTCCGAAGATAATTTCATTCAAGCAATTGCAAGAGTGGAATGCTGATTTGTTCAAGGAAATGCTGACGCAAAAAGAAATCGAAATATGCGATATATATGAAGAAGGCGTGAAAGAGATGATCGGACATATAAGAGGTATGGACTGGTCCGGGTTCGGCTATGATCCTGACGATGCTGGTGATTTGGCGGATATCAACATCAGGGCATATTTTCGAAGATTAAAAGCAGAGATGGTCAAAGAAGGGCATTTCAATAGCGAGGAAAGAGTCGAGTTGGCAATTAAAAGGCTAATCAAGTCTAATGACCTCGATTTCTTGTTTTTTTGAAAATGCCAATTTGAATATCCAAATAGTTGAAAATAAAAATAATGTTTGATCCAGAGGCAGCAACAAAATCAATACTCGCAAAAGAGAATGAAATGGCTCGAAAAAGGAATCTCAGATTGAATGAGATGAAGAGCAGGAATGCGACAGAGAACTCTGCCATCGATGGCGAACCGGCAAAACCGGGAAGTCTGGAATTGAAAAAAAATGAATTGCCCGAGGATAATAAGCAGGAGCCTCAAGAAGAAAAACCGGAAGATTCATATCCAGATAATCAAGAGGAAATGAAAAGGCAGTGGCTGGAAGATTTTTCGCGCGGACCGGTGGCTGATAATAGTGATGAAAAACCGAGAGAATCAATGAGCAAGGAGGAATGGCTCAGGAAATTTTCAGGGATATCTGACGATGGAGAGTTCACCGGAAAGAATATGGAGGACAATAATAAAGATAAGCCGGTTGACAGTGAAGCGGTAGGTGAAAAAAGCGAAGCGGAAAAAAGAGCAGAAGAACTAGAGATGCTCAGGCAGAATGTCGAATCGACCAGAGCGGCATATGCTGCGAAAGATTTGGAAATGAGCAGAAAGCTGTCGATGATGAACAGAGTGCTGCGCTATGTCAAAACCACATCCGAAACCTTAGCCGGCACGACTGATGAATACAACCAATATCAAGCCGCGCTTAATGCGCTTATAAGCTTCCAAGTGGAATCATTAAGATCGAAGTATGACGGCATCGAATCGAAAAGCCAAGCTGGAAAGATTGCTACGGGCACAGAGGCGGAGGATGAAATCGGCAAGCTGATCATGTATTTCAAATTGGAAGAGAATAACAATCTCTTCGATGCCCGTACTAGGGCTAAATCCGACCTCAAGGCCGATGAAGACGGCAAGGACAAGAGCTGGAAAGATAAGGTTTGGGAAAGGGGAGTGCAAGTTGTGGAGTGGTACAAGAAGCTCCCTCGGGAACAGAAGGTCGCTGCTTCTGCTGGTATTTTCGCAATCGGATTGGGCGCAGGATTTGCCGGGGTTGCTTCAGTCGCTACTGTTGCGGGAGTGGCCAGATTCGGTCAGAAAATAATCGGCGGCGCGGCGGCTGGAGTCGGAATAGCGGAGACCCAGAAGAATATGAGGCGCTTGTCAGACGCGAAAAAAGCCGAGAAAGAGAAGAATAAAATGCTTGAAGAGCTGGCTAAAATGGATGTCAATGATCTGGAAGGAAAATTCAATGTCCTTGCTGGATCATTGAGGAATGAAATCAAGACATATGACGAAAGCCTCAAGCGCGAAGTGCGGAAATCAGGAAGCAGGAAGGCGATCGGGTGGATTGTTGGCGGAGCTATCGGAGCCTCAGCAATATTTCAAGTCGTGAACGGTTTAGGATTGAATGCGGATCATGCAGTCAAGGCCGGAATGCCGAAGTTGCATCCTTCGCATGATGGTGCTATGAAGCCTGAAATCCAGGGAGGCGTTCATGGCACCGAAACGCCAGGAGTGAAACCAGGACCAGGAGCTAAGGAAATATATAGCAAGCTGAAAGAATACGATATACGGAATCATGGACACGGAGCGCGTCTTCCGGACGGTTCGTATCAGGCGCCGGATTTGCAGAGCGATTCGCCGATTCATTCCGGCATACCGAAAGTTCCGGAATCCGGTCCCGGGATTGCTTCGACTGCTGAAATTCCAAAAGGGGCTGAAATAACGATCGGGAAAGGAGGAAGCATTGAAAGAAACCTGATTAAGCATCTTACATCCCAAGGTGTTAGCAAAGAAGAAGCTGGAAGAAGGGCGCACAGAATGGCTGTCGAATTTGCCCAAAAGCATGATTTACCGAAAGGAGCTTTCAGTCTAGTGCATGAAGGAACAAAAATACATCTTACTCCGGATGGCAAAGGGATAATGGGAATAACCGGTGACAAGCATTTGGGCTGGATCGAAAAGGGAGCGGATGGAAAGCCTTATTTTTCTTTTGCCACTCCTGATGAAAAGGCTGCAGCTGGCATTCATGACGGTGCTCCTAATAATGCCGGGGTTGGAAACCATTATATTGAAACAGGCGAAGTTCATGGAAAAATCATGGGAATGGATGTGGAAGACGTGAACCGTATTGACGGTCAGTTCGGGTTATCCGGATCTGTCGGTCGTGACATTTATAGATACCATGAAGTATCAGGGAAAATAAACAATATATTATCTCATAATCCTGGCATAGAAAAAACCGATATCAATGCGATGAGAATCCAATTAGGCGAAATAGATCAGAAAATCGTTTCAGAGCATGCTTTGCATGGAGATTCTGCCGAGCTTGATAGGCTGACAGATGCCAAAATGAGCATGGAAGAAAACATAAGAGCCAAAGCGGTAATGCTGAGGCTTAAAGAGTATCACAACCAGCTTATCAAGAAGATGTTCTCCAGATACCGTATCAGCATGTTGGGAGACAATACCCGCATAGGTTCGTTCCAGCAGATGCAGAACATAACAGCCAAGGAGCTTTTCGATGACCCAGTGTCGAACGGCAGTGGGGAGAAGGTTATCGGGGTATACAGGTCATTGTTAGCGGCTCCAGGAGGGAAAGTATTCGAACCTAAGGACGGGGAGAGGCTGAGTAGTTGGACAACCAGAGTGATAGGCATGATAATGAAAAGCAAAGGAATACAATTACAATAAATATACTAATCTTAAAACGACATGGGAAATAATGGACAACCTAATCAGGACGAAGCGCGCAACGCTCTCATAGAAGAGCTCGGTCTTTCCGAGCTTTCCAAGGACAAGCAGGACGAGCTTCTCATAAAGATGACCGAAGTCGTCCTTCGCAGGATATTCTCGGAGTCTCTTGCGAAACTTTCGGAGGGGGACAAAGAGGAATACATGAAAATGATCGATGCCGAAGAGGGTCCCGATAAAATAGAGATATTTCTCAGGGAAAAGATCGCCGATTATGACGGAATGGTGAGAAGCATCATCGACGAATTCAAGACGGAAATGAAAAAAGCATAAACTCAATAATTAACTGAAAAATATGGAACCGATAAAATCTAATCTGGAACCGATCGATGAAAGCGATTTGGATTTGAAAGACAAATTCCTGCCAGGAGCAGCCGCCAAGAAAGAAAATATCGATTTTCCCAGCGAGGCTGTTTTGGATGCTGAAACGCCGTCTCTTCCCGAAACGAACGCGGAAAGAAAGGAAGGCGCTGCGGAAAAGGAAGCGGCATATTCCAAGATCCTTTCCAAGGTTCCTTCCGACGCTCCGCAAGCCTCATCTACCAGCAATGTGTCTTCTGATGCTAAAGAGATGAGTGAAATGAAAGACTACGAGAGCAGGCTGGAAAAGCTGGTTAGCATCGCCGAATCGAAAGGCGTCGTCCATGCCGTGAAGGTGGCGCGCCATATGGAAGACAACTATCTTCTCGACGAGCTTCATGACAGGCTTCTTTCTGCGGATCTGCATGACGCGCTAGTCAGGAAAGGGCTCATAACCGAGATATAGGAGAAAAATAAAAAAGAAAAACAATAACATAAATGGACATCAATATTATCCTGATTCCGATTCTTGTCGTTTCCGGACTGGCAACGCTTATTCTGGGCGCCCTGACTATCATCAATGGATTCGTTTCTTTCCGCTCTCAAATAAACCAGTCGATGAATCTCGATCTGGATATTATCCGTGTCTCCAAGATGGAAATAAGGCCCGAAGACAGCAGTAGGGAGAAGCAGACTTGGAAAGACGAAATAGGCGCCATGGAACAGCTTCTTACGGCGCTTTCTTCGATGAAGGACAAGAAGGGATTCTTTAAGAAGCTGATATATGGTTCTCCGAGCATTTCTTTCGAAATAGCCAATTCGTCCGATTCCGAAGAGATAATATTCTTTATTTCCATTCCCAAGAAATTCCGCGAGAGCGTTGAAAAGCAGATCCACAGCTATTTCCCGAACGCAGTCTTGGAGAAATGCGGCGACTATAGCGTTTTTTCTCCTGGAAGCTTCACTGAGGCGTCGATCATAATCCTCAAGGAAAGCCATGCCTTGCCGATAAAAACCTATGAGGATCTGGAAATAGACCCATTGAACGCTATTACTAACGCCATAAGCAAGCTGGACACTGTCGAAGAAGGGGCAGCTATCCAGCTGGTTCTTGCTCCCGCCGGAACAGGCTGGAGAAGCGAAGGGAAGCGCATCGCGCACGAAATGCAGCAAGGCAAACGGCTCAAGGATGTCACGGGACACTTCATGCTGAAAGTCGGTCGCGAAGTGGGCAGCGCCATCTCCGGGGTTATCGCGCACGAAGGTAAAGATCAGCAATCTTTTGAGAAGACGGTCGTCCAGCTTACGCCGGAAGAACAGGAACTGGTGAAGAGCATCGAGAGGAAGAGCGTCAAAAGCGGATTCCGTGTCAATATCCGCCTGGTCGCTTCGGCCAAGACCCAGGAACGTGCCCAGGAAATCCTAGGCCATCTCGAAAACGCTTTTTCGCAATACCAGAATTCCGACATAAACTACTTCCAAGTCAAAAGGATGGATAAGAAGGAAATCGCTTATGATTTCATTTTCCGCAATTTCAAATCGGATGAATCCATAACGCTCAGCAATGAGGAAATTGCCAGCATATACCATATTCCCATTTCGACCACGGAAACGCCGAAAATCAAATGGCTGAAATCCAACGCTTCCCCTCCGCCGATAAATATTCCAACTGAGGGAATAACCCTTGGATACAACGACTATCGCGGAACGAAGACTACTATCAGGATTTCAGAGAAAGACCGCAGGCGCCATCTGTATGCAATCGGACAGACCGGAGTCGGAAAATCCAATTTCCTGCAGGAAATGGCGAAGCAGGATGCCAGGGACGGTCGCGGTTTCTGCTTCATTGACCCGCACGGGGATGCTATCGAAGATATCCTGACTGCTATTCCGAAAGAGCGAGCCGAAGATGTAATTGTTTTCAATCCGGCCGATACGGAGCGTCCCTTCGGGCTGAATATGCTTGAATATGACACAACTAGGCCGGAACTCAAGACCTTCGTTATCAATGAGATGATCGGGATATTCGACCAGCTCTATGACTTGAAAGCGACCGGAGGACCGATGTTCGAGCAGTATATGCGGAACGCCATGCTCCTTGTCATGGATGATCCCGAATCCGGATCGACGCTTATGGAAATCCCAAAAGTGCTTTCCGATGAATCTTTCCGCGCCATGAAACTCAAGAAATGCAAGAATCCGATCGTAGTCGATTTCTGGACCAAGGAAGCGGAAAAGGCCGGCGGCGAAGCCTCGCTTGCCAACATGGTTCCTTATATCACCTCGAAACTCACGCCTTTCATATCAAACGATATGATGCGCCCGATCATCGCCCAGCAGAAGAGCACGCTTGATTTCCGAGATATCATGGACAGCAAGAAGATCCTTCTGGTTGCTCTTTCCAAAGGGAAGATAGGCGAGATCAATGCGCGCCTCTTGGGGATGGTGATTGTCGGGAAGATCCTTATGGCAGCGCTTTCGCGCGCCGATATCCTGGAGGATGAGAGGAAGGATTTCTATCTCTATCTCGATGAATTCCAGAATGTCACGACCAATTCCATCTCGCAGATTCTTTCCGAAGCCAGGAAATACCGGCTCTGCCTGGTGCTGGCGCATCAGTTCATCGCTCAGCTCAAGGAGGAGATTTCCAAGGCGGTGTTCGGGAATGTGGGATCGATGGTGGCTTTCAGGGTCGGCCCTGAGGACGCTGAGTTCCTGGAAAAGCAGTTCGCTCCGACCTTCAGTGCCAAAGACCTGGTGAATGTGGACAACTATAACGGCTTTGCCAGAATCCTCATCGATAACGCGCTCACCAAGCCTTTCAACATGGCGACTTTCCCTCCGATCAAGGGCAATCAGGAAATCGCCAATGCGCTCAAGGAGCTTTCCCGTTTCAAATACGGCCGCGACCGCGATCTCGTTGAGCGCGAAATCATGACCAGAGCCGGAATGCGGAGCGTCATATAACATACGCAGAAGCACTGAAGTTGTTCAAAACAATTCTTGACTTATTGAAAGCATCCTTGTATATTGTGGCTAGGTTCTTTGGTGTATATATGTTTTCACCCCAAACAACGGAGTATTGTCATGAGATTCATGAGAGGAACCGCAATGCCGGATGGACATGCTGTGTGTGCCGGGACAATAACCTGGCTGGAACACAAAGCCTGCCCTGTCATCGTAGTATGGTCTTTTGCTCTACGCCTCATTGGGATTTTTTCCATTAGGCGTTGTGACTTGGAGCTGTTCTTTGCGTTTGTGCTCCATAAGCCCATGCCTCGCATGGGCAGATCTGTTTTTTCAGTCAAACAGTATCTTTCAAGGAGAAACACGGAAGATGAGAAAATGGCAAAAAGCATGATGGGTTTAGCTGACGAAGGCATTCTTGATTTGCGCATGGCCATGCGCATCCTGGCTGGATTGGTGGAAGTTTATGAAATCAATCCCTGGGAACATTCGGAATCCCGAATGGGTGAGAAGATCATGCTCAAAGAAACGGGGGAAGTGAGAATATGAGCGAAGAAGATTGCGCTTTTAAGCGGTTCAGACAGGAAAGCCATTGCGGCTTGCGTCTGAACCGCTTTTTCTATCCCTCCATCCCGAACGAATTCACCGCGTTTTCGGTTGAGAAATAGACGACGCTGTTCTTCTCGTCGACGCTGAAGTTGTCAGCGTTTTCGATTGCAGCGTTATAGAACTCAGAAACCAGATTGCCGTCCTTGTCATATTTCACGATTCTGGCGTTCTTGGTGTCGAGAGCATAGATGTTCTCGGAATCAGGATTGGTATACAGTTTTTCCGGAATGACCTCGGTAGCGGTTTTTTCGGGTGAGAAGTCCTGAGATTTTCCGCGGAAGAACTTGATAATCCTGCCATTGGAAATAATGAAGACGTTATCATTGATGGCCATATCCTGGGCTCCTGAGAGGTTCGGAGTATCTTTCAGCCAGTCGGATTTGTCCCCGAAGCCGCCCTCGGCCCTCGGGTAGCGATAGATTTGCCCCGCCTTAGCGTCAAGCACATAAAGATAGGTAAGATAGCTGCCTATCCCTCTCACTTCGACGCTTGCCGGAAGGGACAGGCTGTTATCGCTGAATTTCTCGGATGCAGGGCTGAAGGACGTAACGCGCCCGCCTTTCATCAGGAAAATAATCCCCAAGTCGTCCATCGGAGCTGCGAATTCAGCATTTTGGAAATTGTCAGGAATCGGGAATCTGGCTTCGGTTTCAAGGCTTACTATGTCGGTCTTGGAAACCGAGAAGAATTTGCCGTTCAGGTTTATCACGTTGGTAATGTCTTCTCCGGAATACGTTTTGGAAATCTTTTCTATACGGGTGACGTTCTTGTCATTCTGAAGCGGCAGCATGGATGATGCGCTTTCTGTCATGGCTGCCGGAGCGGGTGCTGGTTTCTTTTCGGCGGAACGGTTTTCCAATTTCACGATCCAATAGGGGACGATGAAGAAAGCCATCACGAGAAGGATGAGATACAGCCGTTGCTGATAGTTGAGCTTCCCTATGATATTCCTGAGCTTTTTGAAATCAGGGATCATCTTCCTTCGCGCCGGAAGCGATCGGGGGGTTATCGTTCGGGATGCTCTTGCTCTGGAAAAATTCTCAATAGATGCCTTGCTTGCCGACTGGGCGGATATGTTCTCGGTGACGATAACTGCGGTTTCTGGCTTGCTTTTCTGCGCATGTTTGAATCTACTAATAGTCGAAATAACAGCCCTTTTGGCTGCCGGATAAGCCTCGGTCGCTATCATGCGCGCCAAGTTTTTCGAGATGGTAGCTATGAGAATAGCAAGCCTTATGAGAGCGTTTCTTGTTCCTATGGCGGCAGGCTTCAGGTTTTCTGCCAAGCGGACGCAGGCGTTCCGGATGGATTTCCAGATAAGTTCGAAATTTTCCTCACGGAGGGCGTTGCTCGCTTTTTGCGTCAAAGCGCTGGCGCTTTTTTTGGCTATTGCCGCCAAAGATGCCGCGGCAGCCATTTCCTGCGGGGCATAGTTTTCTTTTGTAGGCGTTTCATCCGTCGCGTATTCGATGGAAGAAATCCTTCCCTCCTTTTTCTTGGATATGTTCTTCCTGACTTTCTCCAGCAGTAGGCGGCTCGAATCCAGCATGCCTGACGCGGCTGACTTCGAAGAATCGCTCAGGTTCTTCAGTTTGGTGCCGGCAGTCTGCGTAATCTTTCCAAGCATTTCCGAATAGCTGCCCTGAAAACGTATTTCTTCCTGTTCCTCTTCGGGAGCGGTTTCCTTGATATATATATGGCCAGTCCTTTTGTCTACGAATTCATCTTTCAACTCCTGGATCTCTTCTTTCAGCCTGCTTTTCTCTTCGGGGGATATGTGCGCCTCTTCTCTATGCGGCTCTTCCGTCTCCCGTTTCTTGGCATAGGTTGTCTGGGCAAAGGCGTTCATCTCTTCAATAACCTCTTTTTCGGGAGCTTCGACCGACGCATTGGCCCCTTTCTTGTCCATATCGGCCAGAATGACTGTTGCCGAATCAAGCTCGTTGACAAGCGCCGTGTTCAGGAATCGGGCGAATTCCTCGCGCGAAAATTTAAGCGCGCTTTTCTTGATTTCCTCAATGGAAAAGATGTCAAAGATGCTCTGGGTTGCCAGGATTATCTTGTCGCCTTCTTCCATGCGTCCGGACAATACGTCCTGGAATGTCCTCAAGGGATTGGCGGATCCGGAGTTCTCTGATGGATCGGTGAGTTCCGTGAGGGTCTTTGATCGGAGGAAGAAGGCGTTTCCGGAACCGGCGCTGGCTATATGGAGGTTGTTCTTTTCGATGACCGCGCAGACCGAATTGAGGTTCCCGATCCATTTCACGTTCTCATGGGCGGCCAGTTTCGAAAGGGCGAGGTTGACTTTGTGGAGCGCCGCCTCGAAGCTCTCGACTGATCCTCTTCCGGGACGCAGGAAGAATTCCTTCTTGATGACGGAAATGAGGTAGTTGACTATATATGAGGAATCTTCGGAATGGTCGGTTATTTCGAAGAATCCGAAAAGGGTGCCTAGCTTTTCAAGCGATACGTTCTCCGGTTCCGCATGGAAAGCTTCCAGAAAAGGCTTGTTGTCATTATTGCGGCAAACCAAAATATCCCGAAAAGACGGTTCGAGAAGCGATATTTTCTTAGATGCTCCGTTTTTTGCCATAATGCAAAACTTTCTCCCAGATTAACATTGGAAAAATAAATTGCAAAACTTCGTTTTGTCCATATGTTCGGATGCCATAATTCTAGCATATAATCCGCAATAGAAAAACTGCCTTTTGCCCTTGTTTGGCAGTTTTATGGAAACGATCCGGGAGGCGCCTTGATAAGTTTTTTCAAAACTGGTAGATTGGTTATTGTGAGGGCGAAGCCCTAAGCGAGCCGCGTTCGTCTAGTCCGGTCTAGGACGCCAGGTTCTCATCCTGGAAATCATGGGTTCGAATCCCATACGCGGTACTATGGACGCAATCGAACTGCTCAAAAGCTACAAGGATAAAGTCGATCCTCTTCTAGGGGATTATTTTTCGCTCAAAATAAAGGAGTCAGAAAAAATGGATCCTCTGGCAAAACAGGCGCTCAAGATGCTTGAGGATTTCACTCTGTCCGGCGGCAAAAGGGTCCGTCCCGCCTTGGTATACTATGGCTATTTGGCGGCGGGCGGCCGCGATGGCGAGGCGATAATCAAGGCTTCGATGAGCATTGAGCTTACCCATGTCTTTCTTCTGATCCATGACGACATAATCGACAAAGACGCCAAGCGGCACGGAGTCGACACTATCCACGAACGGTACAAGAAAATATCCAAGCGGCATTTCCCGAAGAAGGATGCCGAGCATTTCGGCAATTCCATGGCGATGCTGGTGGGCGATATGGCAGCCGCTATGGGCAACGAAATAATCTTCAGGAGCGATTTTCCAGCAAAGATAATACTGGACGCCCTCGATAAGCTTCAGGAAATAGTCTATAAGATCGTTCCGGGCGAAATGAAGGATGTGTATTTGGAAATGAGGGGGAATGCCACTGAAAAGGAAATCCTTGATATGTATGAAGGCAAGACCTCAAGCTATAGCTTCGAAGGGCCGCTTCATCTCGGCGCGGCGCTGGCTGGAAAGAAAGGCAAGGATCTGGCGGATAAGTTTTCCAGGTATTCCATGGCTGTCGGCAAAGCGTTTCAGATCCGTGACGATATCCTCGGCGTTTTCGGGGAAGAGAAGAAAATCGGGAAGCCGGTCGGATCGGATATCATCGAAGGCAAACAGACCATCCTTGTGGCAAGGGCTTTAGCGAACGGGAACAAAAGGCAGATTGCCGGAATCAGGAAGCTTTTGGGGAAAAAGGATCTGACCAAGTCCGACCTGGAAGATTTCAGGAATCTCATCAAGGAGACCGGCGCGCTCGCGTATTCTGAAAAGCTCATGGAAAAGCTGGTTTCGGAATCGCTGGAAGCTCTCAAAGGGATAGGATTCAAAAATCAGGAGGCGCGGACTTTCCTAGAGGGAATAGCCCGCTATATGGTGGAAAGGCAGAAATAGTTTCTTAGGACTTATGCATTTGCCTCAAAAACCTCGATTGTCTTTTTCCTGTTTATGGTCTAATATATCCTTATCAATAACGAACCATGAAGCTCGAACAAGCGGAGCTTATGTTTATGTAATTTATGGACAATAATCAAGAGAATCTCCCGCGTCACGTCGCGATTATTCCAGATGCGAACCGGAGATGGGCGAAAGAAAGGGGATTGAAGCCGTGGGAAGGGCATGAAGAAGGCGCCAAAAATTTTGAAAAGCTGATAAATTATACTTTCGAAAGGGGAATAGGATGCCTTTCCATCTGGGGATCATCCCAAGACAATCTTCTAAAGCGTCCGCTGGATGAGAAAAAAGCCCTTTTGGACATATACAGGCGCTATTTCAAACGGCTTCTGGAAGACAGGAAGACGCATGAGAACGAAGTGCGGGTGAATGTCATCGGCCGCTGGGAAGAGCAGTTTCCGGATTCCTTGAAAAAAATCATACATGAAGTCCTGGACCGCACCAAGAACTATAACAAAAAGGTGCTCAATTTCATGCTTGCCTATAGCGGCACGGACGAGATCATCGAGGCGGCAAACAGGATCCTTGAAAAATACCAGAAAGGGACTGAGATAACGGCGGAAATATTCAAGGAAAACCTGATGACCTCGGGGATTCCGGCAGTCGATTTCGTGATAAGGACAGGCGGCGAGCCGCACAACAGCGCCGGCTTCATGATGTGGGACACGGCGAACGCCCAGCTTTATTTCTCGGAAGAGAAATTCCCTGATTTCAATGAAGAGAAATATGAGGAAGCCCTTCTTGATTATGCCGGAAGGCAGAGGAGGTTCGGAAAATAATAAGACCTAACGCTTCAAAGATATGCAAGAGATTTTAGACTCGGTGATTGTCGGAGCCGGTCCGTCCGGACTTTCGGCGTCCATTTATGCTTCAAGATACAAATTGAACCATGTGGTTCTCGGATCGACTCCCGGCGGGCAGATGCAGTCCATCCATATGCTGGAAAACTGGCCGGGCGATATCTCGATATCCGGTTATGATCTCATCTCGCGCATGGTGGATCACGTGAAGCACTACGGCATAGAAATAAAGAACGAGATGGTGATGTCGGTTGAGAAGAACGGCGACGTTTTCAATGTCAGAACTTCCTCAGGACTATACAAGGCGCGGACCGTCATTATGGCGATGGGTTCTGAATATTGCAAGCTGAATATACCGGGAGAAAAGGAGCTTGTCGGGCGAGGGGTCTCGTATTGCGCGACATGCGACGCGATGTTTTTCCGGAACAAAGTCGTCTCGGTTGTCGGAGGCGGGAACAGCGCTGCCGTCACCGCTCTTACGCTTGCGGATCATGCTTCGAAAGTATATATAATCCATCGGGGCGAGAAGCTGATGTCGGAAGCGGTTTGGATCGACAAGCTGAGGAATAATGACAAGATCGAAATAATCTCAGGGACATCGGTGATTGAGATAAAAGGCGAAGGCAAAGTGGAGAAGCTCGTTCTGGACAAGCCGTATAACGACAAGACATTCCTGGAAACGGACGGCATTTTCGTGGCTGTCGGGACCACTCCCGGAGTGACGCTCGCTAAGGGGCTCGGAGTCAAGATGGATGAGGCAAGCTACATAATCACCAATCCTGATCAGAGCACGAACATAGAAGGCATCTTTGCGGCGGGGGACATAACGACCGGCTCCGACAAGTTCCGCCAGGTCATAACGGCAGCAGCGGAAGGCGCCATAGCGGCCAACGGCGTGCACAAGCTTCTGAAGAGCAGATAGTCTCAATAAAAAAATGGAATAATTTTTTAAAATCATAATTCCATGAAAATATACAAACAAAAACTGGAAATAAAGAGCAAGGCACAGGTTGAATTTGTCGATATAACCAAGGAGGTAGCCGGCGTGGTGGCTGACTCCGGAGTGCGCGAAGGCCAGGTTCTCGTCTATTCCCCGCACACGACCGCTGGAATAGTGATAAACCACAATGAGCCGATGCTGGTGCAGGATTTCATGAGAGTGCTGTATCGCCTGGTTCCCATAAGCGACCGCTATTCGCATGATATGTTCGAACTGACCAGATCGAACAAGTCGGATGGCAGAAGCAATGGTCATTCCCACTGCAAGACGATGATAATCGGGGTGAGTCAGTCCGTTCCGATCGAGAAGGGATCGATGCTGATTACGGAAAAGCAGAGCATTTTCCTGGCTGAAATGGATGGCGCAAGGAAGCGCGACATCTTCGTTCAGGTCATCGGATTATAATCCGCGAAAAATAAACTCTTGGAAACATATGAGCAGACTGACCAACGAGCTTATCCATAAGGGATATCTTCAGACGGACATCCTTATCGACGCTTTCTCCGAATTGGGAAGAGTCGAATTCGTTCCGAAGGAATTCGAGAAGGACGCGGATGCCGATATCCCGCTTCCGATCGGTTTCGGGCAGACGATTTCGCAGCCGACGGTGGTCGCTTTCATGATGGAGCTTCTTGATCCGAAAAGGGATCAGAAGATCCTGGATGTCGGATCCGGTTCCGGCTGGACGACAGCCATCCTTTCATATGTCGCCGGCTCTCATGGCAAAGTCATCGCCCTTGATCAGCAAGAGAAAATAAAGGAGTTTGGCGAGTCCAATACCGACAAGTTCGGCTTCGTGAAAAAAGGAATCGCGTCTTTTTTCACGGGCGACGGAAGCAAGGGATTCCCATCGGAAGCGCCCTTTGACAGAATACTGGTTTCCGCCGGAGCGGAACACGTCCCGGAGGACTTGAAGAGCCAGCTCGCTATCGGAGGAAAAATGGTCATTCCGATAAGCACGAGGAACAGCATCATGTATTTGGAAAAGAAAGGGGAGGACGATTTCTATACCGAGGAATATCCCGGATTCTCCTTCGTGCCCCTCATAATCGGATAATGCATAATTCTCACAATTCCATCTTATGGATTTCAGGAAAAATATCGCCATCTTCATGATTGTCGCGGTCCTCATTATCGGAGGGATTTTTTATTTCCGTTTCGAAGTCTACTATTCTCACGGATCCTTGAAAACGAGCAGGTTTTTCGAAATCAAGGAAGGGGAAGGCAATCTGGATATCGCCGGCAATCTGGAAGAGAAGGGATTCATTTCCAACAAATGGTATCTCTACTATTATCTCCGCACCCACGGGAAACTCAACAGGCTGCTTCCTGGAGAATACGAGCTTTCAGGGAGCTTGACCATCCCGGAAATAGTCGGGAATATCACCCAAGGGAAAGATATGGCAATCAAGGTCACTTTCCCGGAAGGGCTGACCGTCAAGCAGCTGGCTCAAAGACTCAATGACAAAAGCCTTCCCGGCGATCAGTTCCTATCGATAGCGACGGATTCACCCAAGTGGGATTTCCGGAGCAGATACGATTTCCTGTCGGATCAGAAAATAGCGACTCTCGAGGGTTTCCTTTTTCCGGATACCTATTTCTTCGATAAGGACGCGACCGCTGAAGATATCGTGACCAAGCTTCTGGATAATTTCGATCGGAAACTGACCAGCCAGATGCGGCAGGATATCATAAGCAGGAACAGTTCGATTGAAGACACGATAATACTTGCGAGCATCGTCGAACGGGAAGTGCAGACTGCGGAAGATATGAAAATAGTCGCAGGGATTTTCCTGAACCGGATCAATAGCGGGCAGAGGCTCCAAAGCGATGCGACGCTCAGCTATGCGCTGGGTGACAATGAGGACAGCCATAGCGGAAAGGACCTGGATCTTGATTCGCCCTATAATTCATATAGGCTCTCCGGCCTTCCGCCGACTCCTATCAGCAATCCGGGAATGAACGCTATTTTGGCAGCGATCTATCCGCAGGCTTCCGGCTACAACTATTTCCTCACTTCAACCGTCAACGGCACGAAAGAAGTGATGTATGCCAAGACATACGACGAGCATCTGGCCAACAAGAAGAAAGCGGGTCTATGATGTGGCGAATTTATCAGCCTCTTTCAATATATCTTCTTTCAGCATTCCTATCTTTCCCATCTCTTCTTCTTTGAATTTCCCCAGCACGAAATCATGGGCTCCGAGGCGGCAGACCAGCGCACCGTCTTTTTCTTCGCCGATACCGATGCGGATGCGGGCGAATTTCTGCGTTCCGAGTTTTTCGATCAGGTCATTGATGCCGTTGTGTCCGGCCGAAGACGAATCGGTTGCGATTTTGTATTTCCCGATCATGATGTCGAGGTCGTCCTGGATGACGAGGATATCTTCCGGCGTGAGCTTATAGAAATCGAGGATCGCTCTGGCTACTTCGCCTGAAAGGTTCATGAACGTCTGCGGCTTCACCAGGATGACATCCCTGCTGTTAACAGTTCCTTTCGAAATTTCAGCGTTGAACTTCTTGTTGGATTCGAAGCCGGGAAACGACCATTTTTTCTGCAGATTGTCGAGAAATATGAAGCCGACATTGTGTCTGGTCGCCTCATATTCCTTGCCCGGGTTCCCCAGGCCGATGATTATTTTCATGATGTTTATTTATTTGAGTTAGTATTATCCGATAAGTCCATATAATTCTGATCATCTTCAGCGTTTTTGAGGTCATCGATCGAATCTTCTTCCATGCGGTATTTTTCAGAAAGGTCCTTGCCTAGGATGACAGTGATGTCTGGGTTTGCCTTTTTGCTTTTCTCGATGACTTTTCCATATCCCTCCGGAAGGTCATAGGAAACCTTGGCGGGGAGTTTGGTGGCGATCTCGTCAAGAGTGAACGGCTTCGAACCGTTGGTGGGGTCATAGGCAGTCGATGTTTCCTCGTCGAACTTCATCGGATCATTGATCGTGATCACGCTCTTGTATCCGAACCTTTCATTGAGGAGCTTTTCTATTTTTCCGAGCAGTGAAGCATCGCCGCTTTTATTGATTATGGCAACAGTCGCGTTTTCATCGGATATTTCTTCTTTCCGGCGCTTGATCTTGTTGAGGTCGAAAACGTTCTGAGCAAGATCATGGATCTCGCTATAGTTGCTGATGCGGGGGATGAGCACGAACGCCCTCACATTGCCGACCATGACATGCGAGACTTTGAGCAAGCTGTCGCTGTTCCAGGCGTCGACCACGACATTGTTTATGTTGGCAGTGTCCAGTTTCTTGCTGAGCTCGAAAAATGATGCCGCCTCGTTGGGGCTGATATCGGTGCGGATGTTGTCTCCGAGCGCGTTGATGAGATTATTGATTGCCACTATGTTGAAAAAAGTTCCGGCGGAAAATATCTTGTTCTTGGTTGCCTGCATGATCTGCTGCTGCCTCTTGGCTCTGCCGAAGTCGCCCTCCGGGTCATCATGGCGTTCGCGGGCATATTTGAGGGCGGTGGCCCCGTCCAGCTGATGGAACCCCTTCTTGAGTTCGAAAGTCTCATAGCTATAATTCGGTCCGGGATAGGTCGCGTCATATATGTCCCGTTCGCTCGTTATGTTGATTCCTCCCACAGCGTCGACCACTTGCTTGAATCCGTCAAAATCTAGAACGACATAGTAGTTCATATCGAGCGAGGTGATGTCTTTGACCGTTTCCTTGATCGAATTGGCTGCTTCATCAGGATTGTTTCCTGACCTATTGAGGGCCGCTTGGTATACTGAGTTTATCTTGGATTGATAGTATGTGCCAGGAACTCTCGCATAGAGGTCGCGCGGAAGGGAAAGAAGGGCGACCTGATTCGTTTTAAGATTCACGCTCAGGATCATTATCGTGTCGGTGAGGTTCTGCCCTGGCTTTCCTTTTCCGGCAGTGCCTAAAAGCAATATATTGATTCTGCCGGTTTCTGCTCCTTTGAGTCCGGATGCATCATTGGAAGTTACCGATTTCAAGGTATCGAAGATGGTTTCTGGCTGCTTTGAAGACGGATTGACCTTGTTGCCGAAATAGTTCAGCTTATAAAAAAAGAAAGAAACATAACCTAGAGCCAAGAGAAGCAGAAGGAGAGCGAACCATAAAAAGATTCTCGTGGCGATCCTTTTTCTGTGCATGTTGCTATTTTTTATGAAATATGTTTTTTTGAGGAATGATACCTGTGCTCATAATAGACCATGTAGCTCTTGGGCGTCAAACTTTGGCTTTCTAGAGGCAAAATAAGCTATTGTCAAAGCGGCGGATTCCTGTTATTCTTAGGGGGTGCTATAAGGCAAATATCATGGATCAAACAAGGAAAGAAAACGGCTCGCAAGACGTCGAATATATAGGTGTCGGCAATTTCGTGCTGGAAATAGTCAAGATAGTCCTCTTGGCCTTTTTTGTCATCGTGCCTATCCGCGTGTTCCTTTTTCAGCCGTTTTTTGTCCAAGGAGCGTCCATGGAACCCAATTTCGAAGACGGCGAATACCTGATTATCAACGAATTCGGATACAAGGACACGTCGATCGGAATCGGCGATTCCCATTTGCTGACCATAAACCATTTCAAGACGGTGGATCGCGACCGAGTCGTCGTGTTCCGCTACCCGCTTGATCCTTCGAAATATTTCATAAAAAGAGTCATCGGGCTTCCCGGGGAAAAAGTGGAAATCAGGAACGGCCATGTGACGATATTCAATAAGGAGCATCCGGACGGGTTCGTTCTGGATGAGAGCGGATATCTTCCCAAAGGAGTAAACACCTCCGGGGATCTGGTTGTCACGCTCAAGGACAATGAATATTTCGTGCTAGGGGATAACCGGCCATACAGTTCCGACTCCAGGATTTGGGGAACAGTGCCGGAAAACCTGGTCATCGGCGAAGTGCTTCTTCGCGCCTGGCCGCTGGACAGATTGAACTTCTATTAATCTTTATAAGATAAATTCGCTTAAAAAATATGGAAAAGAAGACTGTTAAGAAAACCTCCAAGAAAGCCCCTGTTGAAAAGAAGAATCTCGAACCGATAGTCCTTCAGACCCTTCGCGGGATGAAAGACATCCTTCCGGAAGAGCAGTCATATTGGGAACAGGTGCGGCGGGTTTCGGAGCGCCTGGCCAGGGACTACGGATTTTCCAGGATCGATCTTCCGTCAGTGGAGTTTTCCAATCTCTATGTCAGGACAATAGGAGAAGGGACAGATGTAATCGACAAGGAAATGTATAACTTCACTACTCGCGGCGGAGACAAAGTGGCGCTTCGCCCAGAGTTCACGGCCGGCATCTGCCGAAGCTTTATCCAACACGGTATGAATGTGCTCAGCAAGCCGGTGAAGCTTTTCTCGACCGGTCCGGTCTATCGCTATGACAGGCCGCAGGAAGGAAGGTATCGCGAGCACTATCAAGCCAATTTCGACGCTTTCGGAGAGCAGGACCCGATCCTGGACGCCCAGATGATCCAGATCGCTCACCGTTTCATGCAGTGCCTCGGCATCAAAGCCGTTCAGATCCAGATCAATTCGATCGGGTGCCCGACTTGCCGCAAAGACTATTTGAACTTGCTCGTGAACTATTTCGATTCCAAGAAGAACAAGCTCTGTCAGGATTGCAAAAGGAGGCTCGAAACCAATCCGCTTCGCATTCTGGATTGCAAAGAAGACAAATGCGTACAGGTGGCAGTCACCGCGCCGCAATCAGTCGATCACTTGTGCGAGGAATGCCATGTCCACTTCAAGACGCTGCTTGAATATCTGGACGAGCTCGATCTGCCATATACCATCAATCCGCACCTGGTGCGCGGCTTGGACTATTATACGAAAACAGTTTTTGAAATATGGTCCGGTTCCGAGGAAGGAAAGAAATTCTCTCTTGGAGGCGGCGGCCGCTATGACAAGCTGCTCAAGAATCTCGGAGGCGAGGACACGCCGGCCATCGGATTCGCAGTAGGCATTGAGCGGCTCATAATCGAAATGAAACGGGTTCAAGCCAGGCCGTATAAGCCGATGAAGCCGCGCGTTTTCTTGGCGCAGCTCGGGAACATGGCCAAGAAGAAAAGCCTCAGGCTGTTTTCCGAACTTGAAAAAAACGGTATACTGATAGCGGAGAGCTTCGGTCGCGGAAGTTTGAAATCCCAATTGAAAGTCGCCAACAAACTGGGCGTCGAATTCACTCTCATTCTGGGACAGAAGGAGGCGCTGGACGGGACAGTGATCGTCAAGAACATGACGACCGGCGTCCAGGAGACAGTCAGCATGGACAAGCTGTTCGATATGATCAAGAGGAAGCTGAAAGCCGACAACGTTGTCGTCTATCACAACGGCGAACACGATACGCACGGAGTATAGTATAAAATAATCATATGTGCATATTCTGCAAAATCATCAACAAGGAAGTGCCGGCAGCAGTCGTCTATGAGGATGATGACGTTCTGGCTTTCAAAGATGTGAGACCGTTGGCTCCGGTGCATATCCTGATCATCCCGAAAAGGCATATCGAAAGCATCAGCAACCTGACCGAAGAGGACACGGAACTGGCAGGAAAGCTCATTCTGACTGCCAAGAAAATAGCCGAAGATTTTGACATTTCCCCAAAAGGGTATAAACTGTTATTTCGGGTAGGCGAATGGGGCGGACAGGAAGTCCCGCATATCCATCTCCATCTGATCGGAGGAGCCAAGCTCCAGGAGAACATCCATCCGGAAGTCATATAGCACAAAGCACAAAGCATAGAACATGGAACACGGAGCATATAGCGCGTAGCAGGAATTCAAAGGCTTGCTTCATGTTCCATGCTCCATGTTCTATGACATAGAAGGGAGGTTTTTTATGATCGAAGTAAAAAAGAAAGACCGAGAGACTTCTGAAAGTCTCATCAGGCGTTTCAGCCGCCGCGTTCAGCAGAGCGGTGTTTTGGTGCGTGCCAGACGCGTGAGATTCCGCGCCGAAGAGAAGAGCAAACGCCAATTGAGAGAAGGCGCCATGTATAAGGCGGAAGTCAGGAAGCTCGTCGGACGCCTCAAGAAACTTGGAAAATTCGATGAAGAAAATTTCAAGAACACCAAGAAGAAACTCATTAAGAAATAATTGCGGCAATATATATTATGTTAAAGCAACAAATTCTTGAAGACCTCAAGTCCGCCATGCGCGAAGGGAACGCTGAAAAGCGCGATACTCTGCGTATGCTTGACTCGATGGTCAAGAACACGGAGATTGACAAGAAAAAGCGCGAGGAGGGTTTGAGCGACGAAGAAGTCCAGGAAGTTGTGATGAAGGCTATCAAACAGAGAAAGGATGCGATCGCTCAATATGTCGAAGGAGGACGGGAGGAATTGGCTGACAAAGAGAAGAAAGAGATCGAATTCCTTAGCGCCTATATGCCTTCCCAGCTCAGCGAAGACGAAGTGCGGAAAATCGTCCAGGAAACGATTGCCGAAGCCGGAGATTCCGACATGGGAAAGATGATGGGAGCCGCCATGGCCAAGCTGAAAGGCAAAGCCGACGGCGCCGTTGTCAGGAAGATCGTCGAGGAAGAACTGAAGAAGTAGATTTCATCGTATCGATATTGAAAACATCCCGACACAATCGGGATGTTTTTTGTGTGGAAAAATAAAATCCCCGCAAAGCTGCATGCAGCTTTGCGGGGATTAGTACGATTTCGATGCTTGTTTCATCATTTGGACAGAAGAAATGCGGCCGTTATGGCAGCGGTGTATCCTCCGATTTTTCGGATTGAGATGTTTCCATCCATGATTGTCTGGTACAGAGCCGGCACCACTATCTGCACCACGATCATAAACACGAAGAGTGTTCCCACATTCTGGGGTGTGGCATTGGACAACATACTGTTGAAGGATAAGAGGCCGATGGCGCCAAAGAATCCGGCGAGAGCGACCATTGTCCAATTGGCGGTCGGGATCGACAGACCGTTGCTATATATAGCAAACGGTGAAACGCCGATCAGAACCGCCATGCAGAACATGACAGAGGAAACATTTCCAGTGAGTCCGCTTCTGTTCATGAAAAGCGGCCAAATTCCGAAAAACATGCCGGCCAGAATGGCCTTGACTTGTAAGTTGTCCATGCTGCGCTCCTTTTGTGTTCCCTATGTGTTGTTCTGTACTTAGAACCTACTTGCTCAGCAGGTAGATCGCTCCTGTTGCCATAGCAAATCCGCAAATCTGCTTCAGGTCGGGAGTCAATCCTTTGATCATCCAATCCAAAAGAGGGGCTAGGACCGCCATCGACACGGAAACTAGAATAATCAGTGATGCGGTATGAATCGCTGGATCGGCGATCTTTTTTGTGTAAAAATAAACTGCGATGCCATTGATAACTCCCGCCAGTGCAAGGAGGATTACTCCTTTTGCGCTAAGAGTGGAGGTCTCGAGCTGTTTCATGGAGAGAATGGTCACGGACAGGGTGCCTGACAGGAAAATGATTACGCTAACCCAAGGTCCTGAAATTTTCGAATAGCTTCCGATAATTGGCCAGCCGACGAAAGCGGCCGCAATCAAGACTCCGATGATAATGGTCGAGGTGTTCATATGTCCTCCTGGATGTTTAGGTACTGTTTCGTTGAAAATAGGAGATACCTATAGCCAACTCACAATTGTATAATAAAAATCATTAAAAGTCAACCACTGAGAAATGGTTATGTTTAAAAGGGTTTATATAAAGGAAAAACTGTCTTTGAAAGACAGTTTTTCATATTCGTACCGCGAGAGAGACTCGAACTCTCATGATGTTGCCATCGCGGGATTTTGAGTCCCGTGCGTCTACCAGTTCCGCCATCGCGGCATTTTGTAATGCTCCTGCAATGTAGTATAATTCACTTAACCATTATGGCGAAAATAATTTCATTAGTCAATCAGAAGGGCGGAGTGGGGAAAACCACCTCTGCCATCAACCTGACGACGTATTTGGCGTCGCTAGGCAAGTTCGTGCTGCTTGTCGACCTTGATCCGCAAGGAAATGCTTCATCAGGGCTTGGAATAGACATCAGGAACGTCGAGAAAAGCCTCTATCACTCCATGGTGCTCGGCGAGCATCCCAGGAACGTCATCATGAAAACGGATACGCTCGGGCATGACCTCATCCCGTCCTCCCAGGATCTGGCCGGAGCCGGAGTGGAGCTGGTCCACATGGATAACCGTGAGTTCAGGCTATATAACGTCCTTCGCGAGATAAGGACCGACTATGACTATATCATCATCGATTCGCCGCCGAGTCTCGGCCTTCTCACTATCAACGGACTGGTAGCGAGCGACGAGGTGCTCATTCCCGTTCAGACCGAATATTTCGCCCTGGAAGGGCTGAGCCAGCTTCTCAATACCATCGGACTGGTCAAGGAGCATCTCCAGCCCAATCTCAAGATCATGGGCGCACTCATGACGATGTATGACAAGCGGAACCGGCTGTCACGCCAAGTGGTCAAGGAATTGCGCGACCATTTCCCGGGGCATGTTTTCGAATCGCTGATTCCAAGGTCGGTGCGTCTTGCCGAAGCGCCGGGATTCGGGAAATCCATTCTCGGATTCGATTCCTTCTCAAGCGGCGCCAGGGCATACAAAAGCCTGGCCAAAGAAGTCATCAGCCTTGAGAACAAAGAGCAGGAGAAAAAATTCTCGGTCTAAAATATCAAAGTAAAATAAAAATCATGGCACAGAATTATGGATTGGGGCGCGGCCTTTCTTCCCTTATTCCTCAAAAGAACAACAGCGAAAAAAAGATTTCAGCTCCTGAAGAAGGATTCAACTATTTCGCTCCTCCATCCGGTGACGCTCCACGCGGCGCAGCTTCGGCAAAATCTTTTGATGTCGGAAACGGAATCCGGGAAATGGATCTTTCTGAAATTGTGCCTAATCCGGATCAGCCAAGATTCCATTTCGATGAAGAAAAGTTGAAAGAGCTTTCCGCTTCGATCAAGAATCATGGGATCATCCAGCCGATCGTCGTTTCTAAAAAAGGGGAAAAATTTGAGATCATCGCTGGTGAAAGGCGTTTCCAGGCGGCCAAGCTGGCAGGGCTTTCAGCCGTTCCGGTGATTGTTCGCGATGTCACCGAACAGGAAAAATTGGAGCTCGCGATCGTGGAAAACATCCAGCGCCATGACCTGAACCCGATCGAAGAAGCCAAGTCATATCAGCGCCTTTCCGATGAATTCGATCTCACTCAGGAAGAAGCGGCAGCGAAACTCGGAAAGAGCCGCAGCGCGGTGGCGAACAAACTGAGGCTGCTCACGCTTCCGGTTGAAATCCAGAAGGCTCTCATGGAAGGCAAGATCACTGAAGGGCATGCCAAGGCGATCTTGGCCATATCGAACTCGGAGAAACAGCGCGCCCTTTTCGAAATCATATTGAAAAGCGGATTGACTGTTAGGCAGACTGAAAGCAAGACGCGCGAGATATCGGTTCATCCTCACAAAAGGACAGTGAATACCGATCCGGAGACGAAGGCGCTGGAAGACAAGCTCTCCGAAAAGCTCAGCACGAAAGTGAAGATTTCCAAATCGGGGAGCGGCGGGAAGATAGTCGTGGAATATTATTCGCAGGAAGAACTCAATAACATCCTCAGCAGGATCCAGGCGTAAATATTTTTTCCGATATTTCTAAAAAAAGGATTGCTAGAGCAATCCTTTTTTCTTGAGCATTCTTCTGATATGACTTTTGGCATTGGAAGTGCGCACGAAGCGGAGCCAGTCGCGGCTGGGAGTCTTGTGGTCGCGGGATGTCAGGATTTCGATGACATCGCCGTTCCTGATCTTGTAGTCCAGCGGGACCATTTTCCCGTTGACTTTGGCGCCGGTGGCGCGGTTGCCGACTTCGCTGTGGACCCGATAGGCGAAATCGATAGTGTTGGCTTCTTCGGGAAGGTCGATGATGTCGCCAGAGGGAGTGAAGGCGAAAATGTGGTTCTTAAAGAAATCGATCTTGAGGCTTTCCATGAATTCCTGGTCGTCTTTTCCGAGTTCGTTCTGCCATTCCCGGAGCTGTCTCACCCAGGCGATATCCTTTTCCGGAATGACGGTCTTTTTATTCCTGAAGAAGATATCCTTGAGCGCCTGCTTCTTTTCGGAATATATCCAATGGGCAGCGATTCCGAATTCCGCTTCATCGTCCATCTTCTTGGTGCGGATCTGCACTTCCAGGAATTTTCCTTCCGGACCGAAGATGGTCGTGTGGATGGATTGGTATCCGTTAGGCTTGGGGAGGGAGATATAGTCCTTGATTCTTCCGACCAGCGGGCGGTATTTCTTGTGCACGATTCCGAGCGTCTCATAGCAGTTGACCACCTCCGGAACGACGATACGCACCCCGACCAGGTCATAGATCTTATTGATATCCATGTCATGGCGCTTGAGCTTCTGGAACAGGCTATATGTGTGTTTGGTCCTGCCATAGATATCGATGACGTCGATGCCTTCGCGAAGAAGCTCTTTCTTGAGTTCGCTTATGGCCTTGTCGACATATTTCTTCCTTTGGCTGTATTGTTCCTTGACGAGTTTGGAAACCTCTTCATAGTTTTCCGGATCAAGGTATTTGAAAGACAGGTCTTCAAGCCGGGCCTTGATCTCTCCGATCCCGAGCCGGTTGGCGATCGGGGCGAAAACCTCGAGCGTTTCCATGGCGATCCTTTGCTGCTTTTCCGGCGGGACGTGGCTGAGCGTCTCCATGTTGTGCAGCCTGTCGGCGAGCTTGATGAGTACTACGCGGATGTCAGACGCCATAGCCAAAAACATCTTCCTGAGGTTTTCGAGATAGAGCTCCTCTTTGGTTCCGCGCAGCTTTATTTTTCCGAGCTTGGTCACTCCGTCAACCAGCGTTGCGATCTCTTTGCCGAATTTCTTTTCTATTTCCTCGAGGGTCGTTTCGGTGTCTTCCGGAACGTCATGCAGGAGCCCGGCGGAAATAGTGTGGGAACCCAGCCCTATCTTTGCCAGATTGAGCGCGGTGTGAAGGGGATGCTGGATATATTCGACTCCGGACTTCCTTTTTTGTCCGGTATGCGCCTTAAGAGCCACTTCGTAGGCGCTTCTAATGAGCGCCTCCTTTTTGGCGTCGAGCTTGTGTACGCTTTTGAGTATGTCCTCGATGGTGATTCTTTTCTCAGGCATATTTTTATTGTTTCAGGACTCGCGCATTTTCCTCAAAAACCTTTTAAATCGCGAGGCTGTGCGGAATCCGTCCGGGTTATATGTAGTCTCACCTTGACTCTTGGGAAACTGCCTTCTGTTTCTGGCTAAGAAAAAAGTTTTTTCAGCAAACGCGCAAGTCCTAGGGTATTTTTATTGTTATTTTGTTCGCTATTCCTTCTCGAATCCGCATTCCTTATTGGAACATTTCATTTTTCCTTTGGCGGCGAAAATGAGCAGGCTTTTGCATTTCGGGCATTCTTCTCCGGTCGGCTTGTTCCAAAGGGCGAAATCGCATTTCGGATAGGTGTTGCATCCATAGAAGAGCCTTCCTTTTTTCGATTTCCTTTCGACTATGTCTCCCTTGCCGCATTTCGGGCATTTGATTCCGGTCTTATTCTCTATCTTGCGGATATTCTTGCATTCCGGATAGTTGGAACATCCTAGGAACGTTCCGAATTTTCCGCGTTTCACTACCATTTTCGATCCGCATTTCTCGCATATCTCTTCAGCGAATTCCTCATCCATCTTCTTTTCCGAGTCGGTCTTTTCAGTATATCGGCAATTCGGATAGTTCGAACAGGCGATGAATTTCCCGAACCTGCCATGCTTCATGATGAGGTCTCCTCCGCATTCGGGACAGCTGCGATCCAGTTTTTCCTGGAACGATTCCTTCTTGACCTCCTTGGTCTTTTCTGTCAGGTTCTTGTGGAAGGGACCATAGAAATCGCGGATGACCGGCACCCAGGCTTTCTTTCCCTCGGCTATCTCATCGAATTCCTCCTCGATCGTGGCTGTGAATTTGATGTCGACGATCTGCGGGAAATGAAGGACCAGCGCGTCATTGACCACGTTTCCTATTTCCAGCGGATAGAGCCGTTTCTCTTCGTTCTTATCGACGTATTTCCTTTCGATGATGGTCGAGATGATCGGGGCATAGGTCGATGGCCTTCCGATCCCGTTTTCTTCGAGCACTTTGACGAGAGTCGCTTCGTTATAGCGCGGAGGGGGATTGGTCGATTTCTCGTTGGGCGTTATCCCTATCAAGTTAAGCATATCACCCTCGTCCATTTTTGGTAATAGGGTGTCGCTGCCGTTTTCGGCCGATTTCTTTCCTCCCTGATGGACTTTCAGGAATCCGTCGAACTTAAGGACTGATCCGGTTGCCATGAAGGTATAGCTGTCTGATGTCTTTTCGCTTTTAGCGATGATTTCAACTTTCTGCGAATTGAAGATGGCGGCGGGCATCTGCGAAGCGATCATCCTCTCCCAGATCAGTTTGTATAGCCGGTATTCTCTCGGTTCCAAATCCTTCTTCATTATTTCAGGGGTCTTTTCGACCGAAGTAGGGCGGATAGCCTCATGGGCTTCCTGCGCGCCTTTGGATTTCGTCTTGAAGAATCTCGGATTGGGGAGGACGTAATCTTTTCCGAAAAGGCTGTCGATAGTCTTCTGGGCGGCCAGGAGGGATTCCAAAGACAGATTCACGCTGTCCGTCCTCATATATGTGATATGGCCTTGCTCATACAGCTTCTGGGCAAGAGCCATGGTCTGCTTGGCTGAAAATCCGAGGCTATTGATGGCTGACTGTTGCAGGGTCGATGTGGTGAATGGCGGAAGCGGGGAGCGCGAAGTGTCTTTCGCCTGGATGCTCTTGACTGAGAAATCCGAGCTTTCAAGATCGGCTTTTATCCTTTCCGCATCCTTCTTTTCGGAGATGCTCGTCTTCTTGGTCTTATAGGCTCCGGCGAAAAGATCGAGCGTGACGCTTTCTTCTATCTTCTCTTCGTTTATTTTCGTCAGCTCGGCTTCGAATGGAACTCTTTTGCTGTCCTTGGTGTTTTCCAATTTCGCGGTTATGGCGAAATATCCAACAGGTTTGAATTCATTGATCTCTTTTTCTCTTTCGGCGATGAGGCGAAGAGCGACTGACTGTACGCGTCCGGCGCTGAGGCCCCGCCTTATCTTCTTCCAGAGGAATGGGGAGAGCTCATAGCCGACCAAACGGTCGAGGACCCGTCTTGCCTGTTGCGCGTCGACCAGTCCCAAATCCAATTCGCGGGGATTTTCCAGCGCTTTTTCGATCGCCGTCTTGGTTATTTCATGGAAAACTATCCTTCGCTTGGGATCGGTTTTTTCTTTCTTCTTGTCTTTCTTGTCAAGCTCAAGAGCCTCGGCCAAATGCCAGGAAATGGCTTCTCCTTCGCGGTCTTCATCGGTTGCGAGGATGACATCTTCCGATTTGGCAGCGAGCTTCTTGAGTTCCTTCACCCGGTCAGCAGCCTTGGACGGGATGACGTATTCGGGCGCGAAGTCATTCTCGATGTCGATTCCCATTTCCTTCTGGGGCAGGTCGCGGATATGCCCGTAGCTTGATTTGACGGTGTATTCTTTTCCCAGGAATTTCGAGATAGTCTTCGCTTTGGTGGGTGACTCGACGATGATAAGTTTCATGAATAGTGATGCGCGTTACGTGATTATATAGTTCTGTCCTCCCACGTTCTTTATCCAGCCTTTTATTTCCAGCATCGAAAGCGTCGAGGAAAGGGTTGCAGTTTCCAGTCTAGTCAATTTGCCGAGGTTGTCAATGTGAAGCGGAACGATGCTAAGCGCGTCAAGGATTCTTTTTTCCTCTTCGTTTTCAGGATTTTTCTGCGCGGCGGGGGCGTCTTTTCTGATATCCTTGAATTCGAATTCCTCCAGTATGTCGCCAACATCCATGGCGATTTTGGCACCCCTTTTGATGAGCTTGTTGGTCCCGATCGAATAGGGGGAAAATATGCTGCCTGGAACGGAGAAGACTTCCCGATTGAATTCGAGAGCATGTTTCGCTGTGATGAGAGCGCCGCTTTTTTCTGCCGCTTCGATGACCAAGGTGCCGAGCGATAATCCGGCGATGATCCTGTTCCTGGCGGGGAAAGTGGTGTTGCTTGCCGGCGTTCCCGGTGGATAATCGCTCATGACTGCTCCGCCCGATCTGATTATTTCTTTTGCCAGGGAGAAATTGGCGCGAGGAAAGATGTTCATGTCGTCCACTCCGCTTCCAAGCACTGCCACTGTGTGGCCGGATGCTTGAAGGGCGGCTTTGTGCGCCGCCGCGTCTATTCCGAGAGCCAGTCCGCTCACGACGGAGAACCCGCTCTCGGCGAGTTCCTTGGAAAGCCTGGCGGCAGCGTCCAGCCCGTATGCTGTCATGTTCCTTGAGCCGACCACGGAAATCATGTGAAAAGAATTGAGGTTCGTCGCGCCTCTCATATATATGGCATGCGGGGGATTGTGGATTTTCTTGAGAAGATCAGGATAATCGGGACTGTCCGGGGATAGCAGGATGATGTTTTCCAGCAGGAGCTTTTCCCATTCGTTCTCCGGATCGATCTTTTTTCGTTCGATGCCAATCTTTTCTGCTAACGATCCGCCCAGTTTCACTCGGGAGAGCTCGGAAACGTCCGCTTTCCATGCCCGTTCATAGCTTCCGAAGAAGCCGAGAAGCAATCTCATCTTCTGCGGACCCAGCCCGTTTATCTTGTTCAAAGCGTGGAGATATTTCATAGGCGAAGGATATCATACCGACATACTCTTGACAAATAAAACGAATGTGTGCTAGTATGTCTTGACATCTCATAAGAAATATTAAGCCTAGAATATGCGGCTTGCGTATTTTCATGTGCCAATCCCATGACGGATTGCCATATGCCAAAGCGTAGGTCCTGAAAAAATTATGGAATCGAAGGATATCAAAAAGACGGAAGGCGCGCAGCCGGAGAACGGATCGGCGTTTTTCGCCCTGGTTGAGGAACTGCTGGCCCCTCTTGCCAAGAGGGCTGCCGATATATTGAAGAAAAGATACGGCCTGGTCGGCGATCGTGATGCCAAGACACTGGAACATATCGGCGGAGACTACGGGATAACCAGGGAAAGGGTCCGTCAGATCGTGGGCGATGCCATGAGGACGATTTCCAAATCCGCCGTGAGCGACAATTTCAAAAAGGCCGAAGAAAAGATCATTTTTGCAATAGAAAAAAATAATGGTATAATCGAGGAAAAAGAAGCCGTCGATATCCTCGATCCTGACGGAAAGAAAGAATCGAATGCCATAAGGTTCATAGTCGAATGTTCGAAAAGGATAAGAACGGTTTCTCAGAAGAATCTCATCGAGAAGTCATGGGCGGTTTCCGATTCCGCTTTTAAGCAGGCAAAGGATGTCGCTCGTGTCGCGGAAGATATTCTCAAGAAAGGCAAGGTTCCTCTCAAGGGATCGGATCTTTCCGAGAAAGTAGCGGCAGAGTTCCCTGGTTTTTCCAAGGAGCAGGCGTTCAGTTTTATGAAAGTCCTGGCTCGCGTCAAGAAGAACAAATTCGGAAAATGGGGGATCTATGATTGGAACGATATCAATCCGAAAGGCAGCCGCGAGAAGATCAATCTGGTCCTGAAAGAGGAAGGAAAGCCTCTTCATTTCACCGAAATCGCGAAATCCATAGACAAGCACGGGCTCAGCAAGAAGAAGACCCATCCGCAGACCATCCATAACGAGCTCATAAAGGATGACAATTTCGTCCTTATCGGAAGAGGCATATACGCTCTTCGCGAATGGGGATATTATGAAGGCACGATCAAGGATGTCATCAGGAACATCCTCGCTGAAAGCAAAGAGCCCCTTCAGAAAGAGAAGATACTCCAAAGCGTGTTCAAGGTCAGGAAAGTGAAAAAGACCACGGTTATGATAAACTTGAACAATCCTGATTTTTTCAAAAAAGAAGGCGAATATTACAGCTTGAAATAGGTTTTTATAATCAGGCGGTTTTCAAAAATAAAACTAAAAAATGGGAACCTTCGGCGACAATTCTTTTTCTTTCGGCGCTCTCGGCGTCGTTTTCTACAATACCTGGTGGATAATCCTTCCGCTGATTCTTTATGCCCTCTTCGATGCTCTCTGGGGGGATTTTGCGTTTGTGTATTCGAAGGATTCCTGGGCGTCGAAATTCCAGTTCACCGTTCTAGAAGTGATTCCGCCGCGCGAGCTTGAAAAAGGACCGAAGCCGTTCGAGAGCATCTATGCCGGTCTTAGCGGAGTTTTTACCAGCTATGACACTTTTACTAAATGGACGATGGGCGCGCTTGCCCAGGACAGGTTCAGCCTTGAACTGGTCGGGGAAGAAGGCAAGGTGCACTACTATATCCGCACGCACAAGAAATACCGCCATCTGGTGGAATCGCAGATCTATGCCCACTACCCGGAAGCTCAGATATTCGAAGTGGAAGATTACTATAACAAATACCCCAAGATAGTTCCGAATCGTGACTGGGATCTCTGGGGGACCGATTTCGTGTTCGCTCATCCCGAGCCGTACTATCCCATAAAGACCTATGACAGGTTCCAGGAGGATTTCACCGGGGAAATGGTTGATCCGATGGCTTCCATCATCGAGTCTCTGGGCAGCTTGGGACCGGGGCAGAATACTTGGCTGCAACTAGTCATTAGCCCTATTTCCGAACCTGATACGGTAAAAGCCGGAAAGGTGCTCATGGATAAGCTGACCGGTAGGGAAGCGCCTGCTAAAATGGGTCATTTCGATCATATCAAGGATGTTTTTTCCAACGCATTCTCCGCGCTGTTCGGTGGGGAGATAGCGTTCAAGACAGCTGCCAAAAAGGAAGTCCTGCCGATCGATCAGCGTCTCACTCCGGTTGAAAGGGATATATACAAAGCGGTCCAGGAAAATATTTCCAGGAACAACTTCACTACCAAGATGAGGATGATATATATCGGCAAAAGGCAGGGTTTCGACAAGACCAACCTGAGTTCTTTCATCGGCGCCATAAAGCAGTTCAACGATTTCAACATGAATCAGTTCAAGCCGGAAGACATCAGCAAGACCTATGGGAAGATATTTTTCAAAGAAGGGATAGCGGCGATGAGGAAAAGGAAGATATACGACCGCTACAGGAGGCGGAATATGGACGGCGACAACATAATCCTTTCCACGAAAGAGTTGGCGACCATTTTCCATTTCCCGCATATGTCAGTGAAATCTCCCGCTATCACTCAGATATCGTCGAAATTGGGAGCAGCGCCTCCTAATCTGCCTGTCCAATAACAGGATCCGATTCTCAAATGGTATAATCAATGCAAGATGATAAATTTTTTCGCTAAAACCAATTTCCGAAACAGCGAGCGGATTTTCGGGATCAAGGAGGACGACCGTAGGCGCCATATGTACGTCATCGGAAAGACCGGTATGGGAAAATCCAACATGCTGGAGAATATGGCTATCCAGGACATCCGTGCCGGCAAAGGCCTTTGCGTGGTGGATCCGCATGGCGAGTTTGCCGAAAAGATGATGCGTGCCATCCCGAGCGAGCGCATCAATGACGTGGTATATTTCAATCCGGCCGACTCAGAGTTTCCGGTGTCTTTCAACATTCTGGAATCTGTCGATGAAGACAAGAAGAACCTGGTCGCTTCCGGCATGATGGGCGTGTTCAAGAAGATCTGGCCGGACGTGTGGAGCGCGAGGATGGAATACATCCTCAATAACACCATCCTGGCGCTTCTCGATTATCCCGGCTCCACCATGCTTGGCGTGAACCGCATGATGAGCGACAAAGACTATAGGAAGCGCATCTATACCAAAATCAAAGACCCGGTGGTGAAGTCTTTCTGGATCAACGAGTTCGACCAATGGGATGACAAGTTCAGGAAGGAGGCTGTAGCGGCCATCCAGAACAAGGTCGGCCAGTTCCTGTCATACACCCTCATCCGCCACATCATCGGACAGCCGAAATCGACAATCGACATGCGCGAGATCATGGATAATCAGAAAATCCTGATCATCAATCTTTCCAAAGGACGCATCGGGGAAGACGCGATGAGGCTGCTCGGCGGAATGATCATCACCAAGATCCAGTTGGCGGCCATGAGCCGGGTGGATATGCCGGAAGAGGAACGCAAGGACTTCTATCTCTATGTCGACGAATTCCAGAATTTCGCAACCGATTCTTTCGCCAATATCCTTTCTGAAGCCAGGAAATACCGCCTCTGCCTTATCCTGGCGCACCAATATATCCGCCAGCTGGTATATTCGGACGGAAGCACGACCGTGCGCGATGCCGTTTTCGGAAACGTCGGAACCATCGTTTCCTTTCGCGTCGGCGCGGAAGACGCGGAGGCTCTCGAAAAGGAATTCGAGCCGGTTTTCATGATGAACGATATCGTCAATCTTTCCAAATACAACATATACCTGAAGCTCATGATCGACGGAATTACTGGCGATGCTTTTTCGGCGGCCACTCTTGCTCCGATCGATATTTCCGATACCGCTGCCAATGAGAAGAAAGCGATCGATGTTTCCCGGGAGCGCTATGGGCGCTCAAGGCTGGAAGTCGAAGAGAAGATCGCCCGCTGGAGCGGAATGATGGAGTTCGAAGATTTCAAGATGACGCATAGCGCTCCTGCCAAGGCGGAAGAGAAGCAGCCTGAAATAAAAAGAGAGGCGAAACCCGCGCCAGTTCCTTCAAGGCCTGTCGTGAGCGCTAAGGCGAACGATGCTTCTCAGAATATCCAACCGCCTGTCAGTGTGCTGAAGATCGAAGGCATGAATCAGTCGGAAAAAGATGAAACAGCCGAAAAGCCTGAACGTCAGATGTTCGAAACGGTTTGCGACACTTGCGAGGAGAAAATCATGGTCCCTTTCAAGCCTATGCCAGGACGGCCGACATTCTGCAAGGAATGCCTCAAGGAATATCAGCGTGCCAGGGCGAAGGCTCAGGAAAGCAGGAATGCCGCTGGAAATTCCGCCAATCCGTCCAGGGTTCAGGAAGCGCCTGTTCCAGACGCGAAAAAGGAAATGAAGGCATACGAAGAGCGTCCGGCGGCATATATTCCGCGCGAAAAGCCGATGAATCTCTCGCAGCTGAGCCATGTCGCTCCGAAGAAATTCAAATCGGAGCGCCCAGGCATAGACCTGGAAAGCGTTCGGAAGATGATCAATCAGACTAGGAACAAAGGAAGCGAAAACGGCAGCCAGGGCGGGAATAGCCCAGTAAACAATACTGAAAAATAATATGCAATACTCGGTAAATCAAGGCCTGGGGGACGAAGAGGAAAAAAGAAAACAAAGAAGGAATATCCAGATGGAAATGATCATGCTCGAATCCGACATGAGGAAGTTCGTCAAGGAAAAAACCCTGCTCGAAGCGGAAATCAGGAAGCTCAAGCAAGACGGCGAGCGTATCCGCGTCATTCTTGACGAGAAACGCAAAAGATTCGATCATGTTTCTCAGGAGGTCGCCATAAAGGAGGAAGACCTCAAGAAAGAAAGGAAGAAACTCAATTTGATCTAATTTTTCAAAAAAAACATATGGCAAATTTCGGAAGCTCTAACCTGAAAGATTTGGTAGAGGCAGCTATCGCGGAAAAAGAAGCAAGCAAAGGCAAGGAATTCGATGAAACTGCTAAGAATGAGGCGATTTCAAGAGCGGAAAGGCTGGAAAGCGGTATTGATCGTCTTTTCGAGGACATGATGGATAGAGCGAAGGAAGGGTTGAAAGATATAAGCAGATCCATAGATCACGAAATGGATAATAAGATCGACAAGATTCTGGATTCGATCAAAGAAAATTTGCTAAAGGGATAATTTTATGACAGCCAAGGAACTTAGAAAGAAATATCTTGATTTTTTCGCAGGCAAAGGGCATGCGATAATTCCGAGCGCACCGCTAGTGCCGGAAAATGATCCGACCACTCTTTTCACCGGCTCCGGCATGCAGCCGATGATCCCGTATCTCATGGGCGAGAAGCATCCGCTCGGAACGCGCATAGCCGATTCTCAGAAAAGCTTCCGTTCGGGGGATATCGAAGAAATCGGGGACAATCGTCATACGACTCTTTTCGAGATGCTCGGGAATTGGTCGCTTGGAGACTATTTCAAAAGGGAGCAGATTCCTTGGATGTTCGAATTCTTGACCAAAGAAGTCGGGCTTGATCCGAAAAACATCTATGTCACCGTTTTCAGAGGAAGCGAAGCACTCAACATCGATCGGGACGAAGAAGCGGTCGAAATCTGGAAAGAAGAATTCAGGAAAGCCGGGATCAAAGCTGAAGCAGTGGACTTTTCAGAGAGGGACGGGATGGGGAACGGACGGATTTTCTATTACGACGAAAAGAAAAACTGGTGGTCGCGCGCCGGAGTGCCGGAGAATATGCCGATCGGTGAGCCGGGCGGTCCGGACAGCGAGATGTTCTGGGATTTCGGAGCGGAACTGGGCCTTCATGAGAAATCGAAATGGGAAAACGAGCCCTGCCATGTGAACTGCGATTGCGGAAGATTCATGGAAATCGGAAACAATGTTTTCATGGAATATTTGAAAACTGAAAACGGGTTCGAACTTTTGAAACAGAAAAATGTCGATTTCGGAGGAGGGCTGGAAAGGATACTGGCCGCATCGGACAATAATCCGGACATATTCCTGACGGATATCTTCAAAAGCTCGAAAGAAGAGATAGAGAAACTATCAGGGAAGAAATACGAGGACAATCCCGAATCTTTCCGTGTGATTCTCGATCATATCCGAGCGGCGACATTCCTGATCGGAGACGGAGTCCTGCCGTCGAATAAAGATCAGGGATATTTCGTGAGGCGGCTTATCCGCCGAGCGGTGAGATTCGCGCATAAGCTGGATATCAAGAATAATTTCTGTTCGGATATCGCTGAAAAATATATCGAACTTTTCGGGGATGAATATGTTAATCTAGTAGATTTTAAAAATAATATTTTATCGGAGCTCTCAAAAGAAGAGGATAGGTTTAGAAAGACGTTGGAAAGAGGACTGAAGGAATTTGATAAAACTTTTAAAATGGCTGAAGCTGTCAGCAATGAATCCCTAGAAGAAGGGGTTATGAAATCGCCTGATTATTTGTTCGGCGAGGCTATTTTTGATCTTGTCACTACATACGGTTTTCCTAAGGAGCTGATAGATGAAGAAGCTAGGGAGCGTGGAATTGAAATACCGAATGCATCATGGGAACAATTCGATGAGTTATTCAAAAAGCATCAGGAACTTTCGCGCACTGCAGCGGAGGGAAAATTCAAAGGCGGTCTCGCTGACCATTCAGAGAAGACAACGGCGCTTCATACCGTGGCTCATCTTATGCTGGCGGGACTCCGAAAGGTTCTCGGCTCTCATGTTCATCAGAAAGGATCGAACATAACATCCGAACGGGTTCGTTTCGATTTCTCGCATCCGGACAAAATGACTGATGACCAGAAGAAAGCAGTGGAGGAGTATGTCAATGAAGCCATCCAGGCTAATGCGCCTGTCGTGATGGAAGAGCTCACCCTGGACGAGGCCAAAGAGCGCGGCGCGGAAGGCGCGTTCGAGCATAAATATGGCGAGAAAGTGAAAGTCTACACGATCGAAGGCTACTCCAAGGAAATCTGCGGCGGGCCGCATGTTGCGAATACTGGCGATATCAAAGGAACCTTCAAGATCAAAAAGGAGGAAAGTTCCAGTTCGGGAGTGCGAAGGATCAAAGCGGTCGTGGAATAATTTTCAAAAATGATCGAAAAAGAAACATTCGAAAAAGAGACCGGCATGTGCCGGGAATTGTCCCGGAAGAAAGGCGGAAGATGCAATTGGGGTGAATGTTCCAAATGCGGGGTGATTCCGCTTCTTCATAAATTGTATAAAAGCGAAGTTGTCGAATCTGAAGAAGAGATTAAGAATCTAAAAGATGAAATCTTATGCCAAAAGTGATTACTGATGAAAAAATGATCGATGATCTGCTTTCCAGAAGCGTGAAGGAGATATTGCCATCGAAAGATAAGCTGAAAGAGCTGCTGATGTCTGGGAAAAGAATCAGGATCTATATAGGAACCGATGCGACAGGTTCTTCCCTCCATCTAGGACATGCTACCAATTATATAATCCTGGAAAAATTCAGGAAGCTTGGTCATGAAGTCATATTCCTTATCGGTGATTTCACCGCCAGGATAGGGGATCCTACAGATAAGTTGGCTGCCAGGAAACAGCTCACCCGAGAAGATGTTCAAGTCAATGTCAAAACTTGGATTGAGCAGATAAAGCCGGTGATTGATTTCGATTCTGAAGAAAACCCTGTCAAGGTCATGTATAATCATGATTGGCTTTCGAAGTTGAACTTTGAAGATGTGATAGGCATAGCTTCGAATTTCACGGTTCAACAGATGCTGGAGCGCGATATGTTTGCAAATAGAATGTTTGGGGACGAAGAATCTAGAAAATTATTAGAGAAGAATGGAATTACTAAAGTAACACATAAGACATATATAAAATGCAGGAACTGTGACTTTATTTGGCCATCTCCCATACAATTTGGAAATGAAGAATCATATGATACTGCAAGAGTTACAAATAATTCAACCAATTGCCCCCGATGCGGAAAGATTACGGTGTTCGATAAAGAGGATCTTATACAAATACGACCAAAACCAGTATATCTCCATGAATTTTTCTATCCATTGATGCAAGGGTACGATAGCGTTGTCATGGATGTGGATGTTGAGATGTGCGGCAATGATCAGAAGTTCAATGCTTTGGCAGGAAGAACATTGCTCAGGAAGATTAAGGATAAGGAAAAGTTTGTATTCATTACGACGCTTCTTGAAAATCCGGTAACCGGCGAGAAGATGATGTCTAAGAGTCTGGGAACAGGGGTCTTTCTAGACGAGGATAGTAATAACATGTTCGGGAAAATAATGGCTCAGCCTGATGAGAACATACCTCAGCTTTTTACGGATTGCACTTATATTTCTCTTGATGATGTGAAAAAAATGGAAGATCAGTTGAAATCAGGCGAAGCTAATCCGCGTGATCTGAAGTTTCAATTGGCGTACGAAATCGTGAAGATATATCACGGTGAATCGGCTGCCAATGAGGCCAAGGAGTATTTCGAGCGGGTTTTTTCGAAGAAGGAAATGCCGGAAGATATTTCCGAGCTTGAAGTCAAAGACGGAGCGTCCCTTATCGATGTTCTGGTTGAGGCGGGATTAGCAGAAAGCAAAGCCGATGCCAGAAGGAAAATAGAGCAGGGCGGAGTGAAGTTCGATGATGAAGCGGTAACAGATTGGAATGCTGCTATTGATGCGAGTTTTTCAGGGAAAATAATGAAGGTCGGGAAGAGAGAATTCAGGAAGATCAGGATGGCGTAGGTTTTTCAGCGCTATTGACAAAATATCCAAGATGTGCTAGTATCTTGGTCAAGTCAAAAAGCAGGCATACTGTCCTGTCGGTTGATTTGAGTCATTGAGAATAATGTTTCCTTTCTAAGGGGGGGGCAAAATGAGTCAGGTCGTTTTGAGCAAGGCTGATAAGAGGTTGGTTCTGGCGCTGGCTAAATATGCGCTGAGGAGTGTATTGGAGGGGCGCTTTCCAGGCAACTACATACTTATAACGAGGAGAAGAGAAGCATCCATTGTTTTTGTGCGTGATGCGCTCATGGGGGATACTTGCTGCGTTGAGCTGGACGCGTCCTTTTTCCTCAGGCCTTTCGGAGCCGCACGCTCCGATAAAGCCCACAATGCTGTGGCATCTGTCCATATCGAAGCAGATGAAGGGTCTCGCTTGAAAAATGTAGTTGGCGCAGTAGTATTGCTGGATGGCGTACATTGGTGCTCATTCGTTTCTAGCGGAGACGCATGGGAATCGGATGAGGAGATAGATCTCAATAACGATGGCGCCTACATGTCGCCAGAAACATGAGCCGGCTTGTCACAAATGACGGGCCGGCCTTTTTTATTGCATTTGTCATGATCATCCATTTGTCATATAATTGAAGCAAGATTTTCTGAAAGAGCTGCATTAACTCACAGCTAAAAAACAAAACAAAAATGTTCGGCTTCAAGAAGAATTCTTCTGAATATTATCTTTCTCTGGACATAGGGACCGAAGTGGTGAAAGCTTTGGTTTTTCAAATCGACGAACAGTCAGGCAACGGAATCGTCAAGGGCGTCGGGCGTGCCAGGCAAGGCATTAAGGATATGCACAGCGGGGCAGTGTCTGACATAAACGGAGTCATCCAGAATTCCAGGCGCGCGATTGAACTGGCCAAATCGATGGCCGGCATCAAGAAGGTGGAGAAATCGATCGTCGGCATCGCGGGGGAGCTGGTCAAGGGAACGACGACCACTGTCCATTATGAACGCGTCAAGCCGGAAGTGCGCATCGACCTTCCGGAACTCAAGAACATCATCCAGAAAGTGCAATGGAAAGCCTTCGACAGGATCCGCCAGCAATTGGCATGGGAAACCGGGCACAGCGAGATCGAAGTGAAGCTCATCAATGCCGCTATCGTGGATGTCCGGATCGACGGATACAAAGTCTCAAGCCCGCTCGGCTTCCAAGGGCGGGACGTTTCCATATCGGTTTTCAACGCCTATGCGCCGATGGTGCATCTGGGAGCGCTGCAGACGATTGCGGACGAGCTGGGATTGGAGCTTCTTTCCATCGCGGCTGAGCCGTATGCGGTCGCCAAATCGATGGGCATCGACGACGTATCCGATTTCAGCGCCATATTCATAGACATAGGAGGCGGAACGACAGACATTGCGGTAGTGAGGAATGGCGGGCTGGAAGGAACGAAGATGTTCGCGCTCGGAGGCAGGGCTTTCACCAAAAGGCTTTCCCAGGAGCTCGGCGTCGGGTTCGAAGAAGCGGAGGCTTTCAAAATACGCTATGCCGAGGGAAAGCTCGGGCAGGATGTCTCTTCCAAGATAGAAAGGATGCTTTTCGATGATTGCAACGTGTGGCTTTCAGGAGTGGAGCTGTCGCTTTCGGAGTTCGCTGATAGCGATCTTCTGCCGAACAAGATTTTCCTTTGCGGCGGAGGTTCCGGCCTGCAGGGAATCAAGAAAGCATTGATGTCCAAGGCTTGGACCAAGAATCTGCCTTTTGCCAAAGAAATAGAAGTGAGCTATTTGCAGCCGAGGGATGTGGTGCACATATCCGACCAGACCAGGGAACTCAAGGATCCGCAAGACATCACCCCGATGGGACTGGCCAATCTGGTTCTGGATCTGGTGGGCGAAGAGAAGGTGCTTTCCGGCATCCTGCGCCGGGCAGTGAAGATAATACAGAAGTAGGGTTCTTAATTATCATTTGAAAAATTATGCATCAGACATTCTATATCGACATAGACGAGGAGATAACCTCGATCGCGGAAAGGCTCAGGAAGGCCGAGACTAAGGATGTCATCATGGTTGTCCCCAAGCAGGCGTCGCTCATACAGAGTATCGTCAATTTGAAGCTGCTCAAAAAAGAAGCGCAGAAGAAAGGGATAAATCTCATAATGGTCACTCAGGACAAGCTGGGGCGGGTTCTTATCGAAAAGGCCGGCATCTCAGTGGAGCAGAAACTGGAGGACGTCGAGGGGGAGGAGGTATTCATCGATGAAAAACCGAAGAATGGGCAGGGGAAGGCAGTGAAAAAAGAGGGAAGTAAGATAGTTCCGGCAAGGAAAGTCGACAGGATCGGATCGGACAGCTTTTTCGATGCCAATAAAGATGACGAGGTGTTCATTTCGGCAAGGGATGACAAGCGGAGGGAAGATGATGACGCGGAAGAAGAGCCGGAAGAAAAGATCACCAATACCGAACTCGTGACCGGCATAGCCTCGGATATCAAGAAAAGAAAGCCGACCAGGATGGATCTCACTGCCGGAAAGGCGAAAAGCAAAGACAACAACATCAAGATCAAGGAAAAGCCGGTCAAGAAAGAGGACGGGATATTCCTGGCGTCCAGCATTCCGGAAGAGGAGGCGCAGGATTCTGGCAGGCCGAATGCGGATGTCGACAGTTTCGATCATTTCTTTTCCGGAAGGCCGAACCATTCCTCACCGGACATATACAAAGCGGAAGAGCGCGGATTTGCGAAGAAAGAACGGCAAAGCGGTTCAAGCAAGAAGGGGATATTCAAATATGTCTTGGCAGTCATGTCCTTGGCAGCCGGATGCGCCGTTCTCTATTGGGCCTATCTGTTTGTTCCGGAGGCGACAATAGAAATAACCACCAAGAGGGAATCGACAGCGGGCGATGTCGGAATAATAGGGGATGCCAAGATCGGAAGTATCGATTATGGCAGCAAGATGATCCCTGCCAAGCTCATAGAAGTCAACGCTCAGGTGTCTGACAGCTTTTCGACTAGCGGCAATTCGTCGGTTTCAAGCAATAAGTCCCATGGGAAAGTGGTGATATATAACGAGTTCAGCAATTCCTCCCAGCCTTTGGTCGCGACGACACGGCTCGAATCAACAGACGGAAAGATTTTCAGGCTGGTGGCGGGAGTCACCGTGCCAGGATTCACCAAATCGGGAGACACCATAACTCCCGGATCGGTCGAAGCGAGTGTTGTGGCAGATAATTCCGGGGATACATACAATATCGATCCCGCAACTTTCACCATTCCCGGCTTCAAAAACAGCGGGGGAGACAAGTATGCCAAATTCTATGCCAAATCGACCGAAGCGATGTCCGGGGGAGGCAGCGGCAATAGCGAGGCCAATTCCGTGACCGAATCGGATATCTCAAGCGCCAAAGGCAAGATCCTTGTCAAGCTTAATGATGCCTTGAGGCAGAACGCCAAGAATTCAGCCGGAGACGGTATGGTCCTTCTGTCTGATGCGGTCAATTTCGACGAACCGTCATACAACCCGTCCGTTTCCGTGGGAGAAGTGACGAACACTTTCAATATGTCGGCGAGCGGCAGGGCACAGGCGATCGTTTTCAAGGAAGACGATATCAAGAAGCTTTCCAACGATATCATCTCGAAATCCGGAGGCGGAAAATCGAATATCAATTCCGGAAGCCTGGTTCTCGACTATGGGAAGTCCAGCGCGGATTTCAAGCTTGAGACCATCAATATCAAAGCCCACGCAACGAACGAGACCCCTTCCAGTATCGATGTCGCGAATCTCAAGCGCGGAATGTTAGGGAAGAACAATGACGAGCTGGAAACATACTTGAAATCGTATTCATCCATAGAGAAGGCCGAAGTGACATATTGGCCGCCGCTTATCGCCAGCAAAGTCCCGATCTATGAAGGAAGGGTGAAAATCATCGTCGACTCAGGCGAGGCGCAATAGGCTTGATAAACGCCTTTTTAAGGGGGTTTTCCGCCGGATCGGCCGACAGGGTTGACAAGGATTGAAAAACTCGCTAATATGGCTAAAGATGTTGTTACAAATAAATAGCCAGTTTGAATAGAGGGAAAATCGCCGATTTCAGGAATTTGGAATGTATCGCTAGAAGGATCACTATGCATTCTCCGATCAAAGGGGAAAGCGTTTGATTCTCGGCGTACATTTTCCGTCTATTTTTTGTTTAATATCACATTATGTCCCGAGACAAAGAACTAGTCAGGCTTGAAGGCGCTGTGGTTGAATCATTGCCTAGCACCACTTTCAAAGTCCGTCTGGATAACGGCCATGAAATCCTGGCTCATATCTCAGGAAGAATGAGGGTGAATTATATCCGACTCATTCCAGGCGACAGAGTCGTGGTGGAAATGAGCCCGTACGATCTCACCAAAGGACGGATAGTCCAGAGAATGAAATAGCTATAACGTTTATAAAATAGATAAAAGTTATGAAAGTCCGCGCATCAGTCAAAAAAATCTGCGATAAATGCAAGCTAGTGAAACGCAAAGGCAAGATCTATGTCATTTGCGAGAATTTGAAACATAAGCAGCGCCAGGGATAATCGCTGCTCGAAAGAATAATTATAAATTAATCGGATAAATTAGTATGCTCAGAATTTCCGGAGTAAACGTTCCTGATAACAAGAGGTTGGAGATATCCCTGACCTATATTTTTGGGATTGGAAAAAGCACTTCCACCAAGATCCTTGAAGAGCTCAATATCGATAAGCTCAAGAAGACCAAGGACCTGACTGAAGAGGAACAGAACGCAGTCAGAAATCATATTGAAAAGAAATTCAAAGTCGAAGGCGAGCTCAAACATGAAATAAGAGACAATGTCAAGCGCCTTAAGGAAATCGGTTGCTATAGGGGAGTCCGCCATCAGAAAGGCCTGCCGGTCCATGGACAGAGAACCAAGACCAACAACAGGACCGTCCGCGGAAACGTGAGACGCACGATGGGATCCGGAAGAGCTAAGACCGAAAAGACCTAGACCTAATAAAAGATAACGAGCTAGAAATATGGCTGAAGAAAAAGTTATACAACAGGAAGAACCTAAGGAAGAAGTCAACGACGTCGCTTCAGGTTTGACTGTGGATGAAGGGAAGGCCGCCGAAGGAGACGGCAAGAAGAAGAAAGTGAAGAAGATCAAGAGGCAGATCCTGCGCGGTCGCGCTACTGTCAAATGTTCATACAACAATACGCTTGTGAGCATCGCGGATGCGAACGGCGGGATTCTGGGCTGGTCTTCATCCGGACTTCTCGGATTCAAGGGCGCTAAGAAAGCGACTCCTTATGCCGCGACCCAGGTGGTGGCGAATGTCACTGAAAAGGTCAAGAAATACGGCATGAGGGAGTTGGAAGTCTTCGTGAGAGGCGTCGGATCCGGAAGAGAGGCATCAGTGAGAGCCCTTGCCAACAATGGATTCGATCTCACCTCGATCAAGGACATCACCCCGATTCCTCATAACGGCTGCCGGCCGAAGAAACCGAGGCGGGTATAGCAATCAGTCAGTTAATTTTTTTATTAGTCAATTAGTTTATTTATCGTATGGCTAGAGATATTGATGCAAAATGCAGAAAGTGCAGAAGAGCGGGCGAGAAGCTCTTTCTTAAGGGTGATCGTTGCAACAGCGCCAAATGCGCCATCGTTAAGCGCAACTATATTCCAGGCGTCCACGGGAAGAAGATGAGAAGGGGCGGCAGCGAATACGGTATGCAGCTTTCCGTCAAACAGAAGATCAAGCGCATATACGGAGTGCTCGAGAAGCAATTCAGGAGACATTTCGAAGATGCGAAGAAGAAGAAAGGCGTTACGGGCGATCTGCTTCTTCAGAGGCTTGAATTCCGTTTGGACAATATCGTCTACCGCATGGGATTCGCAAGCTCCAGGGCTTTTGCCAGGCAGCTAGTGAACCACGGGCTCATATCCGTCAATGGAAAAAGGGTGTCTATCCCTTCCTGCGAAGTCAATGTCAATGATGTCATAAGCATAAAAGAAGAGAAGAAAGCCAAGAACTATTTCAAGAACCTCGAGCAGCAATTGAAGAATAAGAAGGATTTCCCATCCTGGATATCGTTCGATTCGAGCAAGCTGGAAGGGAAGATAGTGAGCGTTCCTGAGAAGGACGACATCGGCATAAACGTCGACGCTCAGGTCGTAGTCGAATACTACTCGAGATAAATCCAAAGCAACATGCTTTTTAATTTGATAATCTTATCCCTTACTAAACGGGATGATCAAAAAGATGCAAATAGTACTTCCGCAGAAACCAAAATATATTCCCGTCGATGGAAACACGGGGAAGTTTGAGATCGATGGATGCTATCCGGGATATGGGACGACTATCGGAAACGCTATCCGAAGGGTCCTTCTGTCTTCCCTTTCCGGTTCTGCCATAACTTCGGTGAAAATCAAGGGAATCAAACATGAATTCTCGACTATTCCGAACGTTTTGGAAGATGTCATCCAGATCATCCTCAATTTGAAGCAGGTCCGCTTCAAATCATATAAGGACGAGCCTGTTACTGTGGTTTTGAAAGCCAAGGGAGAAAAAGCCATCACGGCCGGAATGATCGAATGCCCGTCGGACGTGGAAGTCGTCACCAAGGACGCCCATATCGCCACGATAACCAATCCCAAGGGGGAAATCGAAATGGAGATGGAAATCATGAACGGGATCGGATATGTTCCAGTCGAGCAGCAGATCAGGGAAAACAAGGAAGTCGGAACCATCGCTATAGACGCGATATACACCCCGATAAGGAGAGTCAACTATATTGTCGACAACATGAGAGTCGGAAAGAGGACCGATTTCGAGAAGATCACTCTTGAGGTGATGACCGACGGAAGCATAACCCCGGAAGAGGCGTTTGCCAAATCCATCGAAATCCTGGTCGCTCAGTTTTCAGTTCTGACAACGCTTGAAAGCGGAGTGGAAGAAGAAGCCGAAGCGGAAGCTGTGGCAGAAGAGAAGCCGGAAGCAGTCAAGGAATCCAAAGCCGTGAAAGGCGATGATCCGATGACAATAGAAGTCTCATCGCTCAAGAGCCTTTCGACCAGGACGCTCAATGTCCTTGAAAAGAACGGAATCGAAACCATTTCCGATATCGTCAAACTTACTGAAACTGAAATCGAAGAGCTTGACGGCATGGGAGCCAAAGGAATAAAGGAAATCAAGAAGGCTACTGGGGATTTTGGAATAAATTTAAGAAAAGAATAGCGGATTCATTCTCCGTTATCCATAGAGAAATACCATGCGACATTTAAAGAAAGGAAGAGAATTAGGAAGAATAAAGAGCCAGAGAGTGGCGTTGTTCAGGACGATGCTCGGCAGCTTGGTCATGCAGGAAAAGATCAAGACGACTGAAGCCAAGGCCAAGGAGATCAAGAACAGGATCGACCGCGTCATCAACAAAGCCAAGAGGGGAGCTGCTCCTGAAAAGAAAGTGGCAGCGATCCGCGATCTCAGGAAATATGTCCCCATGATGGCAGTCAAGAAACTGATGGGCGAGTTCATCGCAAGATTCGAAAAGAGGAACAGCGGTTATGTTCGTATAATTAAGCTTCCCGCGAGGAAAAGTGACGCTGCCAAAATGGCCGTTATTGAATTTGTAGACTAAACTTATGAATATTATCGACAGAAAATACCACTTGTTCGACGCTAAAGAAAAGACTGCGGGAAGGATCGCGACTGAAATAGCGATTATCCTTCGCGGAAAGAACAAGGTCAGTTTCGCGCCCCACATCGATGCCGGAGACCTGGTCGTGGTTATCAATTCCGATCTCATGCAGTTTGCTGGGGAAAAGGATGACAAGAAGACATATTACCGCTATTCAGGATATCCGGGAGGAATCACCGCAACGAAACTGAAAGACCAGATGGAGAAGGATTCCAGGAAGGTTGTCCGCGACGCGGTCTATGGAATGCTTCCGAAGAACAAGCTCCGCGACAAGATGATGACCAGGCTTTTCATCTATAAAGACGATAAGCACGATAAGAAAATCGAGATAACTCACTAATACCGGCGCAGGAGGAATGCGCAGACGTTAATATATGGCAACGAAGAAAGTTGTAAAAACTCCCGAAAAACCCAAGAAAGCCAAGGTCGAAAAAGCTGAGACCAAAGGCCAGTATTTTTATGCTGTCGGAAAAAGGAAGACGGCTATCGCTCAGGTCCGCATCTATCCTAATGGCAAAGGTAAGGATTTTTCAATAAACGACAAGAGCCTTGAAGTCTATCTTCCGGTTGAAAGGCTTGCTGAAACTGCCAAATCCCCGATCGTTGCGACTGGCAATGACGGCAAGTTCGATGTCTCCGTCCACGTGAGCGGCGGCGGAGTCAGCGCTCAGTCCGAAGCGGTGAGACTCGGAATCGCAAGGGCGCTCGTCAAGTTCGACGAAGCTCTCAGGAAGAACCTCCGCGACCTCGGATTCATGACCCGCGACTCAAGAAAAGTCGAAAGGAAGAAACCAGGACTCAAGAAAGCTAGGAAGAGCCCGCAGTGGGCGAAGCGCTAAGCAAGTCCCATGCGGACGAAGCGCTAGGCGTTATTTTAAAAATATACCAAACACCTGCAGAAATGCGGGTGTTTTTTCGTTTACATGGATTTTATAAATATTTTATCTCGGCAGTGTATTATGGAATAAATAACTTAAGATCAAATATATGAAAACTATGAAAGAATATTTTGAAAAAGGAAACAGTGTTAAAGATGGATTCGAATATGCTTTTGAGATTGAAGAGGAAGGAATATATCTTATTGAAATAATCGCCAGCGCCAAGAGCTGGTGGCAGAACTTTCTTAAGATGAGGCTTGGCGATGATGATTTGGCGGTTAGGATTGATGATTTTGAATTTCCTAAATTGAATAAAAAGAGAGGACTTTTCGATGGGGAAGCAGCATGGAATGGCAATAATCTGAAGGGATTGTCTAAGGCTGGCGTGTTTATCATCAGATTATCAATTGGAAAACATAGGCTTATATTTATGCCTGATCGCAATCCGTCGCTGAAAAGCATCAGGATAGATAAGGTCAGCAACAGGATAGATTATGTTCCCGAGGATAACAATCCGGCAGAGGATGGCAACCGACGCCAATGGATAACGATCGCCCTGGCGGATCTTGCCCTGAAAAGCTTGAATATCAAAGCAATTGCAAGAAATTATCCTGGAGATGATGACGATATAAAGATTGTTATTGATGGCAATACATATGGAAATCAGGATAATAGTTGTCATAAGAATTGGTATTGGTGCGGAAAAATATCAGATGATCAAGAAAAAGAATTTAAAGAAGTATTAAACAATCCGAAGGGTTTGCACTATATAGAACTATGGGCGGATGGAATACCGAAAATTAAAAGTATTAGCCTTGATTTGGGACTGGATGAAGAAGACGGTATTGAGCAGGAAAAGAAAAGGATTCCCACTGTTGATGATCCGGAATGGACAGGTGATTTCAGCGATGACACGGAATATATGATTCTGGCGAGGGCTATTTTCGGAGAAGCGCGCAGTCTGTCGGAAAAAGGGCGGATTGCTATCGGATGGTCGATAAAAAATAGGGTTACTGATTCAAGATGGGGAAATACATATCACGAAGTTGTTTTGGAACTCAATCAATACAGTGCTTTCAATGACAATGACCCTAATTTTGCTCGCTTGAAGAATCCTGCTGGCAGAAAAACCGAAATTGACGATTGGCACGAATGTTATGATATTGCGGTAAAGGTTGTCAATGGTGAGATTGAAGATCCTACTGATGGTGCGAACCATTACTTCAGTAATTACATATCTTATCCTAGTTGGACAAAAGGAAGGAACGCCGAATTAAAAATAAAAATAGACAACACTCTTTTTTATGATTTGAAAAAGATTGGAGAGGCAGGATTTTCAAAAATAGCAGTCTCCATTCTTGTTTTTGGAACACTTATTGCTGCCGTTGTTTGCATGATAATGATATTCAACGGTAAAAATGAGGTCGAAAAATATCTCACTGGAATAATGGAAGCGGAGCAATACAAACATTTCTTTATAAATCAGAAAACCAATGAAGTTCAAGTCGCTTATTTCAGCGCGAATGGAAATTTCTTAAGGGTCGCATCCATGACTGATGATAGTTATCCGAAATACCAGCTGAATGTTTTTCAGGATGATGAACTGGTAGGATATCTGCAGGATTTTTCAGTCAATACCGATGGAAGCAATGAAGCGCTCATGGTAAAGAACGGCGAGAATGATGAATCTCGCGAGATATATAGGAGCAGAAAGCCAATATTGGAATGGAAATGGTTAGACAAGAAGCGCGTAGATATTGTTTTCGGCTGTGGCACCGGATGCCAGAATTATGAGAGGGTCAATGTAGATACTAAGGAGGTTGAAGATAGGGGAACTATCTCTATTGAAGCTGTCAGTTCATGACGCGATGATTGTAGAAATAAATAAACCGGATCTCCAGAAAGCAAAAGAAGGTTTATCGAAAAAAAATCAACATTTAAGCTAAATCCGGAAATCCCGGAATTGGCTTGTTTGAACCAATAAAATATTAACAATCTGGATAGTGTGGCAGTCTTTTAGTAGAACAGTCTCTGAGTAATTATTTTGCTGACGTCACGAAAACGATTCCGATGTTCAAGGGTTGAAAGCAGTAATTATGGATGGAAAAATAAAAACTGCCCATTGATAATTTCAGGCAGTTTTTTTATCGAAGTTTTTGAAAAGCTATTTCTTCTTGGCAGTTTTCTTCTCGACTTTTTCGTCGGCTTTCGCTCTCGGCTTTTTGACAGTCTTGGCGGCTTTCTTCTCCTTGGCTTTTTCGGCTAGCTTCTTGAAGCGGTCGACGCGGCCGGTGGTGTCCATGGATTTCTTCTTGCCAGTATAGAAAGGATGGCAGGCGCTGCAGGTTTCCACTTTCATTTCCTCTATGGTCGATCCGACTTCGATTATGTTTCCGCAAGCGCAGATTATCTTCGCTTCCGGGTAGTATTTCGGATGGATGTCTTTTTTCATGGCGTATCTTTGAATCACGAACCAAACATTTTCCTGCTTATTCGGCGGGCTGATATGCGGATTGTGAATTCAGTTTTATATAAGGCTTTATTAGCTCCTAATAAACTTAGCATAAAGCTTTAAAATTGACAAGGGGAGCGCTAATTGATATAGTGGATAAGTATAAAAAACTCATATTTTCCGGGCTTCGTCCTGTCCTGCTTTGCGGGATCAAGAGGCCTTGGGCTTGAAAAAGCCAAAAACGGGGAATAGCGGCGCTCTACGGAGCGGATAATCAATATAAGGAACAAACCCATGGAAGAGAAGAAACAGGCCGTAGAAGCGGCTAAGAGCGTCGGAGCAGCGGCTCCAAGAGTGGAAGAGGACTACTTTTCCGATTTTGACTTTGCAAAATTGGAAATAAGCGTCGAAGGCATGTTCAAGAACGGTGTCCATTTCGGGCATCACAAGTCAAGGAAGAACCCGAAGATGGATGAATATATCTTCGGAACCAAGAACGCGATCAGCATCATCGATCTTCAGAAGACCGCTGTCAAGCTCAAAGAAGCACTGGCCTTCATTGAAAAAGTCGTTTCAGAAGGGCAGGATGTCCTGTTCGTCGGAACGAAGAAGCAAGCCAAGAGAATCGTTGAATCAGCTGCCAGGAAAGCCGGCATGCCTTTCGTTGTCGAAAGATGGCTCGGCGGAACATTCACCAATTTCGGAGTCATCTCCAAACGCGCCAGATATCTGCGCGAGAGCCAGGAGAAGATGGAGAAAGGGGAATACGGGAAATATACCAAATTCGAACAGATGAAGATCGCTGAGGAGTTGGAGAGATTGGAAAGCAAGATGGGAGGAATCAAGAATATGACCAAGCTTCCGGGCGCGATTTTCGTGACGGGAGTCATCGAGGACGACCTCGCTATCAAGGAAGCCAAGATCAAGAACATCCCAGTCGTCGCTCTTGCTGACTCGAATGTCAATCCGAGCGATGTCGATTATCTTATCCCTGCCAATGAGGATGCCGTGTCATCCCTGAAGCTCATGCTTTCATACGTCGTCAAAGCCGTTCTCGATAGCAAAGAAAAGGCGGCTAAGAACGTCAAAGCGGAAGAGAAGAAATAACCTAGGTTAAGAATTGAAGCCTTAAAAATATGTCGACACTTGAACAAATAAAAAAAGTCAGGGAAATGACCGGTGCTGGAATTGTGGACACCAAGAAAGCTCTTGATGAAGCTTTGGGAGACGAAGCGAAAGCCATCGAGATCCTGAAAGAGAAAGGGCAATTGAAAGCAGCCAAGAAATCGGATCGCGAAGCTCATGAAGGCGTGGTATTCGTCTATGCCCACTCCAATGGGAAAGTCGGTTCCATCGTCAAGCTTCTTTGCGAGAGCGATTTCGTGGCAAGGAACACGGAATTCCAGGAACTGGGCAGGGGTATCGCTATGCACATAGCCGCGATGAATCCCGAAGCGCTGAGAGTCGAGGATATCGCTTCTGAGAAAGAGGGGCAGTCCAAAGAGGAACGCGCTCTTCTCACCCAGGCTTTCGTCAAGAATCCGGAACAGACTATCGCAGAACTCATTTCAGAGAAGATCGCCAAGATCGGGGAGAATATCCAGGTGGGAGAGTTTTCGAGATTGGAGATATAATCCATTTGCCAGATCAGTATGAATTTTTTAGTTAAGCTGTATCCTTGGGAGGACCCCAGGGTTTCAGTGAGCGAAGTCAATCTCAATGACGGAGACAGGGTCGTTGTGGCTACTGATTTCTTCAATGAAATCGGAGTCGTCGTCGGGAAATGCAAAAGATCCGAAGACTCCAAGGACAGGGTGGTCCGGGTTGTCACCAAAAAGGATCTGGAATCTTTCTCGAAGTTCGAAGAGGAACGCGACAGCCTGGTTGATATCTGCAAGAGCGAGATAAAGACGCTTGGCCTCGGGATGAAGGTCATCGATGCTAGGACCAGTCTTGATGGCAAACAGACCATTTTCGTTTTCACGGCTGATGGACGGGTTGATTTCAGGGAGCTGGTCAGGAACCTTTCCGGGAAGTTCAAGCGGGTGATCCGCATGCAGCAGATCGGATCAAGAGACGAAGCCAGGAAGCTCGGAGGATACGGGATCTGCGGCAGGAAGCTCTGCTGCGTGAATCTGGAAGGGAATATCCCGAGCATAACCACTGACATGGCACGCGCCCAGCAGATCGCCCACCGGGGAGCGGAAAGGATCTCAGGGCTTTGCGGGCGGCTCATGTGCTGCTTGGCATACGAAGCTGAGCAATACAAGGAAATGCTCGTCGGGATGCCGGAACTGTATAGCGTCATCAAGACGCCGGAAGGGAAGGGAACAGTGATCGAGTTGAATGTCATGAACCAGGAAGTGAAAGCCAAGCTTGAAACCGGAAAGTATATAACCATAAAGAAGAAAGATATCAAATAGCCATGTTATACTCGATAATACCACCAATACTCCTAGTTTTGAGCGTTATCGGGATAATCGTATTCTTCATCAAGAAGGCGCCGGCAGCGGAGAAGCTCGGAACCGAGTTGGAGGAGAACGGAAAGGCAGCAGCTGTCGAACTTTCGGACGGAACGGTTGTCGTGGTGGAGAAAGATCATGGGAAACCATCTGCCATCAAGCAGATATGGCTGGCGGTGCTGGAAGGGATAATCGGCATGCTTCGGAAGTTTTTCCTGAATTCGGAAAGATCTTTCGGCAAGATGATCAAGAAAATCAGGGAGAAGAAAGGCATGAGGCTGGAAAAGAGAAATGATGAGATCAAAAAGAAAGACAATGATATAATAGAGAAGCTCAACAGATATGAAGCCAGGGAGAATTCTTCTCCTGAAGAGCGTCAGAAGGCAGGTGTTATGGAGATGAAAAAAGAGAGTTCGGAAGAGGCTTCGATGAAACCGATGCTGAGCGACAGGGTGGCTGTGCCGAATTCTGGAATGAGAAAGAAAAAGGAGCAGGAAATAAAAGAGCATCTCGAGAACCTCCTCATCGAAAGGATCGCCATGAACCCCCGCGATACCGAAGCCTATGAACGTCTTGGCGAATATTATTTCGAAATGGAGAATTATGAGCATGCCAAGGATTGTTTCAAGCAGGTAGTCAAGCTCGACCCGACCAATAGGAGCGTGAAATACAAGATGAAGAAATTGGAAGTCTTGCTTTCAAGATAAAAAGTCAGCCGGCGTAGCTCAATGGCAGAGCAGCACTTTTGTAAAGTGACGGTTGCGGGTTCGATTCCCTCCGCCGGCTCAGGGATTCTTTGAAATTTTAATACCAAACGAAACATCATTCAGAACACTTGCTTTTTTTCTCAGTTTCCATATAATTGAATCATGGCAACTATAGATGAAAAAACGTTGAAAAAAGTCAAGGAGTTTTATTATGACAAGCAGCTTAGTGTCCAGGAAGTTGCCGACAAGCTGTGTGTTTCCATTGATGCGGTATTCTATTGCATGCGCAAAAATGGGTTGGCAAGAAGAAAGAAGTATGAAAGCAATGCGATAAGATATGAAAGGTCCGAACCTTCTTTTGCTTTGAAGAAAATAAATTGCGAAAGGCTGAGGACGTTGAAAGCAATCGGAACTATGCTTTATTGGGGCGAAGGATGCAAATCTGAAAAGATGTCCATAGTTGATTTTGCCAATAGCGACAGCGACATGATTGTTCTATTCCTGAAATTCCTAAGGGAAGTTTGCGGTATAAATGAAAAAAAGTTACGAGTGTTTCCATATTTTCATGCTAATCAAGATATCGATAGGAATATAAATTACTGGAGTCATGTTACTGGAATAGATAAATCTCAGTTTACGAAACCGTATATCAGACAGGATTATGATGTGAAAAAAAGAGGTAGGATGCCTTATGGTTTGGTACATATAAGATATGCTGATAAGAAGTTATTGCATCTGATAAAAAGCTGGATAGAAGAGTATAGGAAATATTGATTGGGTCGGTGGCAGAGCGGTCAATTGCTCGCGACTGTAAATCGCGCGTCTCCGGACTACGGGGGTTCGAATCCCTCCCGGCCCACCCTAAATAGTAAATTTTAATAGACAACTTGCCGTTGTAGCTCAGTTGGTAGAGCATTTCCATGGTAAGGAAAAGGTCATCGGTTCAAATCCGATCAACGGCTCAGGAAAGTGCAAGATAAATTGAATTTTAATTGCTAATCACATCATAAAACTATGGCACGCGAAAATTTGGTGAAACTGAAATGCTCCGATTGCGGAACTATCAACTACTACACCACCAGGAACAAGAAGAAGATCAAGGAAAAGCTGGAAGAGAAGAAACATTGCCCGAAGTGCAAAAAACACACTGTTCATAAGGAGCTGAAATAGGTTTTTAGTTTGCGAGTCAGTCGTGCGAAGGTCTCCTTCGCGACGTGAGACCGAAGGTCGCTGCGGCGACCGAATCCAGCCTCCGCTCGGCCTCAGCGGGCTTCGCCCCGCCGAAGCCGGGCTACTGTGAGGCGAAGGCGGGTGTCGTATAGTGGCAGTATAGAGGTCTCCAAAACCTTTGGCGGGGGTTCGATTCCCTCCACCCGTGCCAGCGTGTAATCAGCGAGCGTAATTGCTCGCTTTTTACTTTGATCTCAATGAACGATTGCGTACCTAAAGAATCAACCAAAAGCAGTTTTCATCTAATTTGAAATGAGAAATGGCATTGAAATAAGTGGTTATAAAATTGCTTGACAAGATGATATGTTGTATATATAATTTCAGGAAAGTTCTTTTTATGCAAGACTAAAGTGTTGGTTTTGAACTAGAACAGGGGGATGATCCCCATAAAAGGAGCATAGAATGTCCAAGATTAATGAGACGTGTTATGCTGTGTGCGTCAACTATGGTGCAAGTCTTGAAGAAATGATAATGCTTGGCGAGTATGACGCCTGTGATGGGTCAATTCGTAATGGAATTTTCAGAATCAAGAAACCTTCAAGTAGGGCCGATGTAGAGATAACGCTTCTTCATTTTGGTTTTGAAATCTCTTGTGGTAAGGAGGCGGTTAACAGGATATGCTTAGAGGGCTATCGCCCCGCTACACTTCACGAGCTATTAGCTCTAGGGGCTGAATACCAAGACCTTCAGTGTGAATTTTCAATTGCAGCTCTTGGTTCCATATCAGAAGATGCTTTTGATAACTGTTGCAATGTTGTTGCATATCTGGCCGGAGAGAACTCTCGTCGGCGGGTTTCTCTTGCTCGTTTTGATTTTCCATTTTCCGAGGAAACACGTTTTGCGGTTGTTCGCAATGGTGACTCCGTTACTAGCGAATAACCGAGCTTCTAAACAATCGACCAAAAGCAGCTTTCATCAGGAATGACGGCTGCTTTTTATGTTAATTTAGGAAAAGTTTATGTTGGAGGCGGTAAAATATGGCATAGTGCTTAATTTACGGTTATCTTTAAAGCTAGAAATACGGGATTTTGCGAAAGGGCGTGTCTTTTATGTCTTGACCAGTGGATGTTTTATGCCGACGTGCTTAGATGCTATACTGGTGGCATATAATATTCGAAACATATGGAACTGAAAGAGCTGTTGGAATTCATAGATCTTGAAGATGGGAGGCTGAGGAGCGCCCATGAGAATTATCCTGATCATGAGAAAAGGATAATGGCGCGCATGATAAAACTCTCTGAGGAAGTCGGCGAGCTAAGCGATGAGGTTCTGGCTTTCAATGCCATGCAGAGGAAGGATAAGCAGAAAAAGCATGACGGAAACAACCTGCCCAATGAAATTGCAGATGTTCTGATTGTGACTCTCCTTCTTGCCAAGGCTATGGGTGTCGATGTCGAAGAGGCTTTGAAGAATAAGATCGAGAAGATCAATAAACGGTATTGAAAAATATTAAAAACTGCGCAATTGATTGCGCAGTTTTTAATGTGTTTATAAAGTGTCATAAGGCGTATTTTTATTTTATCTAAATTTTATAAAAATTTTATCTCGTTGTGTTAAAACTGGAATAAGGGGGAATTTTATAACCTTGTTCATTCAAAAAAAGAGGTATTTTATGGAAAGGCAATCAACTTTAGCCTTTGTGCTTCTTATCCTCATGTTTTTTGCCGTTCCCTCGTCTTTCGCCGCTGGCAGTCATGACACCTCGATCTGTTCCTCTTCTCCGGTCGCCGGCGATTCGGGCGGGGAGTTTGCCACGGGTGACCAGGAAATCATACTGGCACAGATGTTGCCGCCCGGCTGGGGACAAAGGTGCCAATGTTTCAACGCTCCTTTCAGGTGCTTTCTTCCATATCCTGAACCGCTTGACGGTCCCTGCTACTGCTTCCGTTGCGGTGACGGATTCGTTGTCCGTTAATTGTCCATAAACCCCCTTAAAAACAGCAGATTCGCATTAGCAAGTCTGCTGTTTTATTATCCTATGCTAATATATAGTCAAAAGGGATTATGTTGATGCATTTTTTTTGTTGATAAATATATAAGATGTTTGCTGAAATAATAAGTACTGGGAAAACAAAAGCCATAATAATTCTGGGGATAATCCTTGTTATCGGGGTCTTTCTGCGCGCCTATCGCTTCGATGACTTGCAGCGCTTCAATCAGGATCAGGCCCGCGATGCTGCGGTTGTCGAGCAGATGGCTAAAGATCATAACTTCCTCATCATGGGACCATATGCCAGCGGGACGGACTTTCATCTCGGACCAGGCTATTATTATCTGGAATACGCATCGATGCTCATCTTCGGGAACAGTCCGGCCAGCATGGCATACCCGACGCTGCTCTTTTCTGTTCTGGCAATTCCGCTTCTCTATGTTTTACTGCGAAAGCTGTTTAGTGAGAATATTTCATTGGCGGTGGCAGCCCTTTATGCCGTTTCGTTCTATGCGGTCAAATATGCAAGATTCGCCTGGAACCCCAATCCGCTTCCGTTTTTCGTTCTGGCATTCATTCTGCTTCTTGCGAAAATGAACGAAGAAAAGAAAGTCCCGAAAATCATCTGGCCCGTTCTTCTTGGAACCGTGATCGGGATCGGAGTGCAGCTGCACACTTTCATGATAGTCATTTTCCCGCTGTTCGCTCTTTCATATTTTGCTTACTTCATTTGGAAAAAATATCCTTTGAAAAAGAGCCTGATCATTGTCGTTTTCGTGGCAGTCCTTCTGAATGTCCCGCAGATCATCCAGGAAGTCCGGACCGGTTGGAAAAATACCCAGGCCTTTGTCGAAGGGACGGGACAGAAGACCCAAAAGCACTCCCTGAGCCTTGCGGAGCGTTCCGCTAAAGCTGTCGAATGCTATGCTCAAGGAAACTCATATATGCTGTCTGCCAGGAACGCGGGCAGCGAATGCGTCCTTTTCGAAAGAGGAAAAGATAGTGCCTGGCTGTTCTATGGGAATATCGCGTTGTCGCTGGCGTTCATGCTTGGCGGGTTGGCTATAGTTGTTCATCAGCTCAAAAAAGAAACGGAAACCGAAAGAAAAAGGTTCCTGCTGCTGGTTCTCTCATTCACCGCTCTTTGCCTGCTTGCCTTTGTTCCGGCGATCAACATGTTCAATATCCGGTATATGGGAATCGTCTTCTTCCTGCCGTTCCTTCTCCTTGGATTCTGGATCAAGCTCTTTGTTGATAATCTGAAGATTTTCGGGCTGACCTTCTCTTCTCTTGCTGTCCTGGCGCTTGCGTATTCGAATATCGTTCCTATCCGAAAGACATATTTTTCCGGTGCCAATCCTGATCGTGCCGAAACTGATTATGGCGGGATCGATCTTGAAGACGCCTGGCTGGTTTCCGATTTCATCCTGTCGGAAGCTGGGAAATATGAGGATCGGAAGATGTATATCTCGGCTTCGGAGAAGAAGTATCTGGTGGCTGCTCAATATTTCCTCGACAAGCATCCGGAATTCGGCATCGGGAAGCTTCCTTCCAAAAATGTTTCCGGCGACAAGCACATAGTTTTTTCGGTCAATGAGAATTTCAAGGGGAAGAAGATCAAATATGACACGGATGGATATTCCCTGATCGATTCGACGAATATCGACGGTTATGATATCTATATATTAGAGAAGAAAGACTGATTCATAATTTTTTCAAACTAGAATATGATAACTGCTGAAAAAGGGAAAAGGATAATAATATCGGCTGACGACTTCGGGATCAGTAAGCTTGCCAATGTGAAGATATTGGATGGGATCAGGAAGAAAGTGATCGACAGGGTCCAGATCATGATCAGCGATAATCTGAGCGAAGACGAGATCGAGGATCTCAAGGATTCCGGAGTGAAGCTCGATATCCATCTGCATCTCATCCGTCACGACTCAGACTATTGGCAGGGCGACAGGCGGCTCAAAGAGCAGGCAGCGAAGCGCTTGGTCGCTTTCGGATTGAACTATCTGACTGGCAGGAAAAGTTCTGACAAGGTCAGCCTTCAGTGGGCGATCCAGATCGAGAAATTCCGCGAGCTTTTCGGACGCAATCCGGACGGCATCGGATCGCACGAATACATCCATTTTTTTCCGCCCTATCTTGCGGCAGTCCTCGATCTGGCGGAAAAATATGACATCGGGTATATACGGATCGGGGAGAAGGGTATCGGTTTTGAAAACAATATTTCCAGGATCCTGGATTGGCTTCGTCGGAAGAACATGAGCCGCCATTGGAAAAACAGGAAGCTCAAGACTTCCGATTTCATGGCCAGCTTCGATTGGATAGGGGATTGGGATTCTTTCATTTCTGGGCTGCCCGACAATTCGGAGACGGAAGTGGTCTTCCATCCGGAAAGGGAAGAGGAATATTCTTTCATTGATAAGAAGCTCGCATAGCCGGGATTGTTTGCGCGCAGGCTCCAGGACAGTCCGGAGCCTGTTTTTATCTGTAAAAATGCTTGTGGTAAGATTTTTTAGGCGGTATAATGAAAGCAGATAAATACTTTTAAAAAACAGGCTTATGTGTTTTTGAGGCTCAAAAGCGTCATAAATGCATAACGCATGTCCCAAAAATATGGCTTATGAAGTCAAAAAGTTCGACCAGCTCATCGGCATCGAAGGTTTGAGCGACGAGCTCCTTATGAATCATTTCACCCTTTATGAGGGATATGTGAACAACAGCAACAAGGTTGCCGGCCTGCTTTTTGAGATGCTCTCTTCCGACAGGGCCGGCACTCCGGAATATGCCGAACTCAAGCGCCGCTTCGGCTGGGAATTCAACGGCATGCGCCTTCATGAACTGTATTTCGGGAATATGTCCAAAGGAGGAGCCGTTCTTGAAGAGGGAAGCCTCAAAGAGAAGATGACGGCTGAGTTCGGTTCATATGAAAACTGGATGAAGGACTTCAAATCGACCGGAGCGATGCGCGGCATCGGCTGGGTGGTTCTTTATTATGATTCCATTGGTGACAGGCTTTTCAATTCCTGGATCAGTGAGCATGACGGCGGGCATCCTGCCGGATGCACTCCTCTCCTTATCATGGATGTCTTCGAACATGCCTTCATGATCCAATACGGGCTCAAGAAAGCCGACTATATTGAAGCATTTATGAAGAATATTGATTGGAAGACGGTTTCCGGCCGTTTCGATGTCTCAAGAGCGAAATAGCCGACAGCTGCTTGCCATATCCGATAGGACACGCAGTCATGAATGAAAAAACCATTCTTCAATCATATGCCCAGATTTCCCGCACACATTCTGAAACAGCTAGCACTAGGAATCTTCGATGCATTGCTCATAGTTTCTGGCGGGCTGATCCTGTCTTTCATTCTTGTCTATCGCTATGCCGCTCCGCCCGCGGCCAATCTGGCTGACCGTCCGGTGGCCGAGACTTCCATCATCTATGACCGCACCGGGACGCATGAACTCTATAGGATCCATGGGGAGGAAAACAGGAGAATCATATCCCATGACCAGATCCCGGATGTCATGAGAGAGGCCACTGTCGCTATCGAAGACAGCTCTTTCTATAGCCACCCCGGAGTGAATATCTTCTCGATGTTCCGGGCTCTCAGGACCAATCTTCAGCATAACGATATCCGCCAAGGCGGTTCGACCATAACCCAGCAGCTCGTTAGGGCGGTTTTCTTGTCGCGCGAGAAGACCCTGAAGCGGAAATTCCTGGAAGCGATCATCGCCATCAAGATGGAGCGGCACTATTCCAAGGATCAGATATTGGACATGTATCTCAATGAGATTCCGTATGGATCGAATGCCTATGGCGTGGAATCGGCAACCCTCACATATTTCGGAAAATCGGCAAAAGACCTGACTCTTCCGGAGGCGGCTTTTCTGGCGGCGCTTCCGAAAGCCACGACATACTATTCCCCATACAACACCCATCAGGATGAGCTCAAAGCGAGGCAGCAGGATGTCATAAGGAAAATGAACAAGCTCGGCATGATAGATTCCGCCCAGGTGGAATCAGCTCTTTCGGTCGATGTGCTTGCGGAAGTCAGGCCGCTTAGCGAGCCGATCATCGCTCCGCATTTCGTTTTCTATGTCATCGATCAGCTTGAACAGAAATATGGAACCGGATTTTTGGAAACCGGCGGGCTTCGCGTCACAACATCGATCGATCTCGATCTCCAGTCGAAAGCGGAAGAGGTCGTGAGGGCGGGCGTGGAAAGGAACTATGCCTATGGCGCCAGCAATGCCGCTCTCTCGGCAGTGGATCCCAGAACTGGCGATGTCCTGGCTATGGTCGGAAGCAAGGATTTTTTCGACAAGAAAAATGACGGGGAAGTCAACGTGACGACTTCCGAGCGCCAGCCGGGCTCATCCTTCAAGCCTTTCGCCTATGCGCGTGCTTTCGAGTTGGGATATCAGCCGGAAACGCTGATCCTGGATGCTCCGACGGATTTCGGTCCCGACGGATCAGGCCGCGACTATGTCCCGAGGAACTATGACGGGAAGTTCCATGGCCTTCTCACGATGAGGCAGGCGCTTTCCCAGTCCCTCAATATCCCGGCGATCAAGACCCTCTATTTGGCAGGAATCGACGCTACGATCGATCTGGCGCACAGGATGGGCATAACGACGCTCAACGATCGGAAGCGCTATGGACTGTCGCTGGTGATCGGAGGCGGGGAAGTGAAGCCTTTGGATATGGCAGCCGCATTTTCGGTGTTCGCCAATGACGGAGTGAGGAACCCGGTGCGCCCGATCCTTGGAATAACCGACTCCGCGGGAAACATCGTATTTGATCCGGGATTGAATCCGGAAAGGGTGATGGACGCCGAGATTGCCAGAAAAATAGACTCCGTCCTTTCGGATAACGATGCCCGTGCTCCGATTTTCGGAAAGAACAGCCCGCTCAATTTCGGCACTCAGACCGTGGCTGCCAAAACCGGAACCACCCAGGAATTCCGCGATGCCTGGACAATCGGATTTTCTCCGTCTATCGCAGTGAGCGTCTGGACCGGAAACAATGACAACCGCCCGATGAAAGGCGGCGCGGACGGGGTTTTCGTGGCGGCTCCGATCTGGCGCGCTTTCATGGACAAATTCTTGGCAGGGAAACCCGAGGAGCATTTCATTGCCTATGAGACTTCTAAGTTGAAAAGCTCATCCCAAGGATTACAATTCGAAAAGAAGGTCACTTATTATAACAACAAGACAGGCAAGAAGATTTCAGAAAGCAAAGCCAAGAAAACCGATCCGGCCAAGGTCGATCAGAAAATTGAGTTCGTGCCGAAAAACGGATCGTCACCTTCTGCCCCGGCCGGGGATATTCAGACGAGCTATGCGGTCCCGAATCCGACCGACCCGATGTTCGGACGCTGGGGAGGATATTCCCTGACTGTTCCGAAGAAATAGCTCGAGCAGGTTCATATTCTGTGCAATAAAAAAATCTCCGCTTCCGGAGATTTTTCTTTTTCTGTTTTGATGAAGCTATTTTTTTGTCAGGTCATATTGCCCGGTGATCATTCTCCATTTGACTTGGAAAAGCTCCTTGAGGGTCTGGATATATCCCTTGATGCCGACTGTGCTTTGACCCGAGTCGATCCAGGTGACCGGAACTTCGACTATCTGGTATCCCATTTTCTTGGCGAGCGCCAGGATCTCGAAATCTCCGCCCCAGCGGATGGCTTTCATCTGCGGGATGATGCGTTCCACGACTTCTTTCGAGAAGACCTTGAATCCGCACTGAGTGTCTTCGATGCCGCGAAGGTCGAGGGTGTATTGGATGAGCAGATTGCCGGCATCGCCGAGCAGCTCCTTGATTTTCGGCTGGTGCTTCTCGATTTTGGATTGCTTCATGTCGCGCGATCCGATGATGACATTCTCTCCTGCGTCGATATGCTTCCAGAAATCATTGAGGGTATTTATGGGAGTGGCGCCGTCGGCGTCGGTGAAGAGGCGGAATCTGCCATTGGCTTTCAGGAGTCCTTCCTGGACGGAAAACAGCTTGCCTTTGTTTTCTTTCCGGTCGATGAGGGTCAGGTTGGCAACAAGCCCGCGGCAGCTTTCGACCACCCGGGCGGTGTCGTCTTTCGATCCGTCATTCACGACGACGACTTCATATGATACATCCTTCGTTTTGAAATATTCTCCGATGCTCTTCATGTGTTCCCTGATTCCGGGACCTTTGCGGCTGGCTTCGTTATATGCCGGGATGATTATTGACAGGAGTACTGGCTCGTTCATATTTTTGCTGCATTTCATCGGAATGAAAAGCGGGTTTGGATTATGATGCTTATTATTGCTATGGCAATAATATCATAAAAATCCGGGCGGTTCAATCGGGTTTTCCAATATCGCTATTCCCGTCCCTCCGTTTTCATGCTAAGATATCTTTTGTGCGTATAAGCATGAATATTGCTTGAATCGAATAAAACAAAAATCTTTTTTCAGTATCTGGACTTTTTGTTCGCAGCGGAACCTTTCATCCGGAAAGAGGGAGGATCCGGCTTCGTGGTTCGAGGGGAAAACCGAATGGGAAATAAAAAAGGCGGCCTTTTGAAGGCAATAGCCTCGGTGTTCGTGGCGCAAAAAAAACGCCTAAGCATCATCGGGGTCGGACTCAGCGTGAATTGGATCACGGATCATCTTTTCGATTTCGTGCTCTATCCGTATGTCGTTTTAGAATACGGCATGGTTAAGGGAGGCATCATAATGTCGCTCGCGTCTTTTCTGATCTGCTGGCTCATCATGCTTTTCTATGACTGGTCGAAAAGGGATTGGCTCGGGATCGAGACGCTCAAAGAGGCTAGGGAATACAGGGGGACATCCAAGCTGAGGCTGTGGATCGCGAAAACCGTCAGGAACAACCGCTTGTTCCTGATCCTGGTGCTTTCGATCAATTTCGATCCTTTCATAACGACGGCATACATGCGGCGCGGCGCCAACAGGTATGACGGCATGAAATCGGGCGACTGGATGATATTCCTATCCAGCTGGTTCATCGCTAATCTGTATTGGACCGTCGCCACATATTATGGCGCGACAGCGATAATGAGCTATGGACGGATCATTGTCGAAATCTGCGGCATCGCTGCGGGCATATTCCTGTCTCTTGTCATGGCGACGGTCATATTCAAGAGGAGGCTGAATTTCATCACTAAAAGGCTCGAGCGCCGCTTCTTGTTCCTCAGCGGAGAAACTCGGAAAAAGCTCTTTTTCAGGTTCGCCGCCGAAAGTTTCGTTTGGGCGCTGGCCATATATTGTGTGCTGCGGATCGCGAAAATGGTCTAGCGGCCGCTTTGACATTTCATCCGGAAGAAGTTATCCTTATACCATAAAACTCTTCGCATAAAAACAAAAACATTTTTTTCAATGGACACTAAATCGAAAATATTTTTCTTGGCATTCATCCTTATCCTCGAAGGATCCATCTTTTCCGCCTACTATCGTTTTGTTATTGCCAAAGACTATATCGTCGAAAACCAGGAGGACTGCGATCCGACGATCGACAGATGCTTCATTTGGGAATGCGATCCGAACGCCAAAGATCCGAGCGAGCAGTGCACAGGCGACCCGGATAACGACACTTGGTATTACAAGCTTTCTTTCCGGAACGCCAGCAAGGTTCCTCTTTGCGACCCGGACAATGATGAGAATTGCACCCCTATGGTCTGCGAACCGGGCGAGAAGGACTGCTATGACGTTTTCTGCAGCGATGAAGCGAACAAGAAATATGAACAGGAGGCGACGTGCAATGACCCAGTGGAATATGTGAAGAACAATCCGGAGGAGGAAGAAGATGCTGATTCAGAAGAGGGTGCAGAATCGGAAGAGTGCGCCCCGGATGACCAGGAATGCCTGGATGCGAGCGATGAAAGCCAAAGCGAAGAAGCCAGCAGCCAGGAAGAGTGTGCCGCAGATGACGAAACATGCACCGAAGAGGCTCAGGACGAAAGCGTTTCCGCTGATGACAGCGCCAGCGCCGAAGAGGAAAATGCTAGCGCGAGTGCGGACGAATCTGCCAGCGCCAGCGCGGATGCCGCCGCTCCTGTCTCGCAACCCACAACCGCAACCGATACGAAATAGGATTCCTGAAAGCAGCTCGAAAGGGCTGTTTTTTGCAAGATAAAATCGAGATAAAATTTTTATAAAGAAAAGATAAAGTTTTATTTAAGCCAAAAATTGAATAAGATGAGATACATATTGGACACCCCTATGCTAGGCTAGGGAGTCGAATTAACCAATATCTATCTCTCCCATGAAAGCCAAAGAAATCGGGTATTACCTCATTGCCGAACTCAACCTAT
>JAAXWW010000001.1 GCA_013334765.1 Candidatus Moraniibacteriota bacterium | reverse complement strand
GATAGGTTGAGTTCGGCAATGAGGTAATACCCGATTTCTTTGGCTTTCATGGGAGAGATAGATATTGGTTAATTCGACTCCCTAGCCTAGCATAGGGGTGTCCAATATGTATCTCATCTTATTCAATCCTATTTCCTCCCGCCGAAATACCAGTCATAGACCTCTTTCGTGACCGGAACCGCGCTGGAATGTCCTTCGCCGCCGCCTTCCACCAAAACCACCATGGCGATTTCCGGATTGTCATAGGGCGCGAAAGAAATGAACCAGGCATGCGTCCCATCCCCGGTGCCGAACTGGGCCGTTCCGGTCTTGCCCGCAACCGCCACCGGAACATCTTTGAGCGCCTGAGCCGTCCCGTCCGTGATCGTCTGGCGCATCCCCTCACGGACGACTTTCATTATGTCAGGAGAAATGAAATCCTTGCGGATGACCTGAGGGCTGACGGTTTTCGTCGTCCCGTCATTCTTCTTTATCTGGTTGACGATATGCGGCACATAGAGAGTCCCTCCGTTGGCCAGCGCCGCCGTATAGTTGGCCAGCTGGAGCGGCGTGGATGTCACGAAGCCCTGCCCGATTGCGCAATGATAGCTGTCTCCGATATACCACTTCTCGCCGATCTTCTGCAGCTTCCAATCCTCATCCGGGATGAAACCGCTCGATTCGTTCGGAAAATCGATTCCCGTGGGAGAACCGAAACCGAAAAGATTCTCATATTTCTTCATCCGGCTCATGCCCAGCCCCTCGATCGGGCCATATCCGCCGCCGACCGTATAGAAGAATATGTCATTACTCTGGGCAATCGCCGTCCTGACATCGCTCGGCGCATGCGCTTTCCAGTCCCCGAAACTGAAGCTTCCGATATACAGCCGGCCTCCCAAGCCATCTATGACCGTGGAGGGCGTTATGGTGCCTTCCAAGAGCGCAGCGGCGGCCACGGCCGGTTTTATGGTCGAGCCAGGCGGGTATTCTCCGCTCGTAGCCCGATTGAGAAGCGGCAGGTCCTTGTCCGTTATTATGTTCTTATACTCATCATTCGTGATCCCGCGAGCGAACATATTGTTGTCAAAGCTCGGCATGCTCACCATCGCAAGCACTCCGCCCGTCCGCGGATCTATCGCCACTGCCGCCGCAGTCTTGGTATCTGTCGTCTCCAATATCGAAGACAAGCTGTCGTATATTTTCTTCTGCAGATCAGCATCGATATTGAGAACCAGGTTGCTGCCCGGCTGCGGCAGGATCATTCCCAGATCCTTCTTCGCTTCCCCTTTGGAATCAACCTCCACCTGCTGAGCCCCGTATACGCCGCGGAGATCCTGTTCATAGCTTTTCTCGATCCCTGTCTTGCCGATATAGTCGGTCGTCAGATATCCTGGATTATCATCCGCCTCCTTCTGGGTTATCTTCCCGTCATAACCGATCAGGTGAGAAAAGATAGCGCTGTCTTCATAGCTCCGGATAGCCGTTCCGTCAACGAAAACCCCGGGCAGATCCTTGGCCTTCTCGGCCAATATCAAGGACTGGTCCTGGGTTATATTCTCCTTGAGCAGGAAAGGATCAGCCGAATGGCTGTCCTGGCTCATTATCATCGCTTCCACGTTTCCGGGATTCATCTCCAATATCCCAGCCACCGTGTCAGCCAGTTCTTTCCTCTGATCATCCCCATCCGGAAGATAGTCAGGCACGATGACAGCATCGATGCTTGGAACATTTTTCGCCAAAATCTTCCCGAACTTGTCCAGGATATTTCCCCGCGGGGCCTTTATGATTATCTTGCGTATCCTGTTGTCCCGCGACACCCCCGCATAATATTTCCCCTCGACCATATCGAGATAGGCGACGCGCGCGAAAAGGATGATGATGAAAAGAAGAACCGCATACCAGACAATGGCAAGGCCCTTCCTCTCAAAGGGAGTCTCGATGATGGCCTTTTCCTTCTCCGTGACAGTCATTATGGCGTCTTCGATCTCCATCCCTTTCCTGATCCTTCTTTCTTTGAAATATTTTTGAAACATATGTTATTTCAGGATGACTTTCTTAAACTCGTACATCTCCAGGAACTTCTCCAGTTTCTTTATGGGGAAATAGACAGCCGCGAGCGTTATGACATTCAAGGCGGCCGTGGCGAAAATCGAGATGCCAAGAACCGGCGTCAGATAATCAGGCGTGCCGGAGGTCGCATACCCGATCAATCTCGACAGGAAAAAAACCAATACGCCATTGAATATGGTCGCGAAAAAAACCAGCAGCATGGCTACCGACAATTTCCATGTCCGCTGCGACATCATGAAACGCTTCGAAAACGAACTAACTCCGAATGCGATCAGGACCAGCGGGATAACGCTCAGCCCGACCGGCCTGAAAGAAAGGATGTCCGAAAAAAAAGACAGCACGACGATCCTCGCAAGGGAATCCTCGAAACCCCTGCTGACGACCCAGATAACCGTCAGGATAAGAGCGATATCCGGAACGATCCTGCCGGAAAAAACCGCAGGCAGAAACGATGATTGGAGAACCGCGGCGAAAATTATCAGAAGCAGAATTGTTATCCTTCTAAGCATTATCTCTTGTTCTTAATGACGAAAACCAGATCCAATTTCGAATATTTCACTCTCGGAGCCACTATCGCCTCCTGGAAAAGCCGGTCTTGCGACATGCGGACTTCTTTTATTTTCCCAATGAGAAGCCCTTTGGGAGTATCGCTTCCGAGTCCCGACGTCACCACGTCATCGCCCTGACTGATCGTATCCGACTGCGGGACCATCCCCAGAACCAACCCTAGGCCGTATTCGCCCCTGACGATGCCGCGCGAGTTGGTTGCAGCATCCACTCCGTTTATGGAGCTTGTCGGGCTTGAAAGAAGCTCGACTTTGGCATTGCTCGAATAGACCTCCGAAATCCTTCCGACAAGAATGCCGTTGGAAACGATGACCGGCATGCCTTCGGAAATCCCATCGGAACTTCCCTTGTCAATGAGCACCCACGAATCAAGACGCTGCGGATCCTGAGCGGAAACGAAAGAAGAAACCAGATCGAAATCCTCTTTCGGAACGAGGTCCATCTGTTCCCGCAGCATCTTGTTCTCGTTTTTCTCGCTTGAAAGTTCAGCCACCTGGGAACTCAGCTCGTTGTTTTCCCGAAGCAGGTCCTCATTCTCTTTCCTGAGATCAGAAATCGATCCCAAAAAATCAATCGTCCCTCGGAAACTCTTCCCGACATTATATGAAGCCCTTTCAAAAGGAGTGGCTATTCTTATGAAAAAATCACGCAAAGGATCGAATAGTCCCTTGGGATTCAAAAATACCAAAAAGAACCCGACAATCAGGATAATCAATGTCTTGGTTATTTTAGAAGTAAGCTGTTTCAAAATGCTTCACTTTATCTGAGAGATTTCTCGTGCTGGTTCTCGACCAGAACCTCGCGAAGAGCCTCTATGTCCTCAAGAACTATTCCCGTCCCTCTCACTACAGCCGTCAAAGGATCCTCCATCATCCTGACCGGTATCTCCGTATGATTCGCGATCACCACGTCCAGTCCGCGGATGAGGCTTCCCCCGCCTGCCAGGATTATTCCCCGCTGCATGATATCGGAAAGAAGTTCCGGCGGAGTTTCCTCAACAGCCGTCTTGATATTGTTTATGATGATGCGAATCGAACGCGAAAGCGCCTCCCGGACATGCTCGTCGGTTATGTCGACTTCCTTAGGCAGGCCCGTCACCAAATCGCGCCCTCTCACTTGCATATGCTTTTTTTCTTTTTGCGGACAAGCGCTCCCGATTGCTATCTTGGCATCTTCCGCGGTCTTTTCCCCAATGAGAAGATTGAACTCATCGCGCATATACCTGATGATATCCTCGTTCATCTCGTCCCCGGCAATGCGCAGGTTCCTTGAAACCACGATTCCCCCGAGCGATATGACAGCGATATCAGTCGTTCCGCCTCCGATATCCACCACCATGTTCCCTGAAGCATCCTGCACTGGTAAGCGCGCACCGATAGCCGCCGCCATAGGTTCGTCGATAAGATAGGCCTCGCGCGCTCCGGCGCTCAAGGTCGCGTCGATCACCGCCCTTTTCTCGACTTCTGTCACTTCCGACGGAATCCCAACAACCACGCGTGGCCGCGGAAACAAAGTGAAGCTTCCGCTGTGCACCTTGTCGATGAAATATTTGAGCATCTGTTCAGTCACTTCGAAATCGCTGACCACTCCGTCAACCAACGGGCGGGTTGCCACGATATGCCCGGGCGTCTTGCCCACCATCCTCTTCGCTTCCTTACCGATTGCCAAAACCTGCCCCGTCTTCTTGTTGATAGCCACGACCGACGGCTCATTGATGACGATCCCTCTTCCTTTCACATAGACCAGCGTATTGGCCGTTCCAAGATCGATACCGATATCCTTGGAAAAATTCCCGAATATGTTTCCGGTCAGCTTTTTCGAGAGTTTTTTGAGTCTTTTAAGCATATTTTATGAGTATGACTTGCGCGTTTAAGGTTTTTGAGGCAAATGCACAAGCCCTGATGGATATTCGCACAAAAAGCTCCGGAAAAACGCCTTCCGGAACTGTCCTAGCAACTGTTCGATATCCCACCGAATAGTCTTTTAAAGCAGCATTGGGTTAATTCTACAACCTTTTGCTCAATAATTCAAATACCTCCTTGAAAGTCACGAAAAGCATGAGCGAGACCAGAACGATGAAGAAAGCCGTGTGGATCATCTGTTCCACGCTCTTGTTGAGCGACTTGCCTTTCAGCTTCTCAATCAGGATGAAGAATATCCTGCCCCCATCAAGCGCCGGAATCGGCAGGATGTTTATTATGCCAAGATTGATGCTGAGAAGCGCCGCCAGATGAAGCACATAGATGAGCCCCATTTCCGTAGCCTGTTTGGTATACATCCCGATCTTCACCGGTCCGGCCAGCTCTACTCCGCCCGTGCCATGACCCATGAACAGGTTTCCAAGAATAGCGAAGAAAGCGACCAAGATGATCTTCACCAGGCTGATGGTCGTCAGCAGCCCTTCCCAAAGAGCGATATGCCACGGATATTTCACGAAAACGTTCTGCGAAAATTGAATGCCCAAAGCGCCTTGCCCTTCCGGCGGATTCTCCCTAGGAATTCCGGAAACGGTCATAAGGCTATTGCCCCGCTTTATTTCAATCGATATTTCCTGACCCTTGTTAGCGTTCACATAATTCTGGATGTCTTCCGTGGTTTTGAAAACCAAAGCCTGCCCGTTCCTAGACGGCTGATCCTTGACGATGATATCGCCGACCATGAGACCCATCGCCTCAGCCGGAGCCCCAGGCGTCACCGCATCTATCTGTATTATGGAATTGCCAGTATCCGCCCTTCCCATATCGACTGGCTGAGGATCGCCGATCATAAGCCCAATCGATATGATTATCCATGCCAGAACGAAATTCATCGTCACTCCAGCTGCCAGAACCTTTATCCTTATCCAAGCGCTTTTGGAAGCGAAGCTGTCCTTGTCAGCCGAAAATCCGCCATCCTCTCCCTTGATCCTCACGAATCCGCCCAAAGGTATCCAGTTCAGCGAATAGATAGTTCCCCCGCGCATATTGTTTTCGTGAGCCTTGGCAAGATCTTTCTTCTCATTCTCATTGTTCCCGTCCCTGCCGCCCCAGATGATGCGCCATTTTCCTTTCTTCCCGTCTTTGCCCGCTTGCAGGAATTGCAATCCGATCATTCTCGGAGGAAAGCCGAAACCGAATTCCGAAGCCTCGATCCCGTTCCTTTTCGCCACGACAAAATGCCCCAGTTCATGAACGAAGATGAGCAATCCCAGCATCACAAGAAAAACAACGACAGTCAAAAGCATGATTTTTTATTTTATGATCTTATGCGCGCAAGAGCTAAGCCCCCGATTAGGGACTTAGCCCCCTATCATATAAAGGCTGATTATACGGTCATTATCTCTTCTTCCTTCTTCTTTCTCAATTCCTCGATTTTCATATTGTATTCATCAACCACTTTCTGCAGCTTATCCTTTCCCTGAAACTTGTCATCCTCGCCTATCTTGCCTTCCTTTTCAAGCTCCTGGATCTCATCCCAAGCCTCTTCACGAGTGTGCCTCACCGCAACGCGCGATTCCTCAGCCTTGTTGTTAAGCATCTTTACCAATTCCCGCCTTCTCTCCTCATTTAGAGGGGGGATGTTTATCCTGACAGCGATTCCGTCATTGACCGGATTGAGATTGAGGTCCGACTCGCGGACCGCCTTCTCGACATACACAAGAGCGCCTTTGTCCCACGGAGAAATCATGATCGTCCTGGGTTCCGGGATATTTATGCTGGCGATCTGCTTCAAGGGAGACTTGGATCCATAATAATCCACTGACAGATCCTCGACCAGAGAAGCTGATGCTCTTCCCGTGCGGAGCTTGGACATCTCCTCCTTGAAATGAGAAATGGCCTTTTCGAATTCTTCCCTGCTTTTTTCAATTGCTTCTTGATACATAAATTTGAAATTACTTATTAGCAAAACCCAGATAGACCACGCTCGGATCGGTTCTGCTATATTCTATATTATTGATTATCTTTCCCACGTTGAATTGGAAAGTCGTCCAGCTGTTTCCGCCATCTATCGATTTGTATGTCGCCTGTCCCGCGCCATAGACGATCTCATTGGAGTTGCTGGGATTTATCGCAAGCGCACGGACTTCGGCAGTCGAAGGGTCATTGAGAGTCGGCATATTGATCCATGTCTTCCCTCCATCGCTGCTTTTGATTATGCCCTGCTTGCCTCCCAGATACACCGTTCCCGTCCTAGTCGGATCAGTCTCGACGACACCGTATCCCGATGACATCAGCTTGGCAGCCGTCATGGCTTGCGACATGCCCTCGAAGCTTCCGCCGCCATCCTGGCTCCTGAAAGCCTCTCCGCCCTGGGTCAGGAAATAGACAAGATCGCTGTTCAAAGAATCGATCGCGACTTTCACGACCGGACCCTTCGCCTTATATGCCTTCTTCCATGACGCTCCGCCGTCGACGCTCTTTATCACCTGGTTATCGCTGGTTGAGGCAAAAACAGTATTCGGATTATTCCTGTCCAAAGCGATCGACAGGATTAAGGCTCCATCAGTCGGGAAAGTATACACCTCATCCCATTTCTCGCCGCCATCGACAGTCTTGACCATCTTGCCTCTCTTTTCAAAAAGAGCGCTCGCGTACATCGTTTTCGGATTAGCAGGGCTTATCGCCAAAGCATAGGTCTTGTCCAATTTGAAACCGGTGAATTCCAGATTGTCTCCGCCGTCAGCCGTTTTCACTATTCCTCCGCTCCTAAGGCCCAAAAAGACATTATTGCCGTTCGCCGGATCGACTGCCAAATTCACGATATCCAGATCCTTGGTGGTAGGCTTGTTCGAAGACTGGTCTTTCACTTCCCAATTCTTTCCGCCATCCGTTGACTTCCAGAAGCTCTCAGAAACAGCATACTTCTGAACCGTTTCAGTTCCGGCATTTTGAGCCGGAGCGAAAGAGCATCCAGCAAAAAACAGGGATGAAGCCGCTAAAACTGCTATGGTTGTTTTTCTGTTTTTCATAACTGGATTATATATGAAAAACAAAATAAAAAAAAGCCCCGAAGCGGAAAACACGTTCCGCTCCGGGGCAAAAGGATAAAACCGTGACTTCATCTCGGGAAGCATATACACTCCTCGAAATATTTCGATATCCAGGCAATGATAAAGAAAGCGCTTGCCAATATCATGGCCAGAAAAAACACTATGATCATTCCACTCCTCTCTCCGCCGCATGCCAGCGCGGAAGCGATCCGCGATGATACGTACGATATTGAACCGCAAAGGATAGCCAGAATAACCATGAAAAGGTCAGAGATACGCCTGATAAAGACGACTGCTTTCGCAGGAAGATTTATCCTGGAAAACATAAAGCACCTCCCGATAACCGCTATTTTGTTGTTAAGCTACGATACACTAAATTAGCATATTCCCCTTTCGAGGTCAAACAAAAAATCCCCTCTCGGGAATCCGTTCCATATTATGTGTTGTGTGCGCCCACCGGGACTCGAACCTGGGACCGTTTGCTTAAAAGGCAACTGCTCTACCAACTGAGCTATGGGCGCATGTATTTCATTCGAAACAAAAACCGGTCCGCTTCGGACTTTTTAGATTATAGCACCGCGTTCTTTTTCGTCAAATCAGCGGTTCACCTTGTTATGGATGAGCGCCAGGAAAACGAGCGGCGCGACCATCCAGACCAGCATCATATTCGACGAAGCCAGATATCCGTACGAACTGGCTGATATATACGAAAGCGCTTCCTTTTTCGGAACCATGTCGATGATTATGCTGAGCGTCATGACGACTTCCAGGAAGCTGAGAGCGAAAACCCTCCAAAGGAATCCCGACCCCGAAATATGGAAAGGGACCTCGATGAGCTTTCCGGAAAAAAGAGTCAGCCCGACAATAAGAGCCAAGAAGGTTATGACATCATAAACATAATCAGCGATGAGCTTGTCAGGAATAACGGAAAAGATCGAGAAAGCCACATATATGTTAGCAAGGATGGTTATGAGTTTCGCCCGCCCGATCGAGACTCCGAAGACGAAGCTCAGAAGGAGGACAACCAGGAACAGCGTGGCATCCTGCGCCATGGACGCCGAAAGCCCCAGCGTCGAAAGCATTGCGGTCAGATTCATATTGTTTTTATTTTAGGACTTGCGCGTTTATTGAAAAAACTTTTTTCTTAGCCAGAAACAGAAAGCAGTTTCTGGAGAGTCAAGACCGAACCATATATAACCAGGATGAGTTCCGCACAGCCTCGCGATTTAAAAGGTTTTTGAGGCAAATGCGCAAGTCCTGTATTTTATTTTCCCTGATGCAATGATATCACAAAAAAAGGAAAACCAGAAAATCATTCTCCGGATTCTTTCAGTTCTTCCAATATCCTCTTCTGGGCACGGGAAAGCTTCTTGGGAGTCTTGACGATGACTTTCACCATCTGGTTCCCTCTTCCGCTGCCGCGAAGTTCCGGCACTCCTTTGCCTTTCACTTTGAATACCTCGCCCGATTGCGTTCCGGACGGGATCTTGAGAATCAGCTGGCCGGAAATAGTGCTGATAACTGTCTCCCCGCCGAGCGCCGCCATCGAAAAAGGGATTTCGACGCTGCTCAGGATATCCAAGCCGCTCCTCGTGAACTCCTTGTGCTTCTTGACGTGCACCATGACATAGAGGTCGCCAGGCATCGATCCGTGTTCTCCGACCTCCCCTTCTCCTTGGAAAGAAATAGTCTGCCCGTCAGCGATTCCAGCCGGTATCCTTATCTTCATTTTCACTTCCTCCTTGACTTTGCCATCGCCTCCGCATTTCGAACACCTCTTCTCATATGTCTTCCCCGCTCCGTGGCAGGTCGGGCATTCCACCACCTGTTCGAAGTTTTCGAAGAATCCCCTGGTCACCCTTCTCACCCGTCCCGAACCGTGGCATGTGGCACAGGTTTTCATCTCAGACCCAGGATCGCCGCCGTTCCCGTGGCACCTGTCGCACACCACGGATTTATACAGCCTGAGCTCTTTCTCCGAACCGCTGACCATCTCTTCGAAAGTAATATCGACATCCACCTGGATATCCTGCCCTCTTTTCCTTCCTGATCCGCCGCGTCCGCCGCCGCCGAAAATAGTCGAGAAAATATCCTCGAAATCTCCGCCGCCGAACTCGAAATTGAAGCCGTTCCCGTTGCCGCCGCCGAAGCCGCTGAAATCGAAACCGCCGAAGCCCTGGCCGCCGCCGGCCTGTCCCTGATTGAAGTTCTTGCCGAACCGGTCGTATTGCTCGCGCTTCGATTTGTCGGAAAGCACCTGATAGGCCTCGTTTATTTCCTTGAACTTGGCCTCGTCGCCGCCCTGCTTGTCAGGATGGTGCTTATGCGCCAGTTTCCTATATGCTTTCTTGATCTCATCATCGCTGGCGCCTCTTGTCACGCCCAATATTTCATAATAATCCGCCATATTTTTATTCGAAATTATACGATTTTCCTTCCAATAAAATCTAGCACGAAATGAAAAATCTAGCAATCTCAATCATCGAGTGCTAATCAGGCCTTGCCTTTTTCTCGAATTACTGCAAGAATATCGACGCGTCCTCGGGGCATATGAGACAGCAATTTCAAAAGCTTCCTACCCAGAAGCCAATGAAGAAACTCCTGACAAAGGAGAAAAAGCTTGTCTCGCCCCGAGGCCGACCAAAAAACCCAGGGCAACGCCAACGCGCGTTGCCCTTTTTATTTGACTCAACACGCATATCCATGGTATAAATCATTCTTATAGTTTTTTTGACAAAAACATATAGCCGGACTGCTCTGGAGGACGCCATGAAGTTATTCGCTTTTATCAGAAAGCTGTTCTGGTGTTTCTTTTGCTGGGAAACTAAAACCATCTGGAAATTAAGCTTCAAAAATGTCGAAACTCTTTTAGTGGTGCCCTTCGGGTTCCATCAGTGCAACTGTCCGATTGGCAGCAACAACAGGATGGCAGAAATTATCCGTGAAATTCTCCTATCCTGTCGCGTGCCCCATTTGGTGATTCCCAAAGAGATTGCTGATTTTTTATGCGTAAGTCCCACAAGCAAAATAACAGACGTGCAAAAAACTCATGCAGGCGGAGAAATATTCGATATCTTTAAAATGATTTACCGAAGGCTGGTCTTTCTTTCGGAAGAAAAAAAACCCGGATGCGTCGTAGCAATAATCGCTCACCCCAGGGATGCTCGCCTATATGCCCTGGCGGCTAAAAAACTCGGCCTTTATGTTATCATCCCGGACACCTCCGAAATAGGGTATGATCCACTATCGGACCGATGGTGGACCAGTAACGCCATCGCTTTCACTGTGTATGAAATATCAGAGAGGCTCTATGCTCTCTTCGCCGGAAAAATCTAGGGAAACGCCGCGCCGCTTCCCAAAAACCAAAACCGCCAACACAGGATGTGAAGGCGGTTTTTTCTATTTCCCGAATCCCCTAGTTCTCTTTCGTCTCAGCGTCCTTCACTTCCCCTTCTTTCGGCTCTTCCGATTTTGGTTCTTCAGAGGAAGCGGACTTGTCCGCCGAAGCTTCAGCAGAAGCGGAGGCGGAGGCAGAATAGAGCTTCTGTCCGATCTTCTGGGCTTCGGTCGAAAGCTCTTCCGTCGCTTTCTTGATGGCTTCAACGTCATCGGCATCCTTCACTTTCTTGAGCGCTTCGATCTTTTCCTCAACCGGCTTCTTATCATCGGCAGTCACCTTGTCTCCGGCATCACGCATAGCCTTCTCAGTAGTATACATGAGCGTATCCGCCATGTTCCTCACTTCGATAAGGTCTTTCTTCTTCTTGTCTTCATCAGCATGCGCCTCGGCATCCTTCTTCATTTTCTCGATCTCATCCTTGGAAAGCCCGGATGAAGCCTCGATGCGGATCGACTGCTCTTTGCCGGTCGCCTTGTCTTTCGCCTTGACGCTCAGTATCCCGTTCGCGTCGATATCGAAAGAAACCTCGATCTGCGGAATTCCGCGAGGAGACGGCGGAATGCCATCCAGGATGAATCTTCCAAGCGTCTTGTTGTCAGCTGCCATCGGCCGTTCCCCCTGAAGCACATGGATCTCGACTGAAGGCTGGTTGTCAGCCGCCGTTGAGAATGTCTGCGACTTGGAAGCTGGGATAGTCGTGTTCCTATCGATAAGAGGCGTCATCACGTTGCCCATCGTTTCGATTCCAAGCGTGAGCGGAGTCACGTCCAGCAGCAGCACGTCTTTCACGTCCCCCTGGAGAACTCCTCCCTGGATCGCAGCTCCGAGAGCCACCACTTCATCCGGATTGACTGAAAGGTTCGGCTTCTTCTTGAAGAATTCCTCAACAGTCTTCACGACAAGAGGCATCCTGGTCATTCCTCCTACCATCACCACTTCATTGATATCCCCAACCGACAGCTTGGCATCCGCCAAAGCCTTCTTGGTCGGCTCAAGAGTCTTGGCAACGAGGTCTCCGACCAGCTCTTCAAGCTTTGCCCTAGTGATCTTCATGACCAAGTGTTTCGGGCCATTGGCATCAGTCGTGATGAACGGCTGGTTGATTTCCGTTTCCATAGCGGTTGAAAGCTCGATCTTCGCCTTCTCGGCCGCTTCCTTGATCCTCTGGAGAGCCAGCGGATCATTCGACAAGTCAATTCCTTCCTGTTTCTTGAATTCGCTGATAATCCAAGTGATGATCATCTGGTCGAAGTCGTCTCCTCCCAGATGGGTGTCCCCGTTGGTCGATTTCACCTCCACGGTGTCACCGCCCACCTCAAGGATGGAAATATCGAAAGTCCCTCCTCCAAGATCATACACCGCAATCTTCTCATCATTCTTCTTGTTGAATCCGTATGCCAGAGCGGCCGCAGTCGGCTCATTGATGATCCTCCTCACATTGAGCCCCGCGATCTCTCCCGCTTCCTTGGTCGCCTTCCTCTGCGAGTCATCGAAATATGCAGGAACCGTAATGACAGCCTCGGTGATCTTTTCTCCCAGCTTCTCTTCCGCATCGGCCTTGAGCTTTCCAAGAACCATGGCTGAAATTTCCTGAGGAGTATATTCCTTGCTTCCCATAACGACCTTGACCCCGCCGTCCGATTTCACTATCTTATACGGGACAAGCTTGGTGTCTCTTTGCACTTCTTCATCTCCGAATGCGCGCCCGATCAAGCGCTTCACCGAAAACAAAGTGTTTTCAGGATTAGTGACCGCCTGGCGTTTCGCCAGAAGCCCCACCAACCTCTCGCCGCTCTTAGAAACCGCTACCATAGAAGGAGTAGTTCTCGCCCCTTCCTTGTTTTCCACAATCGCAGGCGATCCTCCTTCAACGATAGCCATCGCCGAATTGGTCGTCCCAAGATCGATGCCCAATATTTTCGCCATATATTTTTCCTGTTCCCAACCGCCAACCCCTTTAACGTTTTGACGATCGGAACATTATTGCTTACGAAATTAAATTATCTGCTGACATGCGCCCCATTCGCCGCTCGATGCCGACTTGCCGTATCGAGCGGCATGAGGGATGCACCTATTTCTTCACCTCTACAGAGATCTTCTTAGGCTTGACTTCTTCTGCCTTCGGAAGAGTGATCCTGAGGATTCCCTTCTCAGCGTGAGCTTTCGCTTCGCTTGCCTTCACCGCCATCGGCAGGATTACAGACCTAGAGAAACTTCCCTCCCTAATCTCCTTACGATAATAATCTTCCCTTTTTATCTCGCTCTTCTCTTCGCGAGACCCGGAGATAGTGAGGACATCGTTCTCGACCGAGATATCCACTTTTTCAGGATCGATTCCCGGAAGGGATGTTTCGACAATAACATTATCCTTGTCCTGAAAGACATTTATCGCCGGAACGAAATCCGCTCCCCAGGCATCTTCGTCAAAGAACCTGTCCATTTCCCTCATAGGGCTCCAATGCATTATTCCACGCATATTTTTTCACCTCCTTCTAGTTTGTTGTGACAAAATATCATAATGATACTCCGAGCCTTCCTGCTGGCATCATCATTTTGCGGCTTCCGTCCGCCAGCCGGCGGAGAACGAAAGGCAAGTAAAATGATTATCCTTGCAGGAAAACGACTTCGTAAAATACTTCTGTTTTAAAAAACTATCCAACCACCACTCTCGCTGGACGGATGATCCTGTCTCCCATCCTGTATCCTTTCCTGACTATCTTCTTTATGCTTTCTTTTTCGTTTTCAGGTTCTTCTTCATCCTCGTCTGCGTCTTTTTTCGATTGATCGACCGCTTCATGGATATGCGGATCGAACTCATCCCCGACAGCAACCGGGATTTCCGAAACCCCGTTGTCAGTCAGCACCGTTTCCAACTGCCGCTGGATATGCATGATTCCCACCACCCACGGGCTTTCCTTCTCGCCATCCGGAATGTGATCCGTCGAAGCATGGAAATTATCCACCACCGGAAGAAGCTCAAGAAGGATGCTCTCTTTCAGGTATTGCCCCATCTCCTTCTTCCCCTCCTCCTGCCTCTTTTTATAGTTCTCGAAATCAGCCTGGCAGCGTTTCCAACCGTTCAGATATTCGCCGACTTTCTCTTCCAGCTCTTTAATGATCTCCCCCTCCTTGACCGCTATCTCCTCTTCGACATCCTTGATGCCCTTCTTCGGCTTCTCTTCCTGTTTTCCCTGTTTTGTTTTCATATGCATAGGCTTTATCGATTATATAAAGTGAACGAATGTCACGATGACCGCAGACGGACCGAGCAGCTTTCCCAGATATTCCAGCAACGACTTGTTCTTGGCATATCTCATCCGCTTCGGACCGATGATGGCCAGCAGTCCCTTTTCCCCCTCTTTTGTCGTATACGGAGAAACCACCATCGAACAATTGGAAATGTTCCTGATCGGATTCTCTTTCCCGATGAATATCTTCGTCTCGCCATCCTTCAGTTTCCTGAGTATCGAATCCACGTTCTCATCGATATAGTCCAAGGCTTCGGCAATCCTTGAGAACTCGTCGATCTCGCGGAATTCAGGGTTTTCCAAAAGCTCGCTGATTCCGAAATCATAGAATTCGTTCTCGATCCCCGAAATGACCAGGCTTCCCGAAAGCGATGACAGCAGCTTCGAAGTCGTTCTTGAAAACCGCTTGTTCTGGGCTTTCAGCTTCAGCACCTCCGCCTGCAGCCTGCGCTGATCCTCGCGGCTGAGCTCCTCGTCGCCCATCACCTTCTCGACGAAATAGCGGTATCCCTTGTCAGTCGGGATCCGTCCGGCGCTGGTGTGCGGCTGGAACAGGAATCCCTCCTTCTCGAGCCGCGCCATGTCATTCCTGATCGTCGCCGCGCTCAGCTCGAAGCCGTATTTCTCCGAAAGGATCTTCGATCCGACCGGAACAGCCGTCTGGGTATATTCCTGAATGATGGCAGTCAAAATTTTCTCTAATCTTTCTTCCATGTTTACATTATATATTCCCTCTTAGCACTCGTCAAGTCTGAGTGCTAAAAACGTTCTGTCATAGCTTATCAACCTTCAAATAAAGCCTTTTTCATGGACGCTATTGCCACCGGGCAGCAGTTCATGTATACTTTAACGGGCGCCAGGAAAAATAACCGGCAACATCCGGACCAACCTGGACGCCATGGCTGCTTGAAAAAAGAAGGAGACGGCATGAACAAGAACACTTTGGCGCTACTGGGCGTCATGATATCATTGGTGCTTCCACTTGATGTTTTTTATGATTCTATCGCTTGGGGGGCGGAGAATCATCAACCCACGAAAGAACACCGAGACGAAGCGAGACCCAAAAATCATGCAAAAGGGGAGATTGTCCTTGCAGAAGTGACGGCCTATTGCGGCAAGAAAGACCGCTTGAATGGAGGAGACATATCCTCTTTCGGCAAAAAGCTGAAAAGAGGCGACATAGCCGCCAGCTTCGGTACTTTCCCACCCGATACCGAGCTCCAGATTGATGGAATCAACTGGAACGGCACGGTCGTCGACCAGACGGGAGACTGGAAAGAGCATCCGGACCACATAGATCTCTACACAGGACCGACCGAAAAGGATTGCCAGGAAGCCATGAGGATCGGCAGAAGAAAAAAGGTTCCCGTTAGGATTATAAGGAAACTGCCCAAAAAAGAGCAGGCTCCCGGAACAAGGGTCGAGATCGCGAAAAGATAACCCCATCAAAAAAAGCAGCCGTCCAACAACCCCCAACCAGGGAGAGAGCGGTCATACCGTTTTCTCCCTGTTTTCATTTCCGAAAACAAAAAAACCAAGAACCGCAATCTCTGGTTTCATTTGAATACTTGAAATCAAATCCTAATTCAGAAGTCCTCCATAGGCCGAACCAAGCGTCTTCATGACCATCGGGATGACAAAGGCTAAAGCGATCAAAGGAAGAACGATAGTTGCTATCGTGATGATAAGTGTCCAGAGGAAATATTTCCGCATCTGCTCAATCGAATGATATATCGCCTCCAGTTTCTTATCCTGTTCCTCGATTTTTTTCAATATCTCGTCCATGTTTTTTATCTTACCCTTATCCTAAGATTATAACACGCCGTCATCAGTTCCCAACTCAATGCGCCAGTCGGACACACCGCGATGCCGCTGCAGTCCTTGGCATTGTCGCAGATCTTGAAGTTTATCAATACAGGCATAAAGATATCCTTATCTATTTAATCTATTTAATCTATTTAATCTATTTAATCTCTTCTATCCTATAATCATCGATTTCCGCGTCCATGAAATCAGTTCGGATACCGGCATAGCCGGAATTCATGATAGCCGCTCCCCCAAAACCTTTGCCATTATCATCGGCTGTCAGCGCAAGCTTCCAGTCTCCTGATCGGTTGCCATCGATATATATTCTTATAGAAACAGACTCGTCAGGATTATCAAAAACTTCACTCCTGATCCCGATCCATTTTCCGACAGGAAGAAGATTCGGGCTATTCTTCCTGTCATATCTCCCAGGATAGAAAACCTTCTGCGCCATAGTATAATATTTTCCACCAATCTTCTTTTTTATTACAACGGTCCCATCAACCCTTACCCCGGTATAATAAAGATTATTCTCATCCACATACCTATTGAAGAGCAATAATCCGTTCGATTCGCTGCGGTTCTCGCTATCGCTGATGATATATCGATCGATTTTGCAATAAGACTCCTGCCTGAGATTCTTCCATTTGGATTTCAGAACGAGACGGAAGATATTTTGCGGATGAATGCCCTTGTCTGTCTCGTCAGGATCATATTTTTCATATTCCTTTTGCCACTTATCATTTTTCGCAAGATCTCCCGCCAACGTCATCCCCACTCCGTTCTTCACATTAAAGAAAGCTCCGGAATTGACCCACCAATCCTTGCTGGCGCTTTCGTTCATGCTCCCAGCTTCTTCAAAAGTCCCGCTTTTTGAAAAATCATCGCTGAACACAATCGCAGATTCTTTTTGAGGATCAGTAGCGCTTTTATCTGAAACGCTGCCACTATTCTCTCCTACAATATTGGAAGATTCGCTTTTTTTATTGTTATTATCCGTCGGTATTCCTGGGTATTTTTTCTTGGGCAGATGATAGTTATAAGCATAACGAAAAACCGATAAGAGCAATAAGGTCGAGACAATGACGATAATCGGCTTTTTCATTTCATGCACTGACTTATCACCGTAAGTTTATTATTCCCTATAAAGCAAAACTGCAGAAACTCTGACCTAAAAATGAAATACCTCTATTCTTGACCATTTATCCTCCCATCTCTTTTTCTTCAAGCGGTTTTCATAAATATCTTTCTTGGAACGGAACGCGGGAGTAGGGCAAACTTTTAGATTAACCAGATCAGAAATACCATTGGGCGCGTTGAAGACTATCCTATTCCCCTCATCCAACCTGACCGCAACGCTTGTCGCCGTTTCCGGCCATCTGGACAGAGCGTCAGTTGAAGAAAGATATGGCTCGTCGCCATTCGCCATATGCATCCTAGCCTGATTCGTTACAGACCACGGCAAACCGGGAAAAAGCTCCTGAAGCCTGTTCTCAAGATCATTTTCAGCGCTTTCTTCCTTGTTTCCGGAATCGAAATATATGACGTCGATATCGGATAGCGGCGTCCGGTGTTCGAAGCCATGAAGATGATCCCAGACCTTATTGCGCACGAACCCCGCCCCGATCCAGCAATCCGGAAGACCAAGCGATTTCACCGCCGCCAGCACCTTCATCATCCATTCATCGCTTTCTATGAGCCGGCAGATGTCTTCTTCATCCATTTTATCCACCATGATTTGCATTATAGCTGTTATCCAAAAGGCTGCCGAATATTCTACTCGGCTAATTTCGCTATCTCTTCGATTATTCTTGGAAACGCACTGAAGCCATCATCAGCAGACATATGCCCAGCGCCAGGAATAATTTCAACGACTGAACCCAGGTTTATTTCAAAAGATTCCTTGGTCCTTTCCACTGGAACCCATGGGTCATTATCTCCCAGAAACACGATTGATTTCCCGATATTCCGTTTCACCTTTTCAAAATCTATCGGCGTCTCAATCCAAGGCTTGGCTATCGCTTCTGATCCCTCTTCTTCTTCCAGATTCTCCAATTCGAACCAGCCTGCAACAAAAACAGCTCCCCTAGCTCTTCTGTTCTGCTTTTCCAAGAATCTCATTATAGCCTGACAACCGATGCTATGACCCACGAAAATCGTATTCTCATCATAGTCCTTGGCTATTTTCTCCAGATATGGAACCCATTCTTCTATCTTCGGCTCTTCCGTATTGGGCATTTCCGGCATCGCAAAATCAAAGCCGAGCTTTTTCAACTCAGAAGACACCCAAGGAAACCAGTCGTCCCTGGGAGAACTGCCCCACCCATGAACCAATATTATCTTTTCTTTTCTCATATGAGAATTATACCACGAGTTCTAATGGTCTTATTTGGGTAAAAAAAATAAGCTTTACTCAAAGCTTATTTTTAGATGTTGCGCCTGTGGGACGAAGTTGGAACTTATTTGATTTCACATAATATACAGAGCTCTTTTTGACTTCCCATAAATACTTAGCAAATAAAAAAGGAGGCGCGCTACCGTTCGGTAGGGCGCCTCCTTGGGACCGTTGGTCCAGCAGGCTACTGCTCTTCCTGAAGCTTCACCAGTACCGCGGTGATCCTGTGTTCAGGCGCTCCCTGGAAGATGGCGGTGTTGGTAACCAGCAGGGACATCAGCTTCCAACCTCCGACGATGGCTTCTTTGAGTTCTTTTTCGTATCCGGAGCAGGTGAGGCTCACCACCTTGACTTCGGTGATTTTATCCGCGTCGTAGTTGTGATGCGCCAGGGACATGGGCTGGCAGCCGTTTCCTTTCGCGAGCATTTGTTCCAATTCTTGCCTGTCCATCGTGCAGCCTCCAGTGGTTGTTGTGTTTTATTGCCTTTGTGAACTTTGTATAGTAGCATACTATACGTAATAAGTCAATAGACACCTGACGAGTTCTGAAGTTACACATGGGTATAAAAATAACCCCTTTAAATAAGGGGTTATTTGGGATGTTGGGGAAGAGGGATTCGAACCCCCGCATGGTAGGACCAGAACCTACTGCCTTACCGCTTGGCTATTCCCCAATGTAAGGATCAGCTACTAAGACAATCTAACGCAAAACCAAGATAAAATCAACCCCGGGTCAATAAGAAGCTTTTTTAGCCTGAAATAAAGGTTTTATAGCTACACCTTCAGATATTTCCTGATCGCGATCAAACTCGAGAGGATCCCGATCACCGCGCCGATCGCAAGCTGGGTGCCGAGAAGAAGAAGGAAGTTGCTTATATAGAAAGAAACCAGGTCTTCAGTCGGGATTATCTTGGTCACATATGGGGAAGCGAACTTGAGCGCCGCGAAAAGGAGCCCCATCGAAACCACCGAAGCCACGATCCCATAGAAGATCCCTTCGAAAACGAACGGCAGGCGGATGAACATGTTGGATGCCCCGACCAGGCGCATCACTTCCACTTCCTGCTTATGGGTATAGATGGTGATCCTCACCGTGTTGAAGATGATAAGCACGGAAATAGCCGCGAAAAGAAGCGAGATATACAGGCCGGCATTCTTTATTTCGGAAATGATATTGTTCAGCCTGTTGATGACATCCTTCGTCTTGCCGTAGTTTATATGGCTTATCTCGTCCTTGAAGGAGGCGTCGCCGAGATAGGTGACTATCGAATCGTATTGGGAGGGGCTATTGGCCTGGATGACAAGCGAGGACGGCAGCGGGTTATCCCCGATCTCGTTGAGCGCGTCCAGGATCCTCGGCTCGTTGACATTATTGGCCTTGAAATCGGCAAGGGCCTTGTCTTTCGAGACATATTCGACGGACTTTATCTCGTTATATTTTTCCAGATCCGATTTGATTTTCTGGATATCGTTCTCGGTTGTGTCCGGCTTGAAATACACACTCACATTGACTTTATTCTCAACGCCTTTCAATATCCCGCTGGCAGTCATAGTCACAGTATAGAGGACGCTGATGATGAAAAGCGACATGATCATGACGCTCACCGCAGCAACCGTAAGCCAGCCGTTCCTGATGAAATTCCTAGAAGCCTCTTTGATTGTTCTCCCAATGATTAGAAACATAGTTTTTTTTATTTTAACAGATCTTGTATTTGCCTTTTTCTTCGTCGCAGATCACTTTCCCCTTTTCAAGGACGATGACTCGCCTTGTCGCCTTGTTCACTATTTCCTTGTCATGCGTCGCCAAAACGACTGTCGTTCCGAGCTTGTTGATCTTGAGCAGCAGCTGCATTATTTCAACCGAAGAAACAGGATCGAGGTTTCCCGTCGGCTCATCCGCTATGATAACGAGCGGCTTGTTGATAAGGGCGCGGGCAAGAGCTATTTTCTGCTGTTCTCCTCCGGACAGTTCATGCGGAAACTTGTTCACCTTGTCGGACAGTCCGACTATTTCGAAAATCTGAGGGACATATTCCATGATCTCTTCCGTCGGCGCGCCGGACACTTCCAGAGCATAGGCGATATTCTCGAAAGCCGTCTTTTTCGGCAAGAGCTTGAAATCCTGGAAAACAGTCCCGATATTCCTCCTATGGAACGGCACTTTCCTCCGGCTCATTCCCTCAAGCGGTCCGCCGTTGAAATATACCGTCCCGGAAGTCGGGGACTCCTCGGCATATATGAGCTTGAGCAGGGTCGATTTGCCAGCCCCGCTCGCCCCGACAATAGAAACGAAATCGCCTTCCTTTATTTCGAAGGTCACATTGTCGAGAGCCACATAATCGTCTTTATATATTTTCGATACCGAATCGAATTTGATCATAATGAGAAGCTTAGAATAATGAAATTATCCGACATGAACATATTATAAACTATTTTTTCAAACCCTCCAAATAGCTTTCCATGAAACCGTTGATGTTCCCGTCGAAAACGCTTTCGACATCCGCAGTTTCATGCTTAGTGCGGTGATCCTTCACCATTTTATACGGATGAACCACATATGACCGTATCTGGCTTCCCCATTCGGCACTCACCTGCTCGCCCCGCAGTTTGTTTTTTTCCGCTTCTTTTTCTTCCAGGTATTTCTTGTGCAGCTTGGCTTTCAGGATCTTCATCGCCTGTTCCCTGTTCTGCATCTGGCTCCTCTCGTTCTGGCAAGTGACCATGATTCCAGTCGGGATATGCAGGATCCTCACCGCGCTATCCGTCGTATTGACGCCCTGACCGCCAGCCCCTTGCGAACGGAAAACATCCACCCTAAGATCATCCGGTTTGATCTCCACTTCGCTTATCATATCGATAACAGGCAGGACCTCGACCATGGCAAAGGAAGTCTGCCTCAGATTGTCCGAGTTGAAAGGCGAAAGGCGCACCAGGCGATGCACGCCCGATTCGCTTTTCAAATATCCATAAGCATAGGGGCCGGTGAATTCTATCGTGGCGTTCTTGATCCCGGCCTCCTGCCCGCGGGTCTCATCCAGAAGCTTGGCCCGAAAACCGTTCTTTTCCGCCCACCTGAGATACATCCTGAGGATCATTTCCGACCAGTCCTGCGCATCCACCCCGCCGGCGCCGCAATATATCGAAACGATTGCCGGATTGCTGTCATATTCCCCGTCGAAAAGGGTCTTGAATTCCAGCTCGGCCAGGTTCTTTTCAAGTTCCGCAACCTTGTTCCCTATCTCATCCTTTTCCTCTTCGCTCTCCGCCATTTCCAAGAATTCCGAAATATCGGCTATTTCCTTTTCGCTTTCCAAAAGGATCCTTATCTCTTTCCTGATCTCTTCCAGTTCCTGCATGACCGAAGAAGCCTTCTGATGGTCATCCCAGAACCCCTCCCGATTCGATTCAGCCTCCAGCTCCAGGATCCTGTTTTCCTTTCCCGCAACGTCAAAGATAGTCCCGCAAAAGCAGGATCTTATTCTTCAATTCTATGATTTTATCTTCCATATGTTATAGCTTTTGTTAAAGCTTTACTCTTATCTCAAGGAAAGAGAGTGATGATATTTCAAACGACTCACCTGTTTGAGAGCACGTATTTTTTCAAAAATATTCCACCGGATGCCGTCGAGCGAGGGAATATTTTTGAATAAAAAATGCGATGCTCGAGTCAGTCATTTGAAATATCATCACTCTCTTTCCGATAATAGTCTCTCAGGCAATTTCCGAAATAAGCTGCTTATGTTCCTCTTCCACCTGGGAAAGAGCCGTGAAGAAAATCCTGATATTCTTTTCGGCCGATTTCTTGACGAATTCGCGATAAAGAGCGGCAGCGTGATCCTCAAGCGCGATAGTCTTTTCGAAATTTTCAGCATCGCTGTCCGGACACGGCAGCTCCTTGGCTTTGGGAGCATCCATCCCCAAAAGTTTCGTAACAATAGTCGCGTGCTCGAATTCCACCTTGGCCAGCCTCTTATACATCGCCTTTATCATATATTCCTTCGCCTTCCCGGCCATGCAGAGATATATCGCATTGGCGTCTATTTCCAGATCCAATGTTTCCAAAAGATTCTTCCTGGATTCTTCACTGATTTCTATCTTCTCATTGACAATCGGCTTGGCTTCCGCGCCGTCCTTTATGAAATTGGACCTTGCCCCGCAGAAAGGGCAATTGGCCGGCTTTTCAGAACCGATATAGGCGTCTCCGCAGATTTCGCAGATATATATTTTCATGGATTTGAATTATTTTAAGACTTATTATATCATGTCTAGGTCATGCCCAAGCAAAGAAACCTCGGCATAGTCGGCCTTTGGCTGACGAAGCCTCGGCATAGTCGGCCTTTGGCTGACGAAGCCTCGGCGTAGTCAGCCGCCTTAGCTCAGTTGGCAGAGCGACGCACTCGTAACGCGTAGGTCGTCGGTTCGATTCCGACAGGCGGCTCACTGGAAAATCAGGCTTCCGCGTATTTGGAAAGCCACTTATCTTTTATTTCCTCTTCCACATCTATATTCAGCTGACTGGCAAAAGCCAGCAACAGGCCGACTGTGTCGGCGATTTCGACAGCGATCATCTTCTTGGCCTCATCACGCGGAATCATCTTCCTGTTTTCGCATTTGTTCTTGTATATCAAAGCTGTTTTGGCGATGTCCCCCATCTCCTCGAAAAGCTTCACCAAGACATACTCGTCATCCACCCTTATGCCGTTGTCGCTTCCGTATCTGGCAAGAGCCAACGTTATCTTATTCTGCAGTTCCTTGAATTCCATATCTTTTTATTATTAGTCCGTCAGATTAACCAGCCTCATCCATTCGTCATCGACTTTCTTCTGAACCTCTTTCAGGACGCCCTTGTTCTTTTCAGAAAAAAGATGCTTGAACCTGCCCTGGGTCTTGAGGAATTCTTCCACCGGCTTCGGCTTTTCCGTTGCCCAATTGATATTGTATTTGCCGTTCTCGATTTCATAGAGCGGCCAGAAATTCGTTTCAGTGGCAAGACGCGCGATCCTCACATATTGAGAAGTCGGGAATTTCCAATTGTTGGTGCAAGGCGAAAAGACAGCCAGAAAAGACGGGCCTTCCACTTCCAGCGCCTTCTTGGCTTTCTTCTTGAGATCCGCGAGATACGCGACGTTGGCCTGCGCCAAATACGGAACCCTGTGAGCATTCACGATCTCCATGATGCTTTTCCTGGTTTCCATTTTCCCGAAAGACTCCTTGCCGACCGGAGTCGTTTCCGTCCCCGCTCCATACGGAGTCGCAGACGATCGCTGATTTCCGGTGTTCATATATCCTCCGTTGTCATAGACCACATACAGGAAATCATGGCCGCGTTCAAGAGCGCCCGAAAGGGATTGCAATCCGATATCATATGTCCCGCCATCGCCTCCGAAAGCCACGAATTTTATCTTCTTCTTTATCTTCCCTTTCTTGCTGAGCGCTTTGTATGCCCGCTCGACTCCGGAAATGGTGGCAGCGGCATTCTCGAAAGCATTGTGGATATACGGCACTTTCCAGGCCGTATACGGATAGATGGTCGATGTCACCTCGAGGCACCCCGTCGCATTGGCAACCACGATCGGTGTCGTCGCCTCGCCCAAAATCGTCCTCACTATCGCCGGAAAACCGCAGCCTTGGCAGGCGCTATGGCCGGGAGCGAAATTCTTAGCCAGTTCTTTGTTCATAATTATTTTGAAAATTTCTTTTCCAATTTCTCAACCCTGTATTCGAGCTCTTTCAGCTCGAACTTATGCACCATGAAATTCAGCTCGTTCCGGATATCTTTCTGACTGAACTCAAGCCTATCCAAACGCTCTTCGACGCCATCGAATCTTTTGTCGATGTTTACAAACCTTTTATCAATGCCAGCGAATCTTTTATCAATGCCAGCGAACCTGTCATCGACTCGGTCGAACTCTTTTTTAATCAGCACCGCCAAATCATCGATACTCATTTCTTTTTTCTTTGTCATATCGAAATACTAATTTAAATACTTACCCTTGATTTTCCCATTCACCAAATCGATGATCTGGCTCTTGAAAAGATCCCGTCCTCCGATTCCATAAATGAAAGACCTGATGTCGCAGCCGGTTTTTTTCGAATCATGCATAGCGGAAACGATTTCAGTATAGAAAGGCGGGTTGGATCCGATCGACTGCGCCCGATCCATCACGATGATCTCCTTGGCGCCGGAAAGCGCCTTCAGCAGTTCTTTGCGCGGGAATGGCCGGAACAGCTCGATTTCAATGAGTCCGACCTTTTTCCCTTTGGCTCTCAATTCATCAATCGCGTCCTTGGTCGTTCCTGCGGCCGAACCAGCCATGACAAGGATCTTGTCAGCATCTTTCGTCGCATATTTTTCAAACAAGGAATATTCCCTTCCGCTTATCGCGGCATATTCCTTGGCTATTTTCCTGTATTGATCGAGCGCTTCCGCCATCGCCTTTTCCTGTTCGATCTTGAATTCGAAGAACGTATCCTGAAGCGCGAACGATCCGAAAGTCACCGGATTCGCGACATCCAAAAGCGATTTTTCCGCCTTGTATTCACCGACGAATTTCTTGACTGCCTTTCCGTCAAGCATTTCCAGATTCTCAACACTATGGGAAGTATTGAATCCATCGATAATGACCATCACCGGCAGTTTGGCAGCCTCTGCCAGCCTCATTCCGATAATCGTCTTGTCATATGCCTCCTGGGGATTTTCCGCGAACAGCTGGATCCAGCCCGCGTCCCGCGCGCCCATGACATCGCTGTGATCGCCATGGATATTGATCGGCGAAGCCAGCGCCCGAGCCGCCACCGGCATCAGGATCGGCAGCCGCATCCCGCTCGCGATATACAAGATCTCGTGCATAAGAGCCAGCCCTTGGGAACTCGTCGCCGTGACAGTGCGCGCTCCGGCGGCGCTCGCTCCGACTGCCGCCGAAATGGCACTATGCTCCGATTCGACTTCTATCATTTCCGTATCGGCTTCCCCGTCTGCCACGAACTTGGCATATGTTTCGATGATCGGCGTCTGGGGCGTGATCGGATAGACCGGCATCACATCCGGACCGATCTGACGAAGAGCTTCCGCTATCGCGGCTCCGCCAGTCAACGCCTTCCTGTTGTCATTATTCTTTATTGCCATAGCAATTTCTATTTCTTAAGCATTCTTATCGCTTTCACCGGACACACGTCCGCGCAAACCCCGCAACCCTTGCAGAAATCATAGTCAATATCCGCCTTGTCCTTTTCCCCATCTTTCCACTTCTTCATCTCGATGGAGACATCCGGACAGAAAGGAACGCAGGTAGTGCAGCCGATGCATTTCTCTTTGTCCACTTCCGGACGCATATATCTCCAGTTCCCGGTCTTGGGAGCTTTCTTGATATCATGCTTTATCGCGATTTCCCTTTTTTTATTATCCATAAAAATATTCCTTATTCTTTAACACTGACTGTTTTTTTGAATATTATATCAAATCATACGCCTTCTCTATGGCGGCGATGTTCTTGTCGGTGATCTCTTTCCCGACTTTGGCTTCGAAAATATTCCTGAATTCTTCCAGGACGCTTTCCAGCTTCACCATCTCGGTTACCTGGACCAGCTTGCCCAGAATGACGGTGTTCGGCCTGGGCTGACCGACGATATCCATCGAAATCCTATTGGCAGCTGTCGGATAAACCTTACCGTCGAATCGCAATATGTTCTTCACTTCCTGCGCCGTCATTTCAGTGTTCACGATTATGGCTTCGTTCTTGTCCAAGCCTTGCGTGACCGGTTCCGATTCCAAAAGCGTCTCGTCGAGGACGACAGCGATGTCCGGATCAACGACAGGCTCATGCGTGCGGATTTCCCGGTTCGATATCCTGAGATATGTCTTAGTCGGCGCGCCACTCCTTTCAGGACCGAAGCTCGGAAAAGACTGCACGAACTTTCCTTCTTTGAGCGCCGACTGCGCCAAGATCTCAGCAGCGCTTTTCGCTCCCTGACCGCCCCTGGCATAGAATATTACTTCTAAAATGTCTTTATGATATTTCATGCCTATCATTATACCACATAGCGCAAGAGCAGGAAACCAAAGAAAAAAGGACTGCCCGCAGATGCGCGAGCAGTCCTTGAATGATCCGATAATGCCAGGATTCATGATCTTGGAAAGAATCCCGTAGCAATACCGGAAGAGATGTTGGATAGATAATGCGGCCACAACCCTAGCGAAATACTGTCCCCATAATCAGAAAAAAAATACGGTGACGATCTCACGACTTCGCGTCCTTTCCTCCAATCGATCTCATCGATGCAGTTGTCAGCAGGGCAATCGATAGCTAGGCTCTTCTCGACAACATCAGAATCGCACCCGGTATTGCCTCCTTGACCAAGCAATCTTTCCGGATGAGTCAGAAGAATCATCAGAACTTCGAACACTCCCAGCCCGAACATATCCGGATAGATCAGCTTGCCGCTATACGAATCGGCTTCATTCAGGAATGACTCATCCGACGCCTTCACTCCGATATTCTGGAAAAAATAACCAAGCTGAGCTGGAATAACCAACGTATTACTTGATTGTTTTTCGGAGATTATCGATAGCGCTTGTTCCGTATGTCTGGATCTCCTTATGGCAGACAATAATCCGATGTCGATATCAGTATCTATTTTCCGCTCAAGCAAAGAAACAGCCGCACTGACTGCTCCAAGATATGAACCAGCCAGGCATTTCCACCATGGGAAAACAAACATCCCTTCGGCGTTCCGAGGGGAAAAAGTTGTCTCTTTTTTTTGCTGGGCTAGCTCCGGGACATCAAGACTCAGCCCGATTGACCCGAAATCAGCCAGCAGGGTCCTGACCTGTTCGCTGACAGGTTTGACCGCATATCCTCTTGGATATCTGTAGTTGATACAACGAATCCGCTTCTTATCAGCAATCAAGGCTTCCATAACTACCTTCCTTGGGATATTTTTTCAAGTTTGCATGATCCATCGAAAGCCGCCTGAACAGCAAACTCATAAAATTCAAAACAACAGCCACCGCTGGAAATCAGATCAAATCTGAAATTTCAGGAGAAAAATAAGAAAGAACCGATTTTCAGTCTATCACAAGAGAGATAAAATAAAAATAAAGAAAAAACATCCTTGAAAATCAAGGATGTTTCTTGCAATCTCGCTTATTCCGGACTATTTATTGAGCTCCGCGTCGATCATACCCTTCAGCTGATCGGCTGTCAGAGCTCCGCTGTCGAAATTGTTGTTGACGAAAATCGACGGGGTTCCGGTGAGACCGAGGTCGGCCGCCTGTTGCACATCAGCCGCGACCTTGTCCTTGTATTTCTTGCTGTCCAAACATGAGTTGAATTTGGCAGTATCGAGTTTCAATGCCACGGCATAGCTCTTGAATTTGGAAGTATCCTTGGTCGCGCCCCATTCGGCCTGCGCGGCATACAGCTTGTCGGCATATTCCCAGAACTTTCCCTGCTCTAGGGCGCATTCCGAAGCCAGTGCCGCGTTATCGGCCTGAGGATGGATATCAAGAGGAAGCTCTTTGAAGTCGAAAAGCACATTGTCCTGGTATTGCCCCATGACAGTTCTCAAGTTCTGAAAGAACACCTTGCAATAGGGGCACTGGAAATCGGAGAAAATGACCACTTTCACCTTGGCGTCTTTCGGTCCGGAAATCGCGTCATTATCGAAAACAGCCGGCGATTCGAGATATTTTCCAACTGGAAGGCCGATCTGGTCGGAATTCAGAAGGAATCGGTTGTCCTTTTCGGTGAAAAGAGTCTGAGCCTGCGAATAGAAATCGGTTTTCGTCACATCGCTACCGAAAACGAAAGCCGGCAGGGTTTTGATCCCGAATTTCTGAATCAGCTCTTTTCCTTTGGCTGAGCTATAATCGACTTTCTCAGTAGAAATAGTCGGCACGATCCTTCTCATCCAAACCAAAGCATCACTCACGTCGCACTTGTCGCAGGAATCGTCATTGATGACCTGGACCGGAACAGCCGGCTCGGAATATGCCACCCAGGTCTTCCCTTCCGATTGGAATATTTCCGAACGGTTGAGGTTCTTGGTCGAGAATCCGCTTCCCCGCACCATCTGCGCCACATCCACGAAAAGGCTTCCAATGAAAAGACCCCCGAGAAGTATCACCAAGGAAATGATGTTTTTCATTTTCTTGCTATCTTTTTCGCTGCAGCATTTTTTATTTTTCCCGTCTTCATTTTCGCACCCGCATTCGCACCCGCATTCGCAAGGCGCTTCGGATTCTGTTTTCTTTTCTTCTTCCATATTTCTCATTATTAAAGCTTATTATGATTTCGATATATGCATTCGCTCTTTGCGAACACGCCGCCTATTGCCCTGGGGTCTGGCTGTTGGCGCCTTGATCCTGTACCTTCGCCTGCTCATCAGCCGATCCTCCGTCCTGAACCTGATTCTCTTCTGCTTGGCTTGCAGCATCCTGCGCGGCCCTTTCACTTGCCAAATCGCTCTGCAGCTTGTTTATATCATAGTCCTGGCTTTCCGCTTTCATCTTGTAGTCATCGAAGCCTACCGTTATTTTCTTGATCGCTTCAGTCTTGATCGCGATCCCGACAAGGATTCCCAGAACCAGAAAGAGGATGATCTCGACATAATGTTCCCGTTTCTTCCTTTTCGCGTCTTCCGCACAGTTCGATTCACTCTCTGCTTCGTCGTCTTTTTCTTCAATCTCTTCAGTCACAGCATCATGGATTTTTTCTTCCTCTTGCATTTCGTGTTCCATAGTTTTTACGCCATTAAAGCTAAAGTTTTTCTTTAATAAAGCCTATCACAAACAAAAAAAGCCCACAACTTGCGGCTTTTTCAGTTTATGGCGTAATTTCGGGGTATTATTCCTTCCTCAGCGCTTCCATCGGAGAAAGTTTCGAGGCTTTATATGCCGGATAGAATCCGAAAATTATCCCAGTCCCCATCGAGAAGCCGACCGAAATCAGAACCGATTTCAGAGTGATCGAGAATTTGAGGGAAAAACCCATAGAAGCCAACACGTATGAGAAGCCGACCGAAACCAGATAGCCGAGGATTATGCCTGCTATGCCCCCAATGAGCGTGATAATCACTGCTTCCAGCAGGAACTGATTCCGGATATCAGCCGACCTCGCGCCGACCGATTTCCGGAGGCCGATCTCGAATGTCCTCTCAATGACAGCCACATACATCACGTTCATTATCCCGACTCCGCCGACGACAAGCGAAATGGAAGTGAGCGCCAGAAGGAGGATGTCGATCGTTCCGAAAACGCTATCGATAGTATCCCGCGCTTCCTGCATAGTCGAAACGGCGAAATCGTCCTGATCCGGATTATGGATATTATGAAGCCGGCGCATCGTGTCGGTCACGTCGGCCGCCGTCACATCCACCGATTTCACGTCTTTGACTTTGAGCGAAATGAATTGAACGTGATCGATTCCCATGATCTTTTTTTCCAATGTCCTGACCGGGATATAGATAAGCTCGTCATAATTGAAGAAAGTCACCGCTCCTCGTTTTTCCGCCACGCCGATCACCCGGAAATTCATCCCCTTTATCTTGATATCCTTCCCGATCGCGTCATCGTTTCCGAAAAATGTCTCTTTGATGTCGGAACCGATGACTGCCACTTGCGCCAAGCTCGCATCGTCCTGATCCGAATAGAAAGTCCCTTCTGATAATTTTATCCCCTTGTCTATGTCCGGCATATTGGCGCCCACGCCGTAAAGTATCGTCCTTTTGTTCTCGCTCTGGCGGGAAACGATTTCCTGCCCCAAATCTCCGGCCGCGTATTTGGAAACGTTGGGAATCTTCAAAAGCGCTTCTCCATCCGAAGTCTTAAGCGTCGTGATTTCCACTCCTTGCGCTTGGCCCATCGCGTTTTCGCTGGAATTCTTCGACGTCGAAGGTATCTTGGTTTCTATTTGAATGAGATCATCCCCATAACTGTCGAATTGGCCAAGGATATAATCCTTGACGCCTTGTCCGCTGGAAGAGACCACGATGACCGCCATGATCCCGATGACTATCCCGAACAGCGTCAAAACGGTCCTCGCCACATTGGAGCGGAGGTTCTTAATCGCGAATCTTACGGATGTGAAAAATTGGCGGAACATAATGAGTTATGTGCAAATCCAAACTTCAAAATCCAAAGCTCAAAAAATATTCATGATTCAGGAGTTGGGATTTTGGACTTGGTTTGGATTTTGGATTTTTTATCATTCATACCGGAGCGCCTCCATCGGAGAAATCCTGGCCGCTTTCCTGGCCGGATAAAGCCCGAAAATCACTCCGATGATTATGGAAACCGAAGTCGCTACCAGGATAGAGCTTGCCGTTATCATGAATTTCCAATCATAGCCGAGCGAGTTTATGATGACTGCCGCCAAAAAAGCTATCATTATTCCTAGGATGATCCCGATAATTCCTCCGATCAAAGTGATGAATATGGATTCGATCAGGAATTGAACGATGATATGCCTCCGCCTGGCGCCTACCGCTTTCCTGAGGCCGACTTCCCGGATGCGCTGCTGGACCGAAATGAGCATGATATTCATTATGCCTATCCCGCCGACCAAAAGGGAAATGGCAGCGATGCCGGTCAGGAAATATTTAAGTATGTTCGTAACGTTGGTTATGGTCGAAAGCGCTTGAGCCGTGCTTCTCACTGAGAAATCGTCGTCCGACGGATCTGCGATCCGATGGCGTTCGCGCAAGGTCAGCTTGACATCGGCCGTCGCCCGATCGACATTATCAGAAGAATCTATTTCAATGCGCATGAAATTCAGGTAATCGATGCCCAGCATCAGTTTCTGGGCTGTCTGCAGGGGAATATAGACCAGCTCATCAGTATTGGAGAACCCGCTCGAGCCGCGCTTGTCGAAAACCCCGATGACTGTGAAATTAGTATCCTTGAGAGTAAAGACCTTGCCGATCGGATCCTGGTTGCCGAAAAGGTCTTCCGCCCTGGCAGCGCCCAAGACCGCCACTCTGGCCAAGCCGGAATCTTCAGCCGAAGTGAAGAAGCGTCCCGCTCCCAATTCCACTTTTTCAATATTGGGAAAACTGGCTGACACGCCTTGATAGCTGGTCGTCGGAGAATTGCTTTCGTATTTGGCCACGGCTGAGCCACTGACATATCCCGAAGCCGCCACCGCATTGGGAACGTTCCGCTTTTCCAATATCGCGTTCATGTCGTCAATTTTCAAAGTCGTAGTGACAATCCCGAAAACCGAAGCCGGCGGGCCTTTGTCGCTTGCCGCTCCAGGCAACACGCCGATCAGGTTGACTCCGATGCCCTGGACCTGATCGATGATAAGCTGCTGGGCGCTTTCCCCGATCGCCATGACGATGATGACGGAAGCCACTCCGATAATGATTCCGAGCACAGTCAAAAACGAGCGGAACTTGGCCGCCATCAGGTTTTTGTATGAGATTTTGATCGGGCTTGATAGCTTCATTGCTTCGTATTCCGTATATCGTATTTAGTATTTTGTATCACCTCCTATCCTCTTTAATCCGCTGATAAGCTTTGAGACTTCTATGGTTTGCGATGCAAGCTTTTCGAAATTGATTTTTTCTAAAAAATGCAGGTCTCTTGCAATTATCAGCTGGCTCTGCAATTCCGTTAACGATCCGTGCGCGATTGAATAAAAATGGCATTTATCCCTAACTGTGCTTCTGCTGAAGCCTTCGGCAATATTAGACACGACGGAAACAACAGCTCTTCTGATCTGATTGGTTAGTCCAAAAATTTCACTTTTAGGAAAGCTATCGCTATACCTATAGGTCATCAGGACCAGCTTATGACTTTCTTTCCATGCATTCAGATCAGTAAATTATTTTATTTTCGTATTTTCCATACGATATACAATATACGGTATACAGTATGCTACTTCAACAGCTCCCCTTCTCCCTTGGCGATCAGCCTGTTCGTAACGATCGCGTCTCCGACCAATTTTCCATCCTTGACCTGCAATATCCTTTTGGCATGCTGGGCGGTATACGTTTCGTGGGTCACCAGGATGATCGTATGCCCCTGATTGTTCAGTTCCTGAAGGATCCTCATCACCTGCAAACCGGATTTGGAATCCAGATTGCCAGTCGGCTCGTCCGCGAAAATGACTTCCGGATCATTAACCAGCGCTCGCGCTACCGCCACTCTTTGCTTTTCCCCGCCGGAAAGCTGATTGGAAAGATAATCGACCCGGTGTTCCATACCCACCGACCGGAGCGCTTTCATAATCTTTTCTTCATTGTTCATCTCCAGATGATCGTCATCATAGAGAAGCGGCAGTTCCACGTTCTCATAGACGCTGGTCCTGGGCAGAAGATTGAATGATTGGAAGATGAACCCGATCTTCTTGTTCCGGATCTTGGCCAGTTCGTCGTCAGTATAGTCATTGATATTCTTTCCTTCGAAAAGATATTCTCCGCCTGTCGGCCGATCCAGCATCCCGAGCATCTGCATCAAGGTCGATTTCCCGGAACCGGACGGCCCCATAATGGAGATGAATTCGCCTTTGGCCACGGAAAAAGTGACGCCGCAAAGCGCCGCAGTCGCCACCCCTTCGGATGAATAGGTCTTGCAAAGGTTTTTCGCTTGAATTATGGCACTTGACATATTGGCAAATAAAGAGTATAATGCCTGGTCAGATTGGAAGCTGACTAAGGTTTATTAAAAGCTACTGGAGGAGGACCAATCAATGTCCAAAGGATTTTTTTTAATTGGATTATTGGCGGGAGTATCGGGGGCATCAGTCATATTTAAAGGAAACTTCGAATTTGGAATAGCCATAACAACCGGAGTACTTGCCATCTCCGGAGCGGTATGCCTTGCAGCGGATAAAATCGCCGCTGCATTGAAGAAACCCAAGCCCGAAAAGGAGCAATAAACCGGGACGCATTTCCTAACCAATCCGCCGAAACCACAGTATCATCGTGGCACTTCGGCGGATTTTTTTATTTCCAAAATACTTGCGCATTTTTCAGCTATTTCGTAGCCACGAATGTCACCACTTTCTCTCCTCCACTGAGTCCTGATTTTATTTCTACCATGCCTTCATCTCCCTGAAGCCCTGTCTCCACATATGCCTTCTTGGTGGTGTTATCCGTTTGCAGCACATCGACATATTTCTTTTTGCTCGCATCGTCAGTCTTGACTGCCCGCATAGGAACCATGATCACGTCCTTTTTCTCGGCAGTCGCTATGTCGACATTGGCGCTCATGCCTGGCTTGATGCGGGAATCAGCCGTATTCATCCGGAGTTTTATCTGATAATAAACGACGTCTTGGATCGTGGTCGAAGCCGGATCGAGCTCGATGATTTCCCCATCGAAAACATCATCCTGAGAAAGCGCATCGAACGTTATCTTGGCATGTTCGCCGTTCCTTATCTTCACTATGTCAGATTCAGGAACCTGTGATTCTATGATCATATCCAAAGACATCACGCGAGAAAAAGTCTCCTTGATGACTCCGGTTCCCAGAACCTCGCCTTCCTTGTTGTTCACTTCCGTGATTATTCCGTTAACCGGCGAAACAAGCGTCGCTTTGTTGAAATTGAGAACCGACATTTCATAATTAGCCCTGGCCTCGGCAACAGAAGCATCCCGCGAATCTTGTGCGAAATCGGATTCGACAGTTTTCACCCGCGCCTCAGCGCTGTTCAGCGTGTTTTCGGCATTCGCCTTGGCAAGATCAGCCTGCTCTTGGGCGACTTTCAGACTCTGCTCAGCGCTATTGAGCGCGTTTTCAGCCGATGTCCTAGTGAGCTTGTTGGTCGGGGTCTGCGAACTGTCATACAGCTTCTTGGCATCGTCATAATAATTTTCCGCGTCTTCAACCGCGCTCTTGGCCGCTTTGATATTCCTATCATTGAGATCCTTCGTCTGATCAAGGGTGTTCCGGGCATTATCCACTGTCACTCTCGCTTCTCGCAGCTCGTCGCTGTTGGTTCCCGCGCTGGCAATCGCCTGATCCAGATTAGCCTTGGCCTGATCGACCTGCTTTTGGAGCACGTCGTCAGTGAGAGTCGCGATCCTGTCTCCTGCCGCCACTTGGTCGCTCGGCTTCACGAACACCTTGCTGACACGCCCTCCTAATTCGAAGTTGAGCGTTATTTCCTCATTCGCCACCAAATCGCCTGTTACTGAAACGGTCTGATTGAGCGTTCCCCTAATTGCATCAGCAGTAGTGTATAAGGTTTTAGGCGCGCGGCTTCTGACATAGAAAACAATCCCGCCGATAACCGCCGCGATAATCAGAACCCAAACGATCCATTTTTTTGCTTTTGCCATTTTTTTATTTCTTGTAATTTTTACTCGGGGCCAAAAATATTTTGTCATCTTGAGCGAAGCGTAGCGAAGTCGAAAGATATTGTCACGAAATACTCCGGGAAATATTCGCAAGCAGATCCTTCGACTGCGTTCTCCCGCCAAGGCGGGATCACTCCCCTCAGGATGACACGGAAAATCTGCTAGCTATATCAAACTTCCCTGATTCGCTTTAGCGTCCAGCGCCTCGTTCACCATCGCGTCAGCGACCTTGTTCTTTTCGCGCAGGACATGAGTGAAAGTCACCCCGCCGAAGTCCAGCATCAGGTTCCAAATCTCGATGAAATAATCCTGGATGCGCTCGTCTTTCAGCTTATATTCATGATTCAATTGCTTCACCACCAATTCGCTATCAAGATAGCATTCTACCTGTTTCGTTTTGGTCTTATCTTTCCCGACCAATTGCTTGATCTTTTTCAAAGCGAAAATGAGCGCTTCATACTCCGCTTCATTGTTCGTCCGATTGTCTCCGATATATTCGCCGTATTTCTTCCCAAGCGTTTCGATCCAAACACCGACCGCCGCCGGACCAGGATTTCCTCGCGACCCGCCATCGGTATACACCACGATTTTTTCCATAACTAAACAATCAGATACTTATGCAGATATTATAGCATCCCTGACCGATTTGACCTAGTTTCTCCGCATAGAAAAGAGGACTGCCATTCTTGAACAATCCTCTATACACCGCCCCTCTCCCATTCTTGTTAAATTCATGCCAAAGCAACATAGCCACTCACTCCGCTGTGTTCAGGTCCGACACAACAAAGAAGAAGACCTTCTTTCTCAATCATCAACACAACATTGCTTCCGTCCGAGAAAACAACGTTTCTAGATTCCATATCCTTGTATGAGATTGACTGCTTGTAATTTTCTAACACCGCTAACATGGCTTCCGCCACATCCATACCGTCAGATTCCATCCTCTCCCGAACAGCAAAACCGAACGACATCGCCTGAGAAATAAAAAACTTTGCCACGGCAGAACCTCCTTTTCTATTAATGTACTACATGAATAATGAAAGCATATGATTTTCTAGGAAATTGTCAAGTTCCCTAAACTTATAACATAATCGGTCAGTTTACTTTCAAATCGATTATCCTGAACTGTATTTTCCTGTTCCCATTCCATCCGTCCTCTTGGATATTGAAAACCGCGTCCACCGAGCTGCCGATCGGAATGGAAGGGAACTTGTCTCCCAATCCGAACCCGATCGAATCGAAAACATTCCCGTTCCCTGGCGCGCCGAGCGTCATCTTGAGATGCTTGCTGCCGTTGCCCACTACACGGACATCCTTCACTGTCATCCCTCTCGCAACGAACACCGGCTCCGAATTTCCCATTCCGAAAGGCTCCATCCTCCTGATTTCAGACACGAGATGTGGGTCTATGCTAGCAGGGTCTATTTCCGAATCGATATCTATGCAGGAAAACGCTTCGCGCCCTGCCATTCTTTTCTCTACCGCTTCTGACATATGCTCATAGAACTTTTCGATATTCTCGTGCGACACCCGCACCCCAGCCGCTTGGGCATGCCCTCCGAACCTGATGAGGATATCCGAGCATTCCCTAAGCGCGTCCATGATATTCACTTCCGGAACGCTGCGAAGCGATCCGACATATTCCTTGTCCTGCTTCTGGAGAACCGCTGTCGGTTTCTGGAACTGATCGGTTATCTTGCCAGCAACAAGCCCCAGGATACCGACCGGCCAATGCTCATTGGCAACGAAGATGAACCTTTTGTCTTTGAAAGAATTGGTTGCGATCATCTCGATTTCCTTGACGATCTGACCGGTCACTTTCTGCCGCTCCTGATTCTTCTTCTCGACATCCAGTGCCATGTCGCGAGCGATGACAGGATCGCTTTCGATGATCAGCTTATATGAAACGCTGGCGTGATCCATCCTTCCGGCAGCATTGATGCGCGGAGCGATCTGGAACGCCACCCGATGCGCGTCAGGCACGTTGTCTTCCGAGATATCGATCCTTCCTACCTTGAACATTTCCTGAAGGCCGGCTCTCTTGGTTTTGGAAAGAACGATAAGCCCGTATTTGACGAAGATCCTGTTTTCGCCCAGGAGCTCGACACAATCCGCGATCGTCCCGATGCAGACAAGGTCCAGCATCCATTTGAGCTGATCGATTTTCAAGGGAGCCATCGAAGCATACAGCGCCGTCGCGAGCTTGAACGCCACACCGACCCCGGCCAGATTGCGAAAGGGGAAACCGGAATCTTCGATATGCGGATTGATGACAGCGACTGCCTCAGGAAGATGCTCCGGAATATTATGATGATCCGTTATTATCACATCGATGCCGAGGCTTTTCGCCTTCTCAACCTCAGACACGTTGGTTATGCCGCAGTCAACTGTGATGACCAGCTTTACCCCGTCTTCGGCAAGGAATCCTATCGCCTTGTCATTCATTCCATATCCTTCAAGCTGCCTGTCGGGGATATAGTAAGCGATATCCGAAAATCCCAGATCCTTGAGTGCCCCATAAAGAAGCGCCGTTGCCGTGACTCCGTCCGCGTCATAGTCACCGAAAATAGCGATCTTTTCTCCGCTTTTCCTTGCCTGTGAAATCCTTTCGACAGCCTCTTTCATTCCCTTGAAACCGCTCGGATCGTGAAGATCGTCATAATCCGAAGAAAAAAAATCTTCCATCTTCTCCCCCGAATCTATTCCGCGCGCCAAAAGCAAGTCTCGGATGACCGGGTTGATTTCCAAGCTAGTAAGCTGGCTGTTTTCAGCTATTTTCCTTATTTTCCAATATTTATCCATTCTGCTGAGCCTGAAGGATTAATTAATAACAAATAGGACTTATGCGTTTGCTGAAAAAACCTTTTCTCTAGCCAGAAACAGAAAGCAATTTCTGGAAAGTCAAGATAAAACCATATATAACCCGGACAGATCGCGAATAGCCTCGCGATTTAAAAGGTTTCTGAGGCAAACGCATAAGTCCTGAGCGAAAAGAGACGAGGCACAGAAACACGAACCTGCCTCGCTTTTGATATCGACAGCAAAAAACTTATTTCCCGTCGCAAATAGGACAGGACAGCTTGGCGGAAAACTCCTTGTTCGGAAGGCTGATAGTTTTCAGATTCAAGACCATTTCGTTTCCGCATCTGGGACATGAAAAACCATTGCCCAATCCAAGATCGTTCACGAGGCGGAAAGCGTCAGAATCGGAATGGTTCACTTTAAGCATATAGTTCCCGCCTTCAAGAGTGGCTTTTATCCTCACGACCACTTCTTTTGGCGTGATCATTCCTACCACGAAAAAATCCTTTATCCCCGAAATCTGGGCCTTTTTCCTGTCCTCTTCACGACCCATGTGGGAATTCATGAAAACCGGAATATTGGAAGTAGCCACGTTCTTGGAAAGCTCCTCTTTCAGGCTAAATCCGTCCATTCTCGGCATTATGATCCCAGTGAAAACGACGTCCGGCATTTCCTTTATCGCTTTTTCCAATCCTTCGACTCCGTCAAGAGCCTCGACCACATCGAAACCTTCCTTCTCAAAGACATCCTTGTATATAGTTCTCGCGTCATCGCCATCATCAACAATCAGGATTTTGTATTTCTTATTGTCCATTTTTTTATTCGGAACTCAGAAAAGAAAGAATTCCGCTTTTAAAGAATTATTTTCACGTCCACGGCTACTGCCGCTTTTCCATCATTATAGACAATAAGGGGGTTGATGTCGAACTCGGAAAACTCGTCCACCTCCCGCGAAAAATCACCGATTCCCTTTATTATCCCGACCACCTCATCGATGTCATACGGCTTCTGCCCTCTGGTTTCTTCAAAGAGGAACTTCGTCTTGCCGCTCATGAGCAGCTTCTTTATTTCCCCTTCGCCGAATGGCGGGATGAAGAAGTCTACCATCTTGAAAATCTCCGTGTATATCCCTCCCAGGCCGCAGATAACGATCGGCCCGAATATCGGATCCTTCTTTATGCCGAAAATGAGTTCCATTCCCTTCGATAGCATCGGCTGAGCCACTAGGTGTGCTCCATAGAATTCACGCCGCAGATCATTGACCGCCGCATCGAAGCTCTCCTGATTCTCGATATCCAGAACAACGCCTTTCTTATCAGTCTTATGAATGACCTTATCGCTATCGACCTTGAGAACCGATGGGAAAAAATCAATCAGGACTTCCTTTTCCCCGGGACCTATTTCCCTGGCATCAGAGCATCTCACCCCATACATCTCCATGATTTCCTTCGCTTCGGAAAAGAAAAGAGCATTCCGGCCTTCATGCTTGGCGTTCCTTATGACCAAAAGCGCTTTCTCTTTCCTCTCAGTATTTTCCTTTCCATCCGCTGGAACATATCCGTTTCGCCCAAGGCTCCAGCTATATGCCGCGTCCAAAGCCTTCACCGCGTTTTCCGGAAAAGAAAACTGAGGAACGCCATTATCCGACAATTTCTTAAGGCCTTTTTTTATACGTTCCCCTCCGATGAAAGAAGCCAGGATGACCTTATCGCTCTTTTCCTTGAATTTGGAAAGGACGCTGGCCACTTTCGCGACCGGAGTCTGATCCTGCGGCGTCAGGATAGCAAGAACCGTCCCGACTTCCGGATCCTTATCCAGCAAGCTCAATGTTTTCCGATAGCGATCCTCTTTCGCGTCCCCCAGCATATCGATCGGGTTCCCAAGCGACGATTCTTCCGGCAGGAACTTCCTGAATTTTTCCTTAGTCTTTTCGTCGAATTCATGAAGCGCAACGCTCTTTCCTAAAAAGGCATCCGCCGTGAGCACTCCCGGTCCTCCGGCATTAGTGATGACTGCCACCTTGCCGTTTTTCGGAAATCCTTCCAGCGAAATGAAGCTGACGATCTCGAAAAACTCTTCCAGGCTTTCCGCCCGCAAGACTCCGCATTTCCTGAATGCCACATCCATGATATCGTCGCTTCCAGCGAGCGCTCCCGTGTGCGAAGAGATCGCTTTTTGCGATTTCTCGGTCTTCCCCGCTTTCAAAACCACGATCGGTTTTTTGGCAGAAACCTTGCTCGCCGCTTCCAAAAATTTCTTTCCATCTTTTATCCCTTCCAAATACATCGCGATGACTTTCGTATTCTCATCCTCAGCAAGATATTCCATCAGTTCCGTTTCCGATATCTGCATCTTGTTCCCAACGGAAATGACGCTTGAAAATTTCAGATCCATTCCTTTCGCCGAATCCATAAGGGCGACCGCCAAAGCACCGGACTGCGAGACAAGCGCCACATTCCCTTCTTCTGAAATTCCCGACGCGAAAGACGCGTTGAGCTTGAGACGCGGAACGATGAACCCCAGACAATTCGGTCCCAGAATAGAAAGACCGTTTTCACTCGCGATTTTCAAAATCTCTTCCTCTCGAATTTTTCCAGCTTCGCCTATTTCTGAAAAACCGGAAGAGACTATCACATAGTTCTTGTGCCTATCCGCGTTATTCCTGATCTCCGCCGCGACGAATTTTCCCGGAATGGAAATGATGACCAGATCGACCGGTTCTTCAACTTCGGATAGGTTCTTATAGCACTTCCTCCCGAAAAGCTCGTCATATTTCGGATTGACCAGGAAAACCTTTCCCGCGTATCCCAGCTCCAGGACATTTTTCGCGATCACGTTCCCCACCTTCCCCGCCTCCTCAGACGCGCCGACTATCGCGATAGACGAGGGATTGAACAGTTTTTGAAGATCCATATATTTTTTGTATTTAGTATATAAACTGACAGGCCGGAACATTAGTTGCCGTATGCAAGCAAGCAAGCCCTGATTCAGAAAGGCTGGCTATTCCAATGATGAAATCTTCTCCTCATCCAAAAGCCCTTCGATCGCTCCATAGTGTTCAACCACGCTCGCTCCGTTCCGGATTCCCCACCGAAGGCATTCCTCCAATCCCTTTCCTTTCATGTGAGCCGCCAGATACGCGCTGGCACACGCGTCTCCCGCTCCCGTCGAGTCGACCGCTTCAGCATTGCGAGCCGCAACATGCAGGACATCCCCGCCATCAGAAGCCCAGCCGCCCCTTTCCCCGTCAGTCAGGACGGCGACCTTGGCGCCGAGATCCAAGAATTTCCTAACCAGGAAATCCTCACTTTCCAGATCCTCTTTGGGAATGCTTTCACCCAATGCCGAGACAAGTTCCATTGATTCATCCTTATTGAGAATCAGCACCTCCGCTCCCCGGATGCAATCCAAGATCTTCTTCGGATTGTCATGGATATTGCTCTGGCGCGGATTGAAAGCTATCTTCATCCCATTATCCTTGGCATCTTCAAAAATCCTGTCCAGATTGTCTTCCCACTCCCCATGCAGATCGCCGATGAAAATCCACTCAGCATCATCTATCTTGCCCTTGTCGACAATGAGCTCGCCATTGGCTTTCTGATTGGAAAAGATGACCCTGTCAGCGCTCCTTGAATCGATGATTATGGCTGACATATCGCTCTGACTATCGGAAAGGATCTCGATAAGCTCCGTACCTACGCCGTTTTTCTCAAGCTGATCCTTTATCCAGGTTCCGGACTCGTCCCCTCCGATAATCCCATAACAGGAAGATTCCACCCCGAGCCTCGAAAGGCCGACTGCCACATTCCCGGCGCATCCTCCAATCGTCTCGAACCTCTCACCTATCTTGTATTTCGCTCCCAGCTCGAAAGCGATTTTCTTCTGGCTCAGGATATCGTCCGGAGTATCGATTATCGTCCCTTCCGAAGTAGGAAAGAAGATATCCTTGCAGACCGAACCGATGCAGATGATTTTTGACATGATGTTATTCTTAAAATTGACTTTATGACAATATGGAGTCACAATCCAAGCAGGAGGAGTTCTTTCGAACCTATCAACCGGAGGCGTATCATGAACATGTTCGGAATGATAGCATCATCGGCCATGTCTACTGTTAGGCTGATAGGCTTAACCATCCTGGGATTGGTCGCCCTTTTCCTTATTCCGATGTTTCTCCCCTAAAATGAGAAGGTGATCAATGTTAAAGATGGGGCTTCCACAATCGCCGCCAATCCAAACGGACTGGCGGCGATTTTCTTTTGCCTATATCTTCTCCTCAATCCTCAAAAGCCTGTTGTATTTGCAGATCCTTTCGCCTCTGGAAAGCGAGCCCGACTTCATATATTCAGCACCCGCTCCGACAGCGAGATCAGAAATGAAGTCATCGGTCGTTTCTCCCGAGCGGTGCGACATCACCCGCTTCATCTTGTTCTTCTTGGCAAGCCGCATACAATCCAATGTCTCCGTGAGCGTTCCAATCTGATTCACCTTGATGAGAACCGCGTTGCATGCTTTTTCTTCGATCGCTTTCTTGACCCGTTTCACATTCGTCACCAGAAGATCGTCCCCGATAGACATCACCCTTTTCCCGATTTTCTCCTCCATGGCGTGCCATCCCTCCCAATCGTCCTCGAACAATCCGTCTTCGACCGAAATCACGTTATACTTATCGATCCACTCGTTATATATATTCACCAGCATCTCCCGCGTCAGCGGAGCGTTCTCCGGCTTGAACACATACTGGCCTTCCTGCTCGTTATAGAACCCGCTAGCAGCCGCGTCGAGTCCGATCGCCACCTGCTTGCCTTTCTCATATCCCGCATTCTCAATCGCAAGATTGATGAATTCCAACGCTTTGGCATTGCTTTCAAGGCGCGGCGCGAATCCTCCCTCGTCCCCCACACCGACAGAATATCCTTCAGAAGCCAAGAGCTTTTTGAGCTCATGAAAAACTTCGCTTCCAGCCCGGAGCTGCTCTTTGAATTTCTTTATTCCGTGTGGCACGATCTTGAATTCCTGGATCGAAAGGCCGGAATCGCTGTGCGCTCCGCCGTTTATCACGTTGAACATCGGGATCGGGGTCTTGAACTTTTTCGGAGTTTCGCCATAAAGGACTGCGATATATTCGTAAAGCGGCACCTTTTTCTCCATAGCCGCCACGCGCGCCGCTGCCAGAGACACGCCCAAAATCGCATTGGCTCCGAGTTTCGATTTGTTTTCCGTGCCGTCAAGATCGATCATCGCCTTGTCGATCTCGGCTTGCATCGAAACTTCCATTCCCACAATCGCCTTCTGGATTTTCGTGTTCACGTTCTTGACCGCCTGGATGACTCCCAGGCCGTGATATCTTTTCGGATCATTGTCGCGAAGCTCAAGCGCTTCATGCGATCCGGTCGAAGCTCCCGACGGCACAGCCGCTGTCGCGCTCAATCCGCTCTCCAATTCCATCTCAACTTCCACCGTAGGATTGCCCCTCGAATCCAGAATCTCACGCGCGAATATTTTTTTTATTTTGCTCATATTATTTATTCGTTAAATTCTTACATTTTACATTTTAATACTAGGCGAGGGGATTTATTATTTCTGAATGAACTGACTCGAACGTCGCATTTTTTATTCAAAAATATTCCCTCAATCGACGGCATCCGGTGGAATATTTTTGAAAAAATGCGCGTTCTCAGACAGGTGAGTTCATTCAGAAATAATAAATCCCCTCGCCGCCAGATACTGAAAAAGCTAGGATTCCAACACCTCAATCCCCGGCATGGGCGCTCCGCCGAGATAATCAAGCATCGCTCCTCCTCCAGTCGAAACGAAACTCACCTTACCCATCGCATCGTTCTTTTCAAGAATTTCGAGCGTCTCGCCTCCGCCAATCAGGGAATAAGCTCCGCTTGCAATAACCGCGTTGAGTATCTCATTGGAACTCACCGCATATTTCTCATCCTCGAATTTTCCAGTCGGACCGTTCCAGACAATCGTCTTGGCGCCAAGGACGATTTCCTTGAAGCGCAAAAGCGTGTCGGGGCCGATATCCAAGCGGTCATCCACGAAATCCGCCGGCAAAACCACTTTCTCCGAAAATTCCAGCTTCTGATCGATCGCCTCATTGGCAATCTTTCCACCGACCAATACATTGTCATATTTTTCCTCGAAAAACTCGATGACCGGAAGTTTGGTTTCGATTTTAGCGCCGCCGATGATCGCGACTGCCGGCCGAGAGAATCCCTCCTTCACCTTTTCCATTTCTTCGACTTCTTTCTGAAGCCTCAATCCGGCAAAACTCGGCAAAATCCTGGCTATCCCCGAAACGGAAGCATGATCGCGATGCGATGCCGAAAAAGCGTCGTTTATGAAGATATCGAAATTCTGAGCCAGCTTTCCGGCAAACTCAGGATCGTTTTTTTCATCGCCGTCATAGAATCGCACGTTTTCCAAAAGCAATGTCTCACCGAACCCAAGAGCATCCATAGCCTCACCGACTTTTTCCCCGATGCAGTCGGGAACAAAAGCAGTCCTGATCCCAAGGATCCTCTCAGCATCATCCCTGATCTGTCCCAGTGACAATTCCGGAACAGCCTTGCCATCCGGCCTGCCCAAATGGGTTATCATCGCCACCTTGGCATTTTTCGAAAGAAGATAATCGACAGTCTCCTTCGCTGCCGCAACCTTGAATGTCTCCTTCACATCCTCGTTTTCAAGCGCCGCGTTGAAATCAACCCTCACCAGCACTTTCTTATTCGCAACATCAGCATCCTGTATTCTTCTTAACATAGTTTTTTTTATTTTTAGTTATTAGGCAAACTGGGTGAGATTTCAAAAGAAACACTGTTTGAGAATGCCGGTTTTCTTCAAAATATTCCGAGGCATGCTAACGATTCAGAGGCGTGAATATTTTGAGAAGAAAACCGAGCATTCGAGTTTGGTTCTTTTGAAATCTCATCCGGTTTGCCGCCTGGCACACTTGATTATTTCCACTTGCCCATTCCCAATATCCCTATTATAACCCCTACCAGCGCGAAAACCAACGTAAGTATCCATGCTCGCATAGTCACTTTGGTCTCCGGCCAGCCTTTGGCTTCGAAATGATGATGGATCGGGGCCGCCAGAAAAACCTTCCTCTTGAAGAATTTCTTGGATCCAAGCTGTATGACAACAGACATGGATTCAATGATATACACGAAAACTATGATGAAAAGTATGAGCGCGGAATTAGTGATCATAGCAACCACCCCGAGAGTCGCGCCGAGCGATATCGCTCCCGTATCCCCCATGAAAAAGCGCGCCGGATAGACATTGAACCAAAGGAATGCCAGAAGAGCGCCCGAAATCGCGGCACAGAAAGCCGCCAGATCAAGCTTATTGCCGACGAACGATATTATTCCGAACGAAGCGAAGGCGATAAGCAGGATCCCTCCATTGAGACCATCCAGCCCGTCCGTCTCATTGGAAGAAATAGCCGCAAAAAGGATGACGAACATGAAAAGCGGGATATACCACAGCCCGATACTGAAATCGCCGATAGCCGGGATATGGATCCTGTCCCACCCGAGCTTATAATAAAACCACCAGGCGCCTAGGCCCGAAATAAGGATAAGCCATCCGAAACGGGTCAAAAACCTTATTCCGCCCCCTTTGTTCTTCCCAAGCCCCTTAACGCTCGCGAAATCATCGCAAAGCCCGAGTATTCCGGCTGAAACGAGAGCAAAAAGAGGAAGCCATACCTGTTTGCGGCTCAAAAAATCAAGCCTGGCCAAAAAGTTCATATCCCACCATCCAGCCAGGATCGGAAATAGATAATGCGAAGCGAAAACCAATATCATCACAGTGAACCAGACCAGAATCCCTCCCATGACGGGAGTATTGGCCTTATGCTGATGAAGCTGGCTGACATAGGTCAGCTTCTCACCATTAACATCCGTTTTCTTTATCTTTATGCCTATCCTGTATTTATACAGGAAATGCGTCATGAGGGGCGTAAGGAAAAAGGCTATGATGAAAGCCAGGAACCCCGTCAGAAGAACCTTCATGATATTCATCACCACCGGAATGGTTTGCACCTGAGAAAATTCCATAGCTTATGCGTGGCAGGAAACATAATCGGATACCGCTCCATGCTTCATACCCCGTTCTTTATATGATAAATTATTTCCACTCATAGCTTCCATATGCCCAGTCCACCAATGAACGCATATCCTCCCAGCGGTTCTCGTCGTTGAGAAGGACCGAGACCACCTTGTGCTTCCCCGTCGGATCGACCGTAGCCAGAAGCAGCGACTTCCCAGCCAAAGGAGTGAACCCTGTTTTCGCGCCTAGGCAATTCGACATATTTCCCAGAAACGCGTCCGTGTTCTTCATCTGATGCATGTATTTGCCGTCCGCGGAATAGAAAACGCCTTCCGGTATCTTCATTATCTGCCAGATAAGGTCATAGCCAAGCGACGCCACTCCGATCCTTGCGATGTCATAGGCTGACGAATAGCACTCATCTTCATGCCCGTCTATTTCCAGCCCCGAGGGCGTGCAGAAATGCGTATCCACCAGCCCCATCTCATCAGCCTTATCATTCATCATCTTGGCGAACTTCTCAGTCGATCCGGCCACCTGAACCCCGAGTGCCGTCGCCGCATCATTGGCACTGTTCAAGAGCATGACTTTCAGAAGGTCTATCGCGCGCACCTTCTCTCCGGTATACATCCGGTTGCTGTTGCAAAGCGTGCTTGTCGGACATCCGACAATCGTCGCCGGAACCATCATCGCCTCTTTCGTTATGGTGACCGGCTCGTTGAGATCCTTTATATTATCAATAACCAGCATCGCCGTCATCAGTTTCGTGAGCGACGCGATCTGCGTCCTCTTCCTGCCATTATCATAATAGAGGATCGTTCCCGTGTCAGCATCTATGGAAACGGCCGATCCGGCCCAGACCATCATATCAGGAGATCCCTTCACTCTTCTCGGCACCAATCCGTCGGCTTCGATCGGAAAAAGATTCTGCTTCTGGATGTTGCCGCACACCGCGCCGGATTCGCTTGCCTCTCCAAGAACTTTGGAATCGTCATTCTCAATGACAACGGTGCTGGCGCTATCCTGCTGGCTTATGCCATTCGCGGCATTGCCATAGAAAAAAGCCGGCAGGAACGGAACGGCTAGGATTGTAATTATCAGATTCAGCATTGGTATTTTTAAATCTATAGAATAATACAGCTAAGGCGAAGGAGAGGAAATTCGAAGGAAACACTGTCTGAGAATGCCCATTTTCTCCAAAATTTTCTGAGGCATACCGACGAATCAGAGGCGTGAATATTTTGGAAAGAAAACGGAGTATTCGAGTTTGGTTCCTTTGAATTTCCTCTCCTTCGCCTGGTCATCAGCCAATCATATCGCCTATTTACTCTCATCAGCAATATTTTCCATAACCGTTTCAGCGTTCGGCGCTTTCCCATCTTCTTCTTTCACCAAAACGCTTTCAATCCTGGTGTCCTTGCTCAGATTATCGAAATCAGGCAATTTTTCAACGCTCGGCATACCCAGGCTTTCCAGGAATTGGAAAGAAATCTTATACAGATATCCCCGGCTGTCTTTCGGATTATCCACTCTCTCAATAAGAGAACGCATCAGCAGCGAACGCAAAGTGAAGCTGCAGTTGACCCCGCGGATAGACTCGATCTCAACGCGCGCAATCGGACCACGATAAGCGATGATCGACAAGACTTCCAATGCCGCCGGACTGAGGTTCTCCTGAATCTCGCTTTTCACCAGCTCGGAAATGATCTCCGCGTTTTCCGGACTGGTCGCCATCTCCACCTTGTCCTCTTTCCTTATGACAACTACCCCTCTTCCATCGGAATAATCCTCAACGACAAATCCAAGAGCCGTTTCGATTTCCTCTTCCGAAGCGCCAGTAACTTTCGAGATGCGCGAAAGCGACAGCGGCTCACCGCTTATGAATAAAATGCTTTCGATTATCGATTTCAATTTCTTTTGATCCACTTCGATATACTTATGAATTAAGATGGAAACCCGCCTATGCGGATTTCATATTCAGGCGTATGTCATTGAACAGCTCGTTCTGCTCCACATCTATCACTCTCTGCTTCACCATTTCAAGCATCGCCAGAAAGGAGATGATCACGTCCACCTTGTCTTCAGCATTGGCCGTTATCTCGAAAAAGGACGTTTCCACTTTCTTCCTGATCGTCACCTCGAGATCCGCGATCCGATCCTCAAGCGTCACGATCTCCCTGACCACTTCTTCTTGGAGCTTTTCGATTATCGGAATCTCCAAAACGACCTTTAGGAAATATTTCTTGAGATCATAGGCATTGATACCCTCCGGCGGATAGAAAACCGATTTCACGCCCAGGAATCCCGAACGCGAAAAACAAAACCTGCTGAGTTTGAAGAGCTTTCCGATTTCAATCGACGCTTCCTTGAATTTCTTGTATTCCTCGATCTGGTGAGTCAGATCGCCGATTTCCTTCTCTTCCTCATCAGTGAACCGGAGCGACGGCAGGATAGCCCTGGATTTTATAAGGATCAGCTTGGCAGCGACCGACAGGAAATCAGCCAGATTGCCAAGGCGGATATCCTCATTCCCCCTTATATGCTCCAGGTATTGGTCAGTGATTTTCGCAAGGCTCAATTCCGTGACGTCCAGCTTCTCTTTTTCAATAAGCTCAAGAAGGAGGTCCATCGGGCCTTCGAATTTTTCAAGTTTGACGTTATACACCATGTTTCCCTTAAATCTTACCTGACCTGCCTCTCATTCTATCATTTTTTTCTGGATTTACAAACTATTTGCGCGGCCTGTTGTCCTTTAGGGAAAGCGCGGGAACAAGGGCGGACAAGGAGACAGCGGCTACAAGAATGAACACCGCTTTCACCGGAAAAAACAGCAGGAGAAGGAACGACAGGACGGAACCCAGAATGAAGGCTATGGGCATGGAAGTCCTGAAAAAATTGATAAGATCAACATCCTCGCCATCGATGAGACGATAGAAATACGAATCGCGAAGAACCTCGATAAGGGCCGCCCCGATACGCGTGCCGAAAAGGACCAGCGACCAGATGAGGACGCTTTTCGAATGGATGAAAAAAGCAAGCAATGTGAAAATCCCCATGAAAAAGACTGCCGCAGCAAGCATCTTCTTTTCGCCCCATTTCCTGTCAGCCAGAACGCCTGCCGGATATTGGACGATAACGAACGGAATCAGCATCGCCGTGAAAATGAGACCGATCTGATTCCAATCCAGGCCCCTGTCCAGAAGATAGATCGGCGTATATATGACCATGAGGGCATAAAAAAATTCCAAGGCAAAGGATATATAATAGATATGGAACAGGTCTTTCCTCTTCATGACTTTCCTTATGACATCCCTAACCCTTATTTCCTTCTCGAATTTCTCATTGGATCCGCGCAGCTTGATAAGCGTATAGATGAACATCAGGGAATTGAAGAAAAGGAGGAATATGAATACCCCTTGAAAACTGAACTGTTCCAAGAGCCGCGTGGAAATGAAAGGCCCGAGCAAGAAACCGATATTCAGGATCATCAGATGCTTCCCGCGTATCCTTCCGGATTCGCCATCCGTCGAATACGATTCCAAAACGGCATCCATTGCCACCCATTCGAGTCCGGATGAAATGACATAGAGCATCAGGATGAACATCCCCAGATATGACGGCACGATATTCGCAAGAAGAGCGATGAATATGATATTGAAGAAAACCGAAAGGATGAAGACGTTGATCTTGCCCATGATGCGCACCAGCTTGTGCAGATTGAGAAGAAGGATCAGTAGGATGGCATAGGAAATAAAATAAAAAGGCCCGACATTTTCAGTGCCGGAAGCCTTTTTGAAATAGGTCGACATGACATAAGCCAAAATCGCCTGGGAAAATCCCATCATCATGGTTACCAGGTTGATGATCCTGATCCTTTTCCTGTCCAAAAACTCTTTGTGTTTTTGCATGTCCGGTTTTTATTTTTATCTCCTACGGCGTCAGCCTTTTGACGTCTCGCGGGAAAAGAATAGCCTCCTTCACGCTCTTAAGTCCCAGGATCTTCTGAGCGATCCTTTCCGAACCCAATCCCCATCCTCCATGAAGAGGCATTCCGATTTTGAAAATATCCAGATAGTGCTTGAAGTCTTCCGGCTTGAGGCCGTGCTTTTGGATACTCTTGACCATATCATCATAGCGGTTGATCCTTTGTCCGCCAGTACCGATTTCGACGCCCCTGAAAATCAGATCGAAACTCTCAGTCGATTTTCCATCCGGACTCGGCATAGCATAGAAAGGCCGTATGGACACTGGATAATGAGTCAGGAAAACGAAATCCGATCCGTGCTTCTCCTTGGCCCAATCACAGATAAGCCTCTCGCCTTCCGGATCGATATCAATTCCCAGATATTCCTTGCCGTATTCATTCTTCAGGATCTCAAGTGCCTCTTCAAGCCTGATGCGCGGGAACTTGTCAGGAACCAGGAATTCGCCTCCTTCATATTCCTTGAGTTCTTCCTGGCAGTTCTCTTTGACATCCGCTATTATGCGCTTCATCACCATCTCCAACTGATCCATTATGTCGGAAAAATTCTCGATAAAGCCCATTTCCGCGTCTATGCCTATGTATTCGTTGACATGCCTGGTCGTGAAATGCGGCTCAGCCCTGAAAACAGAACCGATTTCAAAGACCCGTTCAAAAGCGCCCACTCCGGCCTGCTTATAGAACTGCGGGCTCTGCGCCAAATATGCCTCCCTGTCGAAATATTTTATCTTGAAAAAGTTCGCTCCGCCCTCAGTCGCCGCCGACAATATCTTAGGCGATTTTATTTCCATGAACCCGTTCTCCCTCATGACTTCGCCATACGACTTCAGCACCTGGGCATAGACCTTGAATATGTCGTTCACTTTCTTGTTGCGAAGAGCCAGATTCCTGTTATCGAAAAGCGTGCTGGGATTCAGCTCCAATTCCTTCTTGGAAACATCGAAAGGAAGCTCTTCCTTCACATCGGAAATGATCCTGATTCCCGAAACCTCAATTTCGACTCCGCCAAGAGCGCTTTCCTTGGCTTGTCCGCCGGGACGCGCCTTAACCAAACCTTCGATTTCCACGACAAACTGGCTCCTGAGCTCTTTCGCCACATTATATGCCTCTTCCTTGTCGGGAATAACCACCATTTGCAGAATCCCGCTTCGGTCGCGAAGATCGATGAAAATGAGCTTGCCATGGTCCCTTCTGTTGTGCACCCAGCCGGCCAGCCTTATTGTCTGCCCGATAAGCCCGGGAGTTTCCGAAACCAGTTTCCTTTCCATATTTTTTCTCAGTTTATGATATTTCTTATCCTAAAAACCTGCAAAAGCCGCTTCCGAATCTCCAGCAAGCGGAAATCTTTCGTTTTTTAGTTATATACCAGCCAAAACATGCCGTCAAGGACACGGGAAAAAGAAGATCGATTCCTATTCCTCCTCTATTCCGCAAGCCTCTCGCACCTTCATGGCCAGCTTGCTCGGAGTAAGCTGGGTTTTAGTATAGACCTCCTTGATTCCCAACGCTTTGACTTTCTTGATAATCTCATCTATATCGGAAGCGGTGTAAGCGACAATGGGGACATTTCTCGTGCCTTCATCAGCAAGGAGTTGAGCGATTATCTCATCTCCTGTCATTCCCGGCATCACCATATCCACGATGAAAGCGTCGTAATGCCCTTCTTTGGATTTTTTGATGGATTCTTGTCCGGTCATCGCCACTTCCACATCGAAACCGTCAAACGTGAGCTTCTCCCCGAACATTTCCGCGAAAACCGCCTCGTCCTCCATCAGCAATATCCTTTTCCCGTTCTTCTCGATTCCGTTTTCGCGCCTGCGGATGTTCTTTTTCTGCTCCTTGAATTCATGCAAGACATTCTTGATCTCTTCCACCAGCTCGCCTGGGGTATAATCCGATTTGACAACGAATCCATTGGCACCAAGACTGAAAGCCTTCTTATGATCTTCGATTTCACTGAGATTGCTTGAAACTATGATCCGTATGTCCGGATCGTATCCTCCGCCGCGAAGCTGCTTGATAAGCTCGAACCCGTCCATCTTGGGCATAAGGAGATCGGTCAGGATAAGGTCGATATGCTCTTTCTTTGCCAATTCCAATACCTGCTCGCCTGAGGCCACGCTCGAAATGTCGAACCCTTCCTCGCGGAACTTCCTCTCATAAATCTCGGAAATCATCGGATCATCTTCAACCAGAACAATCTTTGGCATAAATTTAATATAAATTTTTGATAAAATTTATCTTTATGACTTTGCGAATTATGTTTATATTATAGACTAAATCCGCTGGAAATCAAATTTTTCCAGCTCTTTTTGAAAAAGCATCGTCAACGGCTCAATGATTCTTTCCTGAGCATATCGCGTTTTTTCTTTTCGCCCAGGACATATCCACCGCTTCTGCCGTCGCTCCGAACGACCCTGTGGCACGGAATCTTATCCATTCCGTTCTTGTCGCAGAACCGATAATAGCGGTTCAGGATATTCCCCACCGCCCGCGCCGCCTTGGCATTTCCCGCCTTTTCGGCCACTCCCTTATATGTCAAAGTCTCCCCCTTCGGGATTTTTTCGACGATTTCGATGATTTTTTCGGAGAAGGTTTTCATATCGTAAGAATAGCCTTGTTTCTTGAATATTAGCACAAAAAAACACCGCTTGTCAGGCGAGTATGATACAATTGATAAGGATCTAGGATAAATGACACCAGGAACTATGAACATGGAAAATCCGTTCGGATACAGCACAACCCATCCTACTGAAAAACAAGAAGCGCCTATCGACTATGAAAACGCGATTCAGGAAATCCTCGATTCCGGCATTCTTCCTAAAAGCATAGCCGATGTGCAGGAGGAAATTTTCGCAGAATGCTTCGATCCGGAAAAATTGAAAGAGCTGTATGAGAACATGCGTTACATCATAAAAGAAAGGGAGATTCCCACCGCTAAATCATCGCCGAATTCAAAAGAGGAAGATTTCATAAAGAGTGACTCGTCAGAATCGAGCGCTATCATTGAAAGGATTAAGAAAAAGATCAAAGATCCCAAAAACTCTCTCGGCAAAGGGAATGTTGCGGAGGTTTTCATGCTCGATAAGCTATATTGCTGCAAATACATATATGACTTGGATCTGCATTCCAAACAGAATGACATATCCGATGAAATATCGATTCAAAAAGATGCGACAGGAGTGGAACCATCCGGACCAGTCAAAGTTCCAATGCCGTATTACAAGAGAATCGTCGACGGTCATCCGGTATTCGTAATGGAAAAAATAAACGGGTTCACACTAAGAGAAGTCGAGGAAAAGAAAGTGTTGCCCAAGAATTTCAATCCGGAATCATTCTTCAAATCGCTCGCCGAATTCATAAGAAAAATGAATGATCAGGGAATTCATCATCGGGACATCCATGCGGGGAATATAATGATTGACTGGAAAACAGGAAACCCCGTGCTGATTGATTTCGGCTTATCAAAAAGAGGGATGCCCGGCTCATTTGATGAAGACTATAATGATTTCGACCCGAGGAGCGGAACGCAAACCAAATATGCTAACGACAACGAAGCAATACGCAACATCAGACTGGATTATCTACCGATTCTGAGAGAAATAGAGAAAAATATTGCTATTGACAAATAAATGATCTTATGCTAACATACGATGTCAGTACCTAAAAAGAAGGCGGTGGGATATGTGCTTGGAAAAAGCATTCCGGAATAGCCTTGTTCTTCTGAGCGAAAAGGCCATCCGGGAAGGAACACTGGTTACGGGAGGATTTCTGGAAATTATCGAACACCCCGGTTTCTTTATCTCATTGGAAGACGACAAGAGCTGCCCGGACGAAGTCGGACCGCATTTGGTTCTCATAGAGATCGTGGAAACCAAAAAGGGAAGAATCTGTGTTTATCATAATCTTCCCTAAAAAGCGCAAGGCCACCAATCCGCACTGACACCAGCCGCCAGAGAATCGAACGATTCCTGGCGGCTTTTTCTTTTCATGCCGCTGACTCATTTACAAAACCCCAAAAACAAGCTAGAATAGGCGATATGCGTGAACAAATAGAACAGATCAAAACCGAATACCAGGATATCCAGAACCAGCTCAATTCCCCTGAGATAGTTTCCGATATGAAAAAAATGGCAGAACTGGGAAAACGGCAGGCGGAACTGGAGGGAATAATGACGCTCATCAATGAATATGAGAAAGTCCAGCTGGATATGAAACAGAACGCCGAAATCATCAACGCGGAAGAAGAACCAGAAATGAAGCAGATGGCAATGGATGAGAACATCGAGCTTGCAGAAAGAAAAGAAAATCTCGAGAAAGAAATCGAATTCATGCTTCTTCCGAAAGACCCGAACGACGACAAGAACATCATCGTCGAGATCCGCGCCGGAGCCGGCGGGGACGAATCCGCCTTGTTCGCTGGAGATCTTTTCCGGATGTATTCCAGATATGCCGAAAAGAACCGCTGGAACACTGTCATGCTCAATTCCAACCAGATCGGCATCGGCGGATTCAAGGAAGTCGTTTTCGAAATCAACGGAGCCGGAGCCTATGGCAAGATGAAATATGAATCCGGCGTGCACCGCGTGCAGCGGATCCCGGAAACCGAGAAGAACGGCCGCATCCACACCTCGACCGCGACAGTGGCGGTTCTCCCTGAAGCAGAAGAACTGGATTTCAAGATCGACCTCAATGACCTTAGGATCGACACTTTCTGCTCATCCGGACCTGGCGGCCAGTCCGTCAACACGACCAAATCAGCCGTTCGCATCACCCATGTCCCGACCGGACTCATCGTGTCATGCCAGGATGAGAAGTCCCAGATGAAAAACAAGGACAAAGCCATGAAGGTGCTGCGCTCCAGGCTGCTCCAAATCGAAGAAGAGAAGAAATCCAAGGAGCTCGGAGACGCTAGACGCTCCCAGATCGGAACCGGAGACCGAAGCGAGAAAATCAGGACATACAACTTCCCGCAGGACCGCATCACCGATCACCGCATCAAGGAAAGCTGGAGCAATATCCAAGGGATCCTCGATGGAAACATCGACCCGATTATCTCGATGCTCCAAGAAGAAGACACCAAGCTGAAACTCGGGAAAGCCTAAGAAAACAAACTGAATATCATAACCATACTCCCGGAATGAAAAAGGGAGTATTTTTATAACCATGATCATTCAATCCGTCATCAAAAAATACCAGCAAGAACTCGAATCGCTTGATCTCGAGCTTCTTTTGGCTGCCGCGATTGCCCGATCACGGGAATTCGTGCTGGCGCACCCGGAATATGAACTCAGTCGGAAAGATTATGGAAAATTCGCAAGATTCGCTGCAAGAAGGATGGAACATAAGCCGATCGCGTATATCCTCGGACACAAGGAATTCTATGGATCGGACTTCAAAGTGAACCGCCACACCCTCATCCCCCGTCCCGAAACCGAAATGATGGTCGAGATGGCGCTTGAAAGAATAAAAGGAGACAAACATGAATCCATGTCCGTCATTGATGTCGGAACCGGGTCAGGCAACATCGCCATATCTATCGCGCGCGGAATCAAGGACAGCGAACTTCTGAAAGAAAAGACGAGCTTGTTCGCCGTCGACATAAGCGAAGAAGCATTGAGAGTTGCTAAGCATAACGCGAAAAAAAATGATGTCGACAAGAAAATAAAATTCATAAAGAGCGATTTGCTGAATGAATTCATTCAAAATTCCAAATTCAAAATTCCAAATTCAATAATAGTTGCCAATCTCCCCTACCTCTCGAAAGAAATATATTCCGCAACGATGCCGGATGTGAAAATATTCGAACCGAAAAGCGCCCTCTACAGCGCACGCTCTGGATTGTCTCACTATGAAAGGCTCCTTGAGCAGATCAGAAAGATAAACGGCAGAAAAAACGGAAGCATATCCTGCGCGATTCTGGAAATAAGCCCGGAACAGAAGCAGAAGCTCTTGGAAATCATAAAAGAGATCCTTCCCGGAGTGAAAACCGGATTCAGGAAAGACCTGTCCGGCAGATGGCGGATGTGCGTGATCGATATTATTTGAAAATAGCCCCGTATAAAGCAAAAAACCGCATGTTAGCGGTTTTTTGCTTTATACATGACACCGGTGCACCGGCACCCGTATGGAAAACTTAAGCTATCTTTATTTCTTAAGTTTGCTTGTTCCACGATCGGAACGCTTTCGTTGAAAACTATTTCTTTTTCTTAGCCACTTTCTTCTTAGCAACCTTCTTCACGGCCTTCTTAGCTACTTTTTTCTTAGCAACTTTTTTCACGGCTTTCTTAGCAACCTTTTTCTTGGCTACTTTCTTCACAGCTTTCTTAGCTACTTTTTTCTTTGCCATTTTTTATCACCGTCCTTTCTATTTTTATTTTCTAATTCCTTGGAAATTATTCTCTCCAATTTTCTTTTTGTTTCGACCTTTGTTTTTTGCAGAAATTATTTTTTAAATTTAAAAAATAATTTTCCACATGTGAATTATATAACATATAATTTTATTTGCAATAGAGAAAAGTTATCCACAGGAATATTTTTTTGTTTTTTTATGATAAATATTTTTTCGAATGAAAAAAAATCATCTTTTATCTTTCATAATCAGCGCTTCATGCATCATGAATAAATTATTTTTTTGTTTTTCGAAATAAAGAACAGGAAAAATGAACAACGATAAATTTCTATTCGGCTATCGCTTTAAAATATTTCTATGATCGACAAACATAACCAACTGAAATTTTCAGGTAGCGCATCGGCACGCAAAGAGTCCTCCTGCAGCTCTTAATTCTGACGATTATTGCCCGATATAACACCCTGAACTGCCAAAATTGTCTAGTTGACGGCATAAACGGATGAGCTAGAATTGAATATAAGGAATAAAAGAGGCGCTATGCGCTTCGGCTTCAACGAAAGCACATTAAAAAACACTTCCGCCGGGGGTCCTTACTTGCACCGATAATAAATCCGGTGCATTTGGCGGAAATAATAATTAAAATAGAAAGGAAGGTGAAATTATGGAATTTGACCAAGAAACAAACGAAGAAACGACTGAGAAAAACGAGACCGAACAGGCTGAGCCAGCAAGCATGAAGCAATGGTTTCAGGACAACCTGAGAATCATCGTGAGCATAATCATCGTAGTCCTTATCGCTGGAGGAATCTATTCCTATTCGAACAGATCGATGGCTCCTGCGAATGACGAATCAGCCGCCAAGAATGACGTTCTGAGCGAAGCCATATCAGGAGACTCCGACGCTTCAACATCGGACAACCAGGCACGGGCTGACAGCCAATCCAAAGATCAGGCCGTCCAGCAGAAGAACAGCGTTGCTAGCAGCGTTGCCGCCGGAACAAGCAAGGAAACCGACAGCTCGTTCATAGAAACAGCCGGAAAAGGCGATGGAACGACCAAGCTTGCCAGAAGAGCCCTAGCTGATTATCTGGAAAAGAATCCTGATTCGACCCTGACGGCCGAACACAAGATATACATCGAAGATTACATGAGGAAGAATGTCGGAACTGGAAAGGTGAACATCGGAAGCTCGGTAGAATTTTCCAAGAGCCTCATAGGAGATGCGATTTCAAAATCAAAGAATCTCAACGCGGCGCAACTGAAAAACCTTCACAAATACGCAGTAAGAGTACCGTCACTATCCTAAAAAACAACAATTGCATGTTCTTTCCTTGTCCGCCGTAGTCCCGCTAAGCGGGACGAAGGCGGACTCGTCCAGCGTAGCTTCGGCTAAGGCAGGCAAACGAAACAAGTATATCACTACTTTTTCATAAAAAGAAAAATCCGTCCCGCGCAAGCTGGACGGATTTTTCTTTTTATGCGGAACTTTGCATATTCGCAAGATCCATAGAAATCTTCTCTATTCCTTCCCTTTGGAAAAACGAAGCGACCTGTCTATCAGAAGATAGGCAAAAAACATCAGAAGAACCGCAGAAAAAAGAGTCAGGCTTTTCCCGACCGCTCTGGTATTCAAGGCTATTATCGAAACGGCGAGCGTGATCGAATAATAGATAACGGCTATTTTCTTCTGCGACCAGCCGATTTCAAGCAGCTTATGATGCAAATGATTCTTGTCGGGCCTGAAAATCGATTTTTTGCGCCTTATCCTGTCCCCGATCACCCAAATGAAATCTATGATAGGTATGGCCAGGACGAGGATGGCAGTCGCTATTTTGGTTCCGGAAAATATAGAAAGGGTCGCCAAGGAAAATCCCATGAACATAGCGCCTGACGTCCCCGCAAGGATCCTGGCCGGATTGAAGTTGAACACCAAAAATCCGAATACGCTTCCCGCTAAAATACTTGATATTATGGCTACTGGCGGCTGATTAACCTCCGGTTTGAAAGTCAGGAAGAAGATAGCCATGATGGAAATCAGCGCAACGCCTCCGGACAGCCCGTCTATGCCGTCTGCCCAATTGATCGCATTGACCACCAGAAGAATCCAGAATATGACAAGAAAAATAGAGACAAGAACCGTATAGCCAAGATCAAGATTGATTATTCCTCCCGTAAACGGATTTGAAATATAATATATCCTCACCCCAAGAATGAACACGAGACAAGCCGCTGCGACCTGGAAACAAAGCTGCAGCTTCCAAAAAATCTCCTTTATATCATCCCACACGCCCACTCCGACAAGCAGAAGCGAGCCGACAATGAAACCCAGGAGTTCCGGAGTCATGACAAGATCCTTGTTGAAAATCAGAACCAGCACGAACGACAAGGCCATCGCTATTCCCCCGACACGATATGCAGCCTTGTTATGAATATGTCTGGAAGCGTTCCTTCCCAGCCACGATATCTTTTTCGCGAAATATATCGAGATATATATGAAGAATATGGTGACGAAAAAAGCTTCGATGAAAGGAAGGATATATTTGTCCATGCTTTTTTGCTAATTTGCTTTAGGACTTACGCGTTTGCTGAAAAAACCTTTTTCTTAGCCAGAAACAGAAAGCAGTTTCTGGAGAGTCGAGACCGAACCCGTATATAACCCGGACGAGTTCCGCACAGCCTCGCGATTTGAAAGGTTTTTGAGGCAAATACGCAAGTCCTGTGCTATTTTTTCCTGATTTTGTCCGTGACCCAGAATTCGCCGAAATATTTTCCGAGCATCAGCCTCGTTTGCGAATCGATGGCCGGAAGAGAACCGAGAAGCGGCGATATTACCGGCACCAGGACCCATTGCAAGAGCATATGAAGATTCCTCCAAGCGGAATATCTCGCGGGACGCGGCGGCAGGAGAAGGAAGCTCAGCGACATCGATACTGCCAGTCCCGTCATGGCGATCATCATCAGATACCGGGTGATGAAAGGCAGGTTGTGCGCAAGGACGCTCTGGTTGAATTCCTCGCCTCCCAGGATGAGAGGGAGCCATCCGAGAGCCGCCAGGATGATCGACGACGTCGCCCAGGAATGATGGCCTTCGAGCATCTCGAAAGCTATGCCGAATTTCTTGCCGAAGGATATCTTCTTGTTGGGCACTATCGCGCGCATGATCACTGAAAAATTTTCGATTCCATAAGCCCAGCGCCTTTTCTGCTTGTACTGGTTCTTGATGGTTTTCCAATATGTTTCCGCCAAAACCGCATCCAACGAAATCGGCAAATAGATCGGCTTCACTTTGTAGTCGCCATTATAATAAGAAAAGCACTTCCAATAGATGATCGAGTCCTCGCTTATCATGTTGAGCGGCCAGAAATCGACCCGGTAGAGGGTGTCGAAAGGCTCGCTATGCGATGAGAACGTCACCATGCCCTCGATGCGGGTGCTTTGGAAGATATGCCAGAAGCTCGATCCGGTGACGATAACGCGCACGAAAGCGTTGGTGTCCCAAAGGTTGTTGTGATACATCGGGAGCGGCTGATAGCTCCTCTGCAGCCTCTTGGGATCAGTTATGTATTCATAGGTGAGCGCGGCGAAATATTCCGGATGCGCCACGCTGTCGCAATCGAAATTCGAGAATATGACCCGTTTGAAATCGATATTCCTCTCGTTGAGATATTCCGCCAGTTCATGTGCTGCGAAAGTCGCGTTGGATCCTTTGGCTTTCATCTCATCATCCTTGACCTTATGGGTCGTGACAATGAAATCCCTGAAAACACCATCGAATTTGCTTCTGAGATGATTGACTTTCTCAAGCCGTCTTTCTTCGTTCTCCCTCTCTTCGGTAGCCAAGAGGATTATGATCTGTTCGTTGGGAAAATTAGCGTCAGCAACAGCCTGGATGGCCGGCTCTATGACATCTGCCGGTTCAGTGGCAGTCGGAAGCATGACCACATGGACAATCTCTCTCCAGTCCAAAATCTGGCCTTTTATCTTTTCAAGCTCCCTGACTTCGCCCAGATATTTTTCCTCCCTCGCCATTTCATTTTTCAAAATACGCACCTCTTTCCGTTTCATCAGTCCTTTTTCCTTCAAGCTGGATTTCAGCCTTGCGATTTTCTCTTCCAGCATTTCGGCATATCTGGAAGGATTGGAAATATTCTGGCATCTGTCCCACCAGTTGATCTTTTTGCCTTCTTTCAGCTTGTTGTATCCTTCAACAGAATAATAAGCGACATAGATGGTGCGCAATATCCAATACACGTCGAACACGATAATGAAAGTCGCGACCCACACCGGCAAAAGGAATGAAAGGACGATCATCCCGACAAGCGTAGCCCAGGTGAGCACTCCGGGAATTATTTCAAGGATGCGCTGCACTCTCCTCTCTTTAGGGTCCGTAGTTTTCGGATTCGGAAAATAGAACTTATCCATACTGGCAGTATTCCGGGCTTACGCGGCTTTAAAAAACCCGCAGATAAGCCATAAGGCTAATAGTTTATTATGATAACGCTAGCTATCGCGACCATGAGGCTCAGTTGTATCATGAGGCTTGCCATAAGCAGGATATGCGTCGCGATTCTTTCCTTCTTAGCATAAAAATATATAGAAAACAAGAAGTTTATCGAAAACAGGATAAGCCCGATAGTCGGCAGCCAATAGGCCTGATCCGGATCTCCGATCATATCGACTCCGAAATATACGTTGTAGTGGATGATGACCGTATCGGTCACTGGGCGCAAAAAGAGGCGCAGCGCCAGCCAATCGGCCAGATTCGCGACCAGTCCCGAAATGACGAGCCATTTGGCAACGGGGCTCTTGAAATATTCTTCTTTGAAAAAAAGCTTTATCTTAGTGAAAAAGCCCAAGGGATTCAAATTCTTGAATGGAATGCCGGAAAACATATTCGGTGTTTTTACATATAAATCGCGCGCGTCTGCCTATGCTAGCCGATTGCCATATCAAATCAGACATGGATAAGAGTAAATCCGTCTCTAATCCAAAGACGGCTTCTCTATCGATAGCGTTTCGACTGTCCTCTCTCCTTCCGATATCTTGGCGACATCCTTGTCGATCTTGCCGAGCTCCTTGAAGGTATTGTTATAGTGGCTCACGGTGGTAGAAAGGCTTCCGCCCATCTTCTTCATCAGATCGCTATATGACATGACGTGCTTCTTGAGTTTTTCCACGTCAATCCTTATCTGCTTGGCCGATTCCTCGATCTGAAGGGCGCGCAGCCCCTGAAGGACCGTCTGAAGATAGGCCAGGAAAGAAGTCGGGGAGACTATGATGACTTTCTTCTCGCAAAAAGCATACTCGATAAGGTCCCGCGTGTTCACCTGAACCGCACCGACCTTATTGACCAGAAGATCATAATATATGGCTTCTGACGGAATGAACATGAAAGCGAAATCCATCGTCCCCTCGGACGGCTTTATATATTTCGAAGTTTCATCGATACGGTTCTTAAGATCCTGCTTGAAACTTTTTTCTAATTTCTCGCGCTCTTCCGCTTCGCGCGAATTCAATATCCTTTCATAGTTTTCCAAAGAGAACTTGGAATCGATCGGCACCACTTTTTCCTGCACGAAAACGACGGCATCGACAATGGTTCCGTCTTTGAACTTGTATTGCATCTGATAGGAATTCGGAGGAAGGACGTTCTTCAATGTTTCCTCAAGGAAATACTCGCCCAGGACACCTCTTTGTTTCGGATTCTTCAATATGTCCTGCAGGTTCTGCAATTGAGCCGAAAAGTTGATCACCTGCTTGTTGGTTTCTTCAAGCTTGGTGAGCCCGGCCACCACGTCCGCGATCTGCTTGGCTGATTGCCCGGTAATCCCCTGAACGGTGCGCATGATGCTGCTTGAATTCTCCTGAGTCGCACGATGAGTTTCTGAGAGTTTCACATCCACCGATTTGCGCAGTTCCTTGTTGTCCCAAGACAGGCGCTCCAGCCTCTCGAGAACGACTGCCATTTTCTCACCGTCTTTCCCTGTTTCAAGCCTCTTGCGAAGATCGATGACCATCCACAGCAAAAGAGCGGCAACAACAAGAATCAGACCGAAAAAAATATATAGCATAAAAATATCGAGGATTACATCTTCCGCTTAGCGATGAACTGCTTGAGCCCGGTTATCTTGTTTATTATCTCCTCATTCGGTCCTTCAAGAAACTCCAAGACGAACTTGTCCAGCATGTTGAGGCGGTATTTGAATTCCTCAAGGCTCATGAGGACAAAAGTGATCTCTTTTCCGATTTCCGCCTCAAGCGATTTCATGAGCGAATTGAGCCGGGCTTTGCTGACAGCTTCCCCGACGATGATCATGTCGGCCTTGCTCTTGGAATAGTTTATGAAAACACCGCTTACCATGGCGAGCTTGATATTGCCTATCTTGGGAATCCTGTTGAGGCTCAGGCAATGAGGAGAAACGTTGGATTTCGCGACCAAGCTCTTGAGTTCCGGATAGAATTCGAAACTCTGGTTGAGCTGATAAACCGGCTTTCCCTTATTTGAACGCTTCAAAATGAACTTCATCTTGGACAGGTTTTCGATCTCCCTCTTCAGTTTCGGGCCTTTAAGCATATTCCTCCTGGAAACTTCCAAATAATCATACGCGCAATCGGGATTTTGCAGGAAAAACCTGATAAGCCGCGCTCTCTCTTTCGAACCGAACAGGCTTTCCAAAATAGCAGTCATGGTTTTATGTATTAAGAATTAGGCCTGGAAAATACCAGCCTATCTAGAAGTATAGCGTTGGGGAGGGAAAAAGTAAACATATAAAACACGCCTAAAATGCTCTATTTGCATAATATCCATCAAACCGCGCTCCAGGGCTCATTTTTCCAGGCCTTGTTCTGGCGGCAAAGAAGATCCTTGGCTTTATACGGCTCAAGCATCGCTTCCTCAACCACTTTCTCCATGCGAAGCCCCTGAGAGCCTTTCACAAGGACAATGTCCCCTTTCCCGATGATTTCTTCCAGTTTCGCAGCCGCCTCCATCGGGCTTCGGAAATGATAGAGATTGCCCTCCTTGAATTTTCTTTTTTTCAGTTCTTCAACCGCGAACAGCATCCTGGTTCCGACTCCGATGAAGATATCCCCTTTGATTTCCAAGAACTTATCAGCTACTTCCGCGTGGCCAGCTTCGGTTTCCGTGCCCAGCTCCAGCATATCGCCAAGCACCGCGATCTTTCTCGCGCCGCCCATCTCGCCTAAAACGTCTAGCGCTGCTTTGGTCGACACCACCGAAGCATTATATGTATCGTCTATGATATGCGATTCTTTCATGCCAGCGATAAGGCTCATCCGCCCCGGCGGCAAGGAGAAATTCTCAAGGCTGGCAGCGATATCGACAAGATTGAGTTCGAAGCCCAGACCGACTGAAATCCCGGCCATGGCAGCATATATATTATGCTTTGCCAGGATATTGTTAAGCCTCACCGGCAGAGTGGTTCCCTTGTATGTCAGCTTGAAACTGAGCCCTCGCATATCATTGCTTGCCATATCGCCTTCTTTTTCCATATCCGAATATCCATAAAAAACATCGGCAGCCTTCACATCGGCCTGATCAGAAAAACCATATGACAATATGTTCGATCTTATCCCGTACTGCTTGGGCTTGGAAAGGATCTTCGCGATCTGAACGTTGTCCGCGTTGAGAATAGCCAGATCCTTTTCTTCGAGGGCTTTGAGTATAGTCGCCTTCTCCTTGAGAACCGCGCCGATAGTCTTGAAATGCTCCAGATGGCTGGCGGACACTTCCGTCAAAACAGAGATGGCCGGCTTCATGAATCCTGTCAGATAGGCGATATCCCCTTTCCTGTCAGCCCCCATTTCCAAAACCAATATCTCCGGATATTCCACCGGCCAAAGCATGATCAGCGCCCATTTCAAGAAGACGCCCATCCATTTCAAAAGCGATTTTCCGCCCGTTTCAGAACCGATGACGGTCAAAGGCAGCCCGATTTCATTGTTATAATTCTTCTCATTCTTCCTGACGCGGAAGTGCGGGGAAAGAACGGAGAAAACAGCTTCTTTCGTTGAAGTCTTCCCGACCGAACCGGTTATCGCGACGATCCGAGGATTGTATTTCTTGACTATCTGAGAAGCCATGAATCGGAGGATCCGTTCCAGCATGATTTTCTTTTTCGATTTTTCTTCCGGCATATCCTGTATCTTTATGACTTATGCATTTGCATATGACAACTGAACGAGTGAGGCGAACATGAACGCCCGCATATTATCATCATAGCATCTATCTCTTATCCGCGGCAGCGGAATCCGAAGAGCTGGAATTGTTATCCTGCCCATCCGTATTCTTCTTGTCTTCCTCTTTCTCTTTGTCAGCGAAATAATCCTTGAGCGTGTGCGTCGCGTTGAAATCATCCAGATTCTTCTGAGTATAGCTCTCGGTCGGCTCAACCCGTCCGTATTTCAGAAGAAACGCCATAAGCTCACCGAAAGTAGGCGCCGCGCTCGATTCCGCCCACTCGACATTCTTCGGATCATCCAAGCGCACCAAGACAGTATATTTCGGATTGTTGATGGGCGCAAAGCCAGCGAATGAACCGATACTCTTGCCATCCGCGTATCCCTTGGAATCATTGCTCGCGACCTGAGCCGTTCCAGTCTTTCCGCCAACCAGGTATCCTGGCACATCGGCCCTTTTGCCATGCCCATCGGTCACCACCGAGCGAAGCATCTGCGCGATTTCGGCATCGGCTTGCTGTGAAATGACCCTTCTCACTTCTTGAGCAGGAACAGTCTCTTCGCTCCCGTCCGGATGGATGAACCTGTCGACTATCTGCGGCTTCACGAGCACTCCGCCGTTGGCAATGGCGTTGTATGCGGCCGCCAGCTGGATCGGCGTCGCCGTAATCCCCTGACCGAAGGCTGAAGTGAAGAATTGGATATTGCTTTTCAAATCCTTCAGGTTGTTGATATTGCCCTCCGCCTCTCCGAAAAGGTCGACATCGGTCTCCGCTCCGAATCCGAACCTTCTGACATAATCGGCGAAATCCTTGTTCCCAACCAGTTTTTCCGCGAAGATGACTCCCGTATTGAGCGATTTTTCCAAAACCTGCGTCATGGTCTGGACTCCGTTAGCCTTGAAATCAGAATTCTTGATCGCGTATCCCGCTTCATTGACCGTTCCGGTGTCAGTATATGTGGTGTCCGGGCTTATCTTTCCGTCATCCAGCGCCGCTGCCAGCGTGAAGGCCTTGAAAATGCTCCCCGGCTCATAGGCATCGCTTATCGCCAGATTGCGGAAAGCATCCATGTCTTCCGTTTTTCCGTATTCGTTCGGGTTGAACGTCGGATAATTGGCCATGGCCAGTATCTTGCCGGTCGGCGGATCCATGACGATTATGGTTCCGCGATCAGCTTCGAATTTCTCAACCGAGGCTTTCAATATCTTCTCCGTCTCATATTGGATGATGTCATCGATAGTGAGGACGAGATTATCCCCATCCTTGGCGCTGGTCACATCCTTGTTTTTTGTCGCGATCCAGCCTCCGGAATTATCACCCTTCTGAACAAGATGCCCCGCTTCGCCGCGGAGGCGGTCTTCGAAAGAAAGTTCCGCGCCATATCTTCCTCCAAGCTGATTGTCTTTCCAGCCGACAAAGCCCAGGACATGGGCAGCCAGTTCGCTGGCCGGATAATAGCGGTATGACTCGTCCGCCAAATGGATGCCGGGAAGCTTCAAATCATTGACCGCCGCTATTTCCTCATCGCTCAGCCTGTGCTTCAGCGGTTCATACATGTCATCAGGCCGAGACAGCCTTTCTTCCAAATCGTTCCTATCAAGCCCGAGAGCTGAAGACAGCGGCGCGGCGACACCCCTGGGATCCTCGATCTCTCTCGGGATGGCATATGCCATCTTGGTTTCCTTGTTCACCGCGACCGGACGCAACCCGTCATGGTCTTTCAGGAAAATCTCCCCCCTTTTGGGAAAAAGGTTCTTGAGAACGGAATGCTGGTTGTCCGCAAGCTCGCTATAATACCCGTATGCTTTCACTTGAAGGAAATAAAGCTTCAAGCATATCGAAACAGCGGCAAAAAAAACAAAGAGGGCCAGGATGCGGATCCTTCGATTGGACGGAGACGCTTTCGGCCTTCCGAAAGACTCCGACTTTTTCCCGGATTTCCTTTTCGAATCCTTGCCCATATCAGTAAGAATATGTTTTTATTTCATCGCTACCGTTGCGCTCATAGCCACATAGGAAGCCGCGGTCGAATTCACCAGGCCCAGATTTTCAGTAGCTTTTTCGATCGAATACATCGACGTAAGTTCCACCTCCCTTATCTGCATGCTCTTGTTTTCTTTTTCAAGCATCTGGATATTCTTTTCCAAATCCCTTATTTCATATCCCTTGTTGGCCAATTCGTTCACTTGGAACAGATAGAAAGCAGCCGTGCAGGCAACGAACACCAGCATGAAAGAACCGGCACCGAGCAGGCTTATCTTAGCACCCCCTTTCTCTCCTGAAGACTTTTTCGCCTCTTTCTTCTGGCTGGAACCCGCAAGCAAAGAGCAGAAGCAGTTTTCGCTTTTTTTCGCCGCCTTCATCCTGGCATATCCAAGATAATCTCCGGATCCCCTATAGTTTATGACCAATACCTTCGACATCGACTTATCGCCCCCCCGCTTGAATAAATTTATATTTTCTCTGCTACTCTCAGTTTCGCGCTTCTCGATCTGGGATTCTTCCTGGTTTCATCCTCTCCCGGAACGATAGGCTTTTTCGTGATTATCTTTATTTTCCGGACTCTCCCGCACACGCAATGAGATGAATCCGCGAAGCCTTTCCTGAGATCCTTCTCGAGACGCTCAGCAGACGGATCATTCTGCTCGACGGCCGAAAGGTATTCCTTCTGCAATCCCTCCAAAAGGACTGAATCCGGACAAATGCATCCCCCCGCATTTTCCTTGAAGCCTTCCTTGATGATCCTATCCTCAAGGGAATGGAAAGAGATCACTCCGATCCTTCCGCCCTCATTGAGCCTTCCTATCGCACTATCCAAAAATATCTTCAGATTTTCCAATTCATTATTGACTTCGATGCGTATGGCCTGAAAAACTCTCGTGGCTGGGTGGATGTGCCCATGAGCATACGCGGACGGAACATTCTTTTCAATGATCCCGGCCAACTCCAGGGTTGTCCCGATCCTTTTCTTTTTCCGCGCTTCCAATATGCCCTTGGCGATGCGCCTGGAAAATTTCTCTTCGCCGTATTCACGAAAAACCCTTTCCAACTCAGCCTCCGAATATTCATTGACGACCTTTTCAGCGCTGAGTCCATTATCCCGATCAAGACGCATATCCAGAGGCGCGTCAGACAGAAAGCTCATTCCCCTTTGAGCGTTTTCCAACTGATCGGACGAATATCCGAGATCCGCCAGAATAGCGTCGACTTTCCCTATCTTCAAACTATCCAAAATACTCCCGATATTCTTGAAATTATCCCTTATCAGAAAAACTCTCCCTTCAGCTTCTATTTTCTTATTTTCAAGTTCTGACTTGAACTTGCCTATAGCATCCTCATCGACATCGATCGCGATCAGCTTTCCTTTGTCACCTATTTTTTCCAATATGGAAAGCGAATGTCCTCCGCCGCCCAGCGTCGCGTCGACCACGACAGAACCCTCTTTGATATTCAGATTTTCAATGCTCTCTTCCGGCAATACGGAAATATGGACGGTCATAAGTATGCAATTTTTAATAAACCCCCAGCTTCCCTAACTGCTCAGCTATTTCATCGCTGTTCTTTTCGGCATCCACTTTGTATTCGTTCCATTTTCCTTCATCCCAGATTTCCAACCGGTTATATATTCCAGCAATCACGACATTCTTATCTAATCCGGCATATTCTTTCAGATAGTCAGGAATAAGTATCCTGCCTTGTTTATCGACTTCCACATCGATCGCTCCTGAGAGCATGAGACGGATAAAGCTTCTCGTTGCCGACTCCCCCATCGGAAGCGCTCCCAGCTTATCCGCCAATTCGTTCCAAACCCTGACCGGATAGATGAAAAGGCATTTGTCCAACCCCCTCGTCACCACGACTTTGTTCTCCAGCTCCGCGCGGAATTTTATCGGCACTGCCAATCTTTTCTTAGGATCTATCGAATGCTGGTATTCTCCGATGAACATTGCGCGTTCTTGATGGATTACTTTCTGCTTATTCCCCACTAATCTCCACTTCTGTGTAACATAAATCTATTCTAAACCACCAGGATACAAAGGTCAACACCAGGCAACCCCAGAAATATTCCAAGACATGTGGCTCTAATAAGCCACCCAGCAAAAAGTTATCAACAACTTCTCAACAAATGAACCGGATCGCGATACTTGCTCGTATTATGATTACGGATTGCAACGTGAGGCTTGCCTATCAATTGAATCAATTGTATAATTCAATTGAAGAGGAAAAACTCTCAAAAATAAACACACAATTCGCTAAATATTCCAAAATTCGCTTTTGGAGAAACAAAGATGGACGAGCAAAACAACAACCAAAGTGAAAAGAAAATCAAAGCACTTAGGGAAATGATCTATAACGCCGAAAAGACTCTTCAGGGGGCAAAAGCGATGCTCTTGCAGCTTGAAGGAAAGAAGAAAGTCGGCAGGAAAAAGAAAACCGAAGACGACGAGAACGGAGGCCGGATAGTCGAAGGGACCTTCGACGGTCAGATAATGCTAGGGAGCGACGGCAAACAATATCCCGTTCCGGCCAACTACGCGTCGAAATCCAAACTGGTCGAGGGCGATATGCTCAAGCTCACCATAACGGAAGACGGGTCATTCATCTATAAGCAGATAAGCCCGGCCGCCAGAAGGATCCTCATCGGGACAGCCAACCAGGACGCCGGCGGAAACTATTTCATAGCCGCCGAAGGACGGGCATATAAAGTGCTGCTAGCTTCCATAACCTATTTCAAAGTGGAACCCGGAGACGAGGTGACTTTGGTGGTTCCTCGCGACATAGATTCCGATTGGGGAGCTATCGAGAACGTATTGCAAAGAAGTTTCAGCGATTCGCAAAAGCCATTCGCAAAACCGGAACAGCCCAGGGATATCGACGATATCCTGAGCGACAGCCAAAAGAAAAACGATCCGACGGAAATAGGACCGGTTTCAACCAGCGATGGGATATCAGAACAAGAAAAGGATAACATGTCCATTATCGACGAGTGGACTCCTGATCTTGAGGAACTCAAGAAAGAGCTGGGAGAAAATAACCAGGACAAGGAACTATAAGCAAACCCGAGGCACAATAACAAGCCTCGAAAAAAAACAAAAAACATATATGGAACAGACTGGAACGCAGCCTGCGGCTGTCGTAATGACAAAGAAAGATACCGCCTTCAGCACGGTTGCCGGAGCCATCATCGGTCTTCTCGCCATGCCGGTCCTGAAAGCCGCGAAACCGGATCTTTATGAAACAATCAATATCTGGCTAGTACCTTTTTTCATTATCGGCACGCCGTTCGGACTGTATGTCGCGCATCTCCTCAGCAAGAGATTGGTTTTCCTTTGGCAGTTCGCGAAGTTCTTCGTGACCGGCATCATGAACGCCCTGGTCGATCTCGGAGTCCTCGCCATGCTCACATTCGCTTTCAGGCAATATCTAGGCATCAAGGCTTCCGACATCATTCTGAGCATCGGCTTCGCGATAACCTTCTATTCCATATACAAATCAGTTTCCTTTATCATCTCCAATGTGAACAGCTACTATTGGAACAAATACTGGACATTCCATAAGGAAGGAGATTCCCAGACATCCGAATTCGCGAAATTCTTCATCGTCAGCATCATCGGATTCATCATCAATGTCGTGGTCGCTTCTCTCGTCTTCGGCGTCGGGCATTCCATCACGGCACTCTCGTCCGACCAATGGGGGCTCATCGGAGCCGCCTCCGGCTCTGTTGCCGGGCTCCTTTGGAACTTCATCGGATACAAATTCCTGGTTTTCAAGAGATAAAAAAACAGCCGCACGACTCCCCTTTCGGGGAGTTTTTTGTTTCCCATATTTTGATGTATAATAGACTTTGAAAGTGCCTAAGCGGCGCTTTGAATTTTAAGGAAAAAATGATGTCAAACACCCTATACAGAAAATACCGCCCCAAGAATTTCTCCGAGGTCATCGGGCAGGCCCATATCGTGAGAACTCTCGGAAACTCAATCAGGAACGGCCGCATCGGCCATGCCTATCTCTTCACCGGACCGCGCGGAACCGGAAAGACATCCATCGCCAGGATATTCGCCAAAGCAGTCAACTGTGCCGCTTCAGCCAGCGACGAAGGAGCTGATGCTGAAGCGAGCATCCGCCGAAGCGAAGCGAAGGCGGACGCCTGCCTTGAATGCAAATCATGCAAAAGCATAGCTGACGGACAATCTCTGGACATCATCGAAATAGACGCCGCGTCTAACACCGGCGTAGACAATATCCGCGAGCTTCGCGAAACAGTTTCCCTTCCTCCAACATCGCTTCGCTACAAAGTATATATCATCGATGAAGTTCACATGCTTTCCGGCGGCGCCTTCAATGCTCTTCTCAAAACCCTTGAAGAACCGCCCTCTCACGTCATTTTCATCCTGGCAACAACCGAAATCCACAAGGTTCCGGAAACGATCATTTCCCGCTGCCAGCGTTTCGATTTCACCCGACTTCCGATCGACGACATCATCGAAAAGCTATCTGCCATCTCAACGAAGGAAGGCGTCACGATTGAGAAGGAAGCTCTTGAGATGATCGCCATTTCAGCCGAAGGCGGCATGCGCGATGCGGAAAGCCTGCTGGGACAGATCATTTCGCTTGAAGACAAGAATGTGACCGCCAAAGAAGTGAAAGAAATTCTCGGAACGACCGACCGGGAGTTCGTTTCAATGATTGCCAGGAAATTGATCGAAAATGACACCACTGGGGCTATCGCGGATCTCAACAAGATGGTCGCCGACGGATATGACCTGACCACGTTCGCCAAATCCCTTCTGACATATATGCGCGAACTCATGCTGCTTCTGGTCGATGAAAGCCTCGGGCAGGGCTTAAAGAGAAAAATGACAAGCGAACAATTGGAAATCATGATCAAGGTCGCCCAAAAAAGCGAGCTTCCGAAAATCATCGAGATCATCAACCTGATCCTTGAAGCGCAAGGAAAAATATCCGCGTTCCTCATTCCGCAGCTGGCCTTGGAAATCGCTTTCATTAAAGCAACCCGCACTTTCCCCGCTCCCGCCCGTGAAGAAAAGAAAGAATACAAAACACAGGAAACAAAAAAAGAAAAGACTGATAACATCATCAAAGAACCTTCGCCTGCATACGATTCCAAAAGCGCGAAATCGAAAGAATCCGTCAAAGAAACTGAAAACGAAATTGCGGCAGATTTTGCTGATAGCGGAACAGCGCCCGATATTGATGACGTCAGGAATAATTGGAAGAGGCTCCTCGTCGACATCCGCCCGAGAAACCACTCGCTCTCAGCCCTCCTTTCCAATTGCCAGGTGATGAAAATCGAGGGCTCGACCATCACATGTGCAACAGCATATGAGTTCTATCGCGAGAAGCTGGCTGACCCCGCCAATCGTTTGACAGTGGAAGACGTTTTTAGTAGTATTCTAAAGTCCAAGATAAGGATAGACATCGTAACGGACAAGTCTTTAGCGCCTAAACCAGCCGAGGAAAACGCGGATGAGAACAGTAAGGAAGGCGAGCAATCCTCCCTTCTATCCTCAGCTTTGGAGCTTATGGGCGGAGAGGTCGTCGCATGATATCTTACAAAATCCGCGTGAAGCACATCTTTATGTCTCACGCTTCAATAAATTGGGGCGTAGCCAAGCGGTAAGGCAGGGGCCTTTGAAGCCCCCATGCGCAGGTTCGAATCCTGCCGCCCCAACATTCAAAAAAGCCCTGCGATATCAGATGATATCGCAGGGCTTTTCTATTCGGGCATTATCCCGATAACTGCCACCATCGACCCGACCCTGTCCCGCCTATATGAAAAAAGATTTTCATTGCAATAGGTGCATGCCGGGTCATTCTCGATATTCCTGCCGGCAACGCCCGCTAAAAGAAGCTTTTTCGTTATTATCCCCTTGAGATCGACGAACATCTTTCCTTCTTTTTTCATGATAAATTCCTCGTGCCCGGAAAATTCTTTCAATACATCCTTCCTGATTTCGAAATGGCAAACATCTATCCCCGGACCGAGCGCCACATGCAGCTCTTCGATACTCCCGCCCAGTTTGGAAATATTTTCCAACGTGTTTTCCAACACGTTGCCGACAGTCCCCTTCCAGCCTGCATGCGCGATGGCTATGATAGAATTTATAGGATCGAATAAAAACACCGGCACGCAGTCAGCCACCGTTATCGACAGGAATATGCCTTTTTCTTTCGTGGCCAAAGCATCCGTTCCGGAAATAACCTTCCGACCGCCATGACTGACGATTTCTGAATTGCCGCCATGCACCAATCCGGCGCTGAAAACCGAACCGCTATCGATTACGGTTTTCTCGAAAAACGCTTCCCGGTTTTCCCGGTTACGGTCCCAGACATCCTTGTCCTCGACAATCTTCATGGAACCGTCCTGCTTTTCAGACATGACGGCTTTCAACTCAGGAAACTGCGAAAAAAATCGGATCATTTTTTGTGGATTATGGATTTAATATACCGAGTAGCTTGATAAATGTATTCTCTTCTATTCCACAACAAAAATCAACTTTGCGCGCAAGCTCGATATCGAGTTATAATTAAAAATATAACGGTTAATAAATATCGGATGACATTGGGATTAATCGCTATCGGAGCCATAACCGGATTCATATCCGCTTTTTTCGGTATCGGCGGAAGCAGTATCGACACGCCGCTTCTTCGGGAATTCCTGCATTTTCCCCCATATCTCGCACTCGGCACTCCGCTTCCGACCGCTTTTCTGACTGTCACCATCGCCCTTGCCGCCTATTGGAAAATGCACCTGGTGAACCGTAAACTGTTCATATACAGCATCATCGGAGGAACGCCAGGAATCCTTGCCGGATCGCTTTCATCCGGATTATTTTCCGGAAAAACACTGATGCTCCTGACTGCCGTGGTTCTTTTTTCCGTCGGAATATCCTTCATTACAAAAAGCATCCACGAAAGGAAACGGAGCGAATATAGAAAATCAGGCATTGATAAGAATATTCTCCGAGGCGGAAAAATAGCGGCCGTCTCGGGACTGGCAGGCTTCTTGTCAGGCGTGCTTGCCAACGGAGGCGGTCTGTTCCTCATTCCGGCCTATGTGATATTTTTCAAGATAAACATCAAGGAAGCGATCGCGACATCCCTCTCTGTGGTCGCTGTCACTATTCTCCCGTCCTGCCTTATCCATTATAGCCTCGGACACATTGATCTTGCAGGAAGCGCTGCTATGGGCATCGGCGTCGTCCCTATGGCATATATCGGGGCGAAAATGGACATCCGCACCAAGTCAAGCGTCATCCAAGCTCTTTTCGGCGCTATGCTCATCATTTTTTCAGTATATTTCTTCTTTTCGCAGATATAAAGACACTCGTTTATTAACAAAAAGTTTCCGGTATAACTGGAAACTTTTTCAATATAGCAGACGAATACTAGTACGATTACATAAATTCCTCCAATCCCTTCTTAAGAGCTTCTTTAGCTTGCACGCCGGTGAATTCCTTGACCACTTTTCCGCCCTTGAAGATCTTGAGAGACGGAATGGACATTATGCCATATTTCGAGGCAGTCATTCCATTGGCATCGACATTCAGTTTTGCCACTTTCGCTTTATCAGCAACCTCGTCAGCCAATTCGGCAATGACCGGTCCCATCATTTGGCACGGTCCGCACCAAGGAGCCCAAAAATCAACCAGCACCGGCACGTCGCCGCTCATGACTTCTGCGTCGAAATTCTGATCCGTGAGTTCTAGTTCTTTGCCCATATCTTTTTTTTAATTGAAATTGATTACCCTTATCTCCATTATACACTATCTTATGATTTTATTGGCAATTTCCTATTTAATTTCATATATTCGCTGTGAACAATCATCTTGAACCAGGCCGTATGATTTCCGGGATTTTCTGCGATATCTTTTCTGATATCATCGACATCCATCCATTTCCAATCTGAAACCTCATCCGGATCGGGAGCTATCAGAATATTGCTATCGGCATACCCGAAGAATATATGGTCGAATTCATGCTCAATCAGACTATTTCCTACCTCATCGGTTTTGTATATGAAAGTTCCAACTTCTTCAAGCCCCGTATCGAAACCCATCTCCTCTTCAAGCCTTCTGTGCGCGGCTGATTCCAACTCCTCGCCGACCCGGGCATGGCTGCAGCAGGTATTGGTCCAAAGCCCTCCGGAATGATATTTATGCTGTGCCCTCCTTTGGAGAAGGAGCTGTTTAGCATCGTTGAAAATGAAAATAGAAAAAGCCTCATGAAGCACGCCTCTCATGTGCGCTTCCATTTTCTCGATTTCACCGATCCTGTTTCCTTTTTCGTCGGCTATGTTTATGAGTTCTTCCATATATCCATATATTAGCACAGAACGAAAAGCCTCTCTGCTTCGAATGAAGCGCGGGGCTTTGTATTCTCATGATCGGAACCGTTTCAATGGATCCGCATCGGCTATCCGGCTATCACCCCATGGGATTCCAGCATTAAAGTGATGCCTCCCAAGTTGCCAATCGGGGTTGCTAACAAACCTGGATTATTCATATCGACATGCAGATAAAACCTCCCTGGGTAAATCCAGCAACAAACGCGTCTTTTTTCAACCCAACAAAAAAACACGGCGCTGCGCCGTGTTTTTTTGTTGGGCACTTAAATTCAGCCATTCCTGAAATTTATCGTTTCTGGCACATCCTTACATGCATGCCCGCTAAATACATATGACTCGAATCCCCGTCATATCCTTGTGATCCTACAAGTTGCGCAAGGTAAGAATTGTATTCATCGACCTGGTCATACCCGTTGTCGCAAACCGGAGCGCAATTGGAAGGCCACCCTCCGTTCCAGTAGAAACACAGTTTCGGATAAACTGCCGGGTCTTTCACTGAAGAACAGACCGTGGCTCTAGCGTTATAAGATCCCCATAGAGGAGTGCTATATTCGGCTATCGTAGTGAAACTATCTGGACATTTGGGCTGAACCGAAGAATTGATAATCCATCCTTGATGAGGAAATTTTATGTAGGTATAAGCCGCACTGGTACTAGTTCCAGAGTTCGCAAAAGCCACATCACCATCGTTGTTTATGGCAACTAGGGCTTTGCCGACGATATCCTTGCCTGCGACAGAAGGAATCACACGAAGCCTCGATTCAACTGTCCCGTCGCCATTATCAACACTCTCTCCAGTTTGAAACCTAAGCGCGCCCAGAAGACCGTCCTTCCACTGCATAATCATACCGGTATTGATCGGCGCTCCTACATTACCGTTAGGAGCATCGGCAGTCGGTCCCACCCAAGCTCTCGCGAATTGGATGCTCACTCCGACGATAAGCCCCATCACGATTACTCCCATCCAATAGGCGGAGTTTTCGAATATTCTTTTGAATCTTGATTTCATTTTTTTATATTTTTATTGATTATTTTAAACTACTGGTTTTTATTATCATAGGCCTTTCGCAATTGAGCAGTAAGCGCATCAGCCTGTTGCGCAGAAGAATCACTCGAATTTGAATTTTTCAAAACCTGAGTCATCCTGCTAGCATCTTCGTTATTTTTTTCTATCTCTGCTTTCTTTTCCGGAGAAATATTATTGTCCAGAAAAGGAACTTCTTTATCCTTGTACCTATTGAACAGCGGGATGGCGATGACCAAAAACACAGCCAGCGTGACCGCGATAATCATCAGGATAAAAAACTTCTTGAATGTATGCTTTTTCGGTTCGTAGTACATCCTTATTTTTGTTTTTCATTTTATGCAGTAATTATATATATGTATATATATATTGGCAAGGGCAAGGGGGGAGTTATGCACAGGAGGAAGAGACATAAAAAAATCCCGCTCTGCCAAACAGAATGGGATTTTTACGTATCGAGATTTGAAAGCTATTTCAAATTGACAGTCGCACCGGCTTCTTCAAGCTTCTTTTTCATTCCTTCAGCTTCAGCCTTAGCAACTTTTTCCTTGATGACCTTCGGAGCGGCGTCAACCAAATCCTTGGCATCCTTGAGCCCCAGTCCGGTGATCTCTCTCACCGCCTTGATCACGTTGATCTTGGAAGCGCCAGCAGAAGCGACTTCGACATCGAATTCGCTCTTCTCTTCAGCAGCGGCGGCTTCTCCGGCAGCGGCAGGAGCAGCTCCCATCATCATCGGAGCAGCAGCGGAAACACCGAACTTGTCTTCCAAAACCTTTACTAATTCGGAAAGTTCCAAAACGCTCATAGTTTCGATTTCAGAAACCAGCTTCTGGAATTTCTCAGGAACCGTGACCTCTTTCTTCTCTTCTTCCATAGTTTTAATTGATTAGTTAATTAGTTGAATAGTTGAATAGTTATAATGGGAAGTGCTTCCTTAATTAACTAATTGACTACTTGACTAACTAACTTCTTATTATGAATTTACTTATTAGCAAACGAATACGATGTTCCAGAAAAATAATCTTTGTTTTTTGGTTAAGGATTCTTCCTTAATCCAAAAATAAGAAATGTCAGAGGTCTCCTAGCAAAAAACAAAGATTATTTTTCTGGAACTGCTAACTATACAGCTTAGCCCTGCTTCGAATCTGAAACGGCTTTCAGCACCTGCACCAGGTTCCTGATGTTTCCAGCCAAAGCATTGACGAATCCCGAAACCGGAGCATTGATCGTTCTTACAAACTGAGCAAGCATCTCTTCCTTGGAAGGAAGCTTGGCAAGAGCAATCACCTCATCCCTTGAAATGACTTTTTCTCCCAAAATTCCAGCCACGATCTTCAGATTTTCATTGGCTTTCCCGAATTTGCTGATAATCTTGGCAGCAGCTACCTCATCGCCGCCAGAAACAGCGACAGCGATCTGACCATCCAAATCATTTACAATCATGCTAAGCCCTGCGTCTTTGATAGCGATATCGATAAGGGTCTTTTTGAAAACTCCGAAATCAAGCCCCTCTGCTCGCATTTCGCGACGAAGAATCGTCATGTCTTTGGTTGTCATACCTTTGAAATCCGAAAAAACGACAGCCTTGGAGTTCTTCAATTTCGCGGTAAGATCCTTCACTATGGCCTCTTTTTGCGCTCTTGTTTGCATGTTGATTAAGTTTAATGATAAATGTCTGACGTAACAGTCTCTACAAACTACGAATATACCGATCTTTGTCAAATAAGCGACCTATGCCGAAAGATTAACCTCCCGAGAAAATATTCGTATATTCGTAAAAATTCGTAGTTCGTAGAGAGAAACAAAAAAACTGCGTTCCCGCAGTCAAATAAAAACAAAATCTCGTTCTTATTCCTAGATAGGTCTTATGGATGCCTATTGTCTGCGGAATCAATATATATGGAATTGTAATCTATTTTGTCTCAGCTTCAGCTTTCACTTCTTCCTTAGCTTCCTCCTTGACCTCAGGAACCGTTGCAGGCTCTTCAACTTTCACTTCCTCTGCCTTTTTCGGCATCTTCACTTTTCTTTTGCTTCCTTCAATGACTTTCTTCGAGACAAGCAGGTTATATACAGAATCGGAAGCGTGCGCGCCTTTTTCCAGCCAGTATTTGATCCTGTCTTCCTTGAGCACTGCAGCCTTGAGGTGCGGATCATAGGAACCCAGGATTTCGACGTGACGCCCTCCCGGAGCAACCGATCGTTCCTGAAGAGTTATCTTGAATTGAGCCTTATTCTTTTTTCCTACCCTTGAAAATCTTATGGTCAGCATATTTTTCCGATACTTGCAAAAAAATGAAGCGAGGATCCCGCCTCTTTCCCCTAAAATCAGTTACTAACCAAGTCTACACTAGCCGCAAAAAGTTGTCAACAGGCGCCTATTCTCCCGTTTTGCTCTGCATGACGAAGAAGGTGTATTTGCTGTTGCTGCCGAAACTGAACTTCTTCGTCTCGAGCGTCCCGTTGCATTTCGCCCGATATTGATCCCTGATCCACTGATCCGAATCAAAAAACACAATCGTTGCGTCATCGCAATTCACATTGGAAAGCGCATCCAGCGGATGATAGAATTCGTATTTTTTTATGTTCGGATAACCCGCATATTCCGTAGTTTTGAAGCTGGTGGACTTCCTGTCCTGGGCGATATATGTGTTATAGGCGGTTATGAAATAGTTATGCTTGCCTGGGACAAGATCATGGACAAGCACGCCGGCCAGATAGAGTTTCCTTTCGAACCCGTCCTGAGTCCGGAGATCGTTGGCCCAAATGCCGAAATATACGTATGCCTGCATTATTCCGCTGCCGACAACCACAAGCATCAGTCCGAAAATGAAAGTCGCTATCATATTGAGGGCCTGCTTGCCGAGTATCGGATCAGTCGATTTCTTTATCTTCCTATATATCTTGAGAATATATTCCATCGGCAGAACAGAGAAAAGGAATACGCTCGGAATGACTCCGATTATCCTGAGCGAGTGAGGGATCCCCTCTATTGTCAGCACTCCGGGGATGAGCATCACCCAGAAGATGCTTTGCGCAAGAACGGAGACATAGAAAAGACTGGTGACCGCATACTCCTCGCCGTCTTGGCCGAATATCCTTTTCCGCCTGATCGTTTCGAAAATCTCTTTGATGCTTATCACGAACCCGATCACCATGAAAGCGATCCAGCCCGCCGGAACAAGCGGCTGGTTGTTGTAGTTATGCCGGGGATTATTGTCTCCGTTGACGAAGAAAGCTCTCAGGTGATACCCCAGACTCTTAAAGAATGCCGCGAAGGGCGATATCTTCTGCGAACTGAAAATCGAAACAGCATCCGCCCTGTCCCAGAAATCGGCGCTATGCGAAATGAAATAATAAGCGATCGGAATCGCGACCAAAAGCGCCGCCACGGAGAAATAAACTGCCGGCCGCCATTCTTTTTCTTTGGTTTGCCTTTTTTCAAAGAAAAAATACGCCAGTCCGAAAATAACCAGAACCAAAGGAACGACCCGGAAAGCTATATAGGTATAGAATCCCGCTCCGAAAAGCACGCCCGCAACGAGAAAATTAAGAACCTGCCGCCTTTTTTCGTTCATTCCTCTGAATATGAAATAGAACATCCACACGATAATGAGCGGAACCATGATGGCCCGGAACGCAGTCCGTGAAAAATCAAGATGCCAGAATGAAAACGACATCATGAATGTGCCTAGAAGGATCGACACTTTCGAAAGCTTCATTTCGCGAAGCAGCAGAAAAAAACCGACAAGCGTAAGCGACCCCCAAAGAGCGCTTGCCAGGCGGAGAGAGAAGCTGCTCACGCCGAAAATCTTGATGAAGATGGCTGTCACGTTTATATGCAGCCCCTCGCGGCCGAAATTCTCCGGATAGAACATCTTGAAATGCCCGGTCTCAAGCGCCTGAATCGCGTTTATCCCGTTGAACGCTTCGTCATATTGGATTCCTGGCGGAACGGAATCCAACCGCCAGAAACGAATGAAGATTCCCGACGCCAGGATAAGAAGGATCAGCGCCCTGAATATATTGTCCTTATTGAATATGTATTCTTTTTTGAATACGCCTTTTAGAATCTTTTTCACGGCTTGAATTTTTAATCCTATATCGCTAGCTCTTGATTATTTTCCCTCCTTGCCCGATCTGATCCAGCCTGACGGACAAGAGCTTGGAGATCCCGTCTTCACCCATAGTCACCCCGTAAAGAAGAGAGGCCTGCCTCATGGTTTCGCGATTGTGAGTTATGATGACAAACTGGGTATGCCCTGAAAGTTCCTTGATGATGCGTCCGAAACGCTTTGAATTGGCCTCATCGAGAGCCGCTTCCACTTCATCAAGAACAGAGAACGGAGGCGGATTATGCGAAACGATGGCAAAAAGAAGAGCAAGGGATGTGAGAGATCTTTCTCCTCCTGAAAGCATCGAGAGGTTGTTTATCTTCTTTCCCGGAGGGCAAGCTGAGATATCGATTCCGATTTCGAAATTCTCTTCTGCCTCATCCTCTTCAAGCGAAAGATCATCATCGGATTCATCGTTTTCCTTTTTGAGTTTCAGCCTTCCGCTCCTGACTTTCAATTTCGTGAGGTGAGCGTTTCCGCCGCCGAAGATTATCCTGAAATACTTGGTGAATTCCCTGTTGATCTCATCGAAGGCGCTATGGAACTCCTTGGCGATCTTCTGATCCATTTCCCGAACGATCTCGCGCAGCGAAATGATGGCATTATCAAGATCCTTCGATTCGTTTTCCAAGAACTGATAGCGTTTGGCTGTCTCCGTATATTCCTCGATGACCAGCGGATCGATTCCTCCGATCTGCTCCATCTGAAACTTGAGCTTGGCGATTTCGCGCTCAAGCGAGAACTGGTCTATTTTTTCTTCCACGCGAGGAAGGGCATCGACTTCCATTTTCAGCTCTTCCACAACCTGCTTCCTGAGATCCTCTTCGCGCACCTCGATCTTGGCCAGGGAAACCTTCGAATCGTTATGCTTGTCTTTTATCCGTCCAAGCTCATCCTGACGGACGCGCAGCGTTCTTTCAGTTTCAAAGAAATGCTGCCGTTTCTTCCTGTCCATATCGATTTCGGACCTTATCTCAATCTCTATCTGGCGCATCCTGTCCTCTGTTCTTTTCATTTCCTCGCGGATAACAGACATGCGCTTCATGAGGCCGTCGATAATCTCCATGTTCGCCTTCGGAGCTTCCGGGACAACCGCAACATTTTCAGGCATAGCTTCTTCCTTCTTGCCTTTCTCCATATCAGCCTTGAGATCATGGAGTTTCTGCTGGATGACCCTGGCGAATTCCTTGATATCCTGAAGGTCTTCCAGTTTCTCAGCCTCGTTTATCTTCCTGATGAGATTCTCCTGGTCCTGCCGGATATCATCCAATCCCTTTTTGACATAGTCGAAATCAACCGCGATACTTTTGATCTTTATTTCCTCGATCATCACCCGGCTCTTCTCCTTCTCCTTTTCGATCTCGATCTTGCCTTCGCTCACTATGAGTTCCCGTTCCAGATTTCCCAGTTTTCCGCGCAGCTCCCGCTGCTCCTTTTCGAGACCGATGAGTTTCTGATTATCCTTCTCTTCCTTGTTCTCGCTGTTCATCTCATCGACGAGTTTATCCACTTCGCGCTGGATATTCATCATCTTGACGCCGAGATCATTCTTCTCGCCAGCAAGACGTTCCTTTTCCGAGGAAAAATTATGCCAAAGATACCCCAGAAGGCGAAGCTGCTTCTCCTTCAGGTTCTTGGCGACCGTTTCGCCCTCGGCCGCTTTTTCCGCCTGACGCTTGAGAAGGCGAAGATGCGGACCAAGTTCTTCGACAAGGCTCGCCACACGAACCAGATTTTCCCGGGTGCTGGCAAGTTTTTTGAGGGATCTTTCTTTCTTGATCTGATATTGCTTGACTCCCGCCGCCTCTTCGATAATGAGCCTCCGCTCGAGCGGAGTCGCATTAAGGACCGCATCAGCCATTCCCTGATTCACGATAGCATTGCTTTCCTTCCCTACGCCGGCTTTCGCCAATATGTCGACGATATCCTGAAGCCTGACGCGCGAACCATTGACCAAGTATTCGCTCTCTCCTGAGCGGTATATTTTCCTCGTAACCGTTATCTCATCGAAATCAAGAGGTATCTTCTTTTGCGAATTGTCGAAATACAGCGTCACGCTGGCCGAACCAAGCCGGGATTTTTTTCCCGAACCGGCAAAAATGATATCCTCCGATTTCTTGCCGCGAAGGTTCTTCATGGACTGCTCCCCCATCACCCAGCGCATGGAATCGGCGATATTCGATTTCCCGCTGCCGTTCGGTCCGACGATAGCCGTCACTCCATGGTTCTTCCCCTCCTCGGACAAAAGCGAAAAATCCAACACCGTCTTGTTGGCAAAAGATTTGAACCCGCTGATTTCCAGTCTTTTTAGAAACATAGCGCAAGCAAAAGAAAAAACGCCCGTTGAGCCTTTTTATATTCAATAATGATCATTCCACATATCCATTCTACTACATTATTCCAAAAGAAAACAGTCCCGTTTTCACGGGACTGGAGATAAGCATATTAGGACAAGGACTTGCACTTTTGCATATGACAACTAATCAATTCTACCACCCTTTCGCTTTCAAGGCGTTCTCAGCCGCGCTTCTTTGAGCTTCCTGCTTGGATAGCCCTTCTCCTTTGGCAGACAGCTCTTCGCCGAGATAGACCCCGACCACGAACTTCTTGTCATGATCCGGTCCGCTTTCCTCAAGGACACGATATGACGGAGTGATTCCGACCCGCTCCTGCGATTCTTCCTGAAAACGGCTCTTCGGATCAAGATACGACTTATTCTTGATTATTTCCGCAAGTTCGACGATAACGTTTTTCTTGATGAAATCCTTGGCAACAGCATATCCGTTCTCGCCTTGATCAAGATATATGGCACCCACGATGGACTCGAAAGCATTCGCCAGGAGATACTGTCTGGCCCGTCCGGTGTCCTTGGCCTCTCCGCGGCTCATGAGGAGATATTCCTCCGCGCCCAGGCGCTTTGAGATCTTGGCAAGCATTTCGCCGTTCACGAGGGCCGCCCGCCAATTGGTCATCTCGCCTTCCGCATGATCAGGAAAATTCTTGTAGAGATGTTCCGTCACGACCAGTTCCAAAACCGCATCCCCGAGAAATTCCAATCTCTCGTTATGGTCCAGCTTATAGCTCCTGTGTTCGTTGAGATATGACCTGTGCGTCAGCGCCTGCTGAAGCAGATCGATATCATTGAATTCGATTCCCAGTTTTTTCGCAAGTTCTTCTATCATCGGTTTAGATAGGCAAGATACAAAAAACAATTCGGGTTATCCGGAATTATTTCTAATATCCTAACTATATGATTCGCTTTTTAAAAAAAATTATACTTCCTTCTTTTTTTCCCTTTCTTCCTTCCTTTTCTTCGGATCGTCGTTCTTGAGCGGTTCGCCAAGCTCGCGATAGATCGTTCCAAGGACTCCGTTCACGAACCTTCCCGACGATTCCCCACCGAAAGATTTGGCAAGCTCGATCGCCTCATTGATAGCCACTTTCGGAGGAACTTCCTCATAGTTTTCAAACAGAAGCTCATATATCCCCAGCCGCAGGATATTCCTGTCGACCACCGTCACCTGCTCAAGCGGCCATTCCGGGGCGCATTTCTCAATCAATGGATCGATCTTGTCGAGATTGGAGATGGTATTTTCAACCAGCGCGCGCACAAAAGACTCATCACCGAGCCCCGGTCCGAATTCCTTGATGCTTCTCTTGACGATTTCCTCGATATCAGCGTTGTTCTTGCCGCGGAAATCCCATTCATAGAGAGACTGCATCGCTATTGAACGCGATAAGTGCCTATTGGCCATACTTTATTTTTTCTTTTTTTCAAGGCGTTTCATGGTATTCACCACTTCTTTTCCGCCATAGAATCCGCACTTAGGACAGGTCACATGAGGAGCGATCTTTTCTCCGCAATTAGAACAAGCTACCAATGTCTTGGGAACAAGTTTCAGCTCAGCTCTCGCTCTGTCACGTCTGGCCTTGGTGTGTCTTTGTCTCGCTACAGGCATAGTTTTGAATAAAAATTGGGTTTAGATAACAAACTTACCTTAGCATCGTTCCGGGGTTTTGGCAAGACCACGGAATATTGACAAATGGCTTTGAATATGATAAGTTTGCGCATCAGTACCTTAAATCCATAAAAGCAATGAGATGGGCATTTTGGGCGTCATTTTTGGCTTCTAAGGTGCTCGTCTCATTCGAGAGACAAGTCCTATTCCCGGGGTTCGGGAAAAATTCGCTCAAAGTCGAAAGACAAGGGCAAAATGAAAGGAGAAAGTCACATGACAACCTCTACCGGTAGTGGTCTTTGGAACGAGGGTTTTGGTGCGGTTGGTGCCACATTGAAAGCGCTGGAAGACGCCGGCGCAACAATGGAGCATTTGAAGCTCATCAGAAGTGACGGAAGTGTTGCCAAAGGGATCGTGAAATTCCTGTGCAAGGTTTCCAAGAGTATTTACGCCGACGAGGAAGTAGCTTCCGGCTACACTTATCCGAACGGCTATGCTTTGAAGTCCCTCGCCGATCAGATCGCGATGCTTTCCAATCTTTTCAACCTGGACGGTGCGAAGGCGCTGGCGTATGCTGAAAATCTTCCCAAACTTCCTGAAGGAGCCGAAGGATGGATCGCCGCTCCGAAATGGCAGGCAATCGCCGACACTTACGGCAAAGCGGTGGAGAAAGTCCTGGCCCTTCTCGGCGAGAGCAGGAAGTTCAAGAACTGGCGCGAAGGTCAGTTGGATGAGAAGTATCTCCGGCAGACCGAGAGAACCGTGCAGATGCTCGCCAAGTTCGAACAGCAGCAGGAAGGCGACATCATCATCATTCCCGCCCAATTCGGACTTCGCTATCGCGGACGCAGCGTCAGGAGAGCCAGAGTGGTCTTCGTCGGCAACGAGTTCGGTTTTGGGTCGTTCATTAACGGGTGCATGCTTTTAACTCATCCCGAGCGTGAGCAGACCTGGGAACAGTTGAACATCGATTGTGCAGGCGACGAATATGCTCCTGACGGCAATGGTGAGTTCGTGTTCGCGCCCGTCTTCTATTGGAACGGCGGCCTCCACTTCAGTGCCGGCTGGTCGAGCAATACCGGCAAGCGGTTCGGTTCCGCCTCGGGGTTTCTCCCGCAGGATTGAACCTCGAGAACTCGAAGTTTTGTCTCTCTCGCGTCTTCTATTCATTGATCCTTTCCGCCGAAGGCGGTCGGTTCAAAATCGAGGCTATTCACTTTGTGGATAGCCTCTTTCATTTGCCTCAATAAGATATTTTATACCCAAAACAAGATAGTTTTTCCTTTTCCCATCTGAGATGTCAGATATGAAGCGGGCTGTTCCCGAATAAAATTCAAGAAAAAGAGAACATGGACCTGAATAGTTCAGACGGTAAATCCAAACTTCCAGTACAGAATCAACCTCCTGCCAGCAATGGTTAACTTCATTGCGAATAATTCTTTTGTCTTAATTGGAACAAATATAACGTATCCAGCCGCCTAATACACTTGCGAATCAGAATAAGAGCCTCTGAATCAATTTGTTTTTGACTAGGATAATTATATTTTTTAATTTACTGCACATTCTCTTTTCGAATCCTGGCACTCGAAAACCACATCTCCCCTCTCATCCGTGCGCAGAATCTCGCTTCCGGCGTTTTTGAGCCTTTCGAGCGCTTCTTGAGCCGGATGACCATAGCGGTTCCCTTTTCCGACTGAAATAATCGCAGTTTCAGGCTTCACGGCTTTCAGGAATTCCTCACTGGTGGCATTTTTAGATCCATGATGGGAAACCTTGAGAAACTGAGCTCCAAGATCTTGATTATCCGCAATCAATTCCGGGTCTTTCTCGATCGGAAAATCTCCCATAAAAAGAAACTTGTTCTTTCCATATATAAGCATAGCAACTACACTCCCTGAATTGGTGTCCTTTTCTCCAGAAACATTCTCATCAGCCCTTGGAGCGATTATGTCCAGCCGCGCTTCGTCGGAAAGCTTCACGGCGAGTCCCTTTTCAGCCAATTGGCTTTCGATTTTCTTATCAGAAACCAGTCCCAGCAAAGACTTGTCGACATCGGTTCCGCTTTTAGCATCAGTCTTTATCATTTCACCGACCTCATAATTCTTGAGCACATCGACCAGCCCTGAGATATGGTCAGAATCCGGATGCGTCGCAATCACCACGTCGATTTTCCTATCCCAGAACGGAACATATTTCCCCAACTCTTCCATCAGCCTCTTCCCGCTCGGACCGCCATCGATCAGGATCTGCTTTTCTCCCTGTTCGATAAGGATCGCATCGCCTTGGCCAACATCAAGAAAAACGACTTTGAGAGAATCGTCCTTGGCATGAGCGATCATACCGCCAAGGATAGAAGCGACAGCAACAAGAAATACCAGTCCCGAATATATTTTCTTTCTATGATTCATAAATACTTTTTTCAGGCATCATTATTTTAGCCGCTTTGAACAATCCGAACAACATTATATACCAAACCGCCACGCCCCACCACGGAAAATCGGCGATTTCGATCGAGGCATATTTGAGACCGGAAAAAAATCCGACTACCGCTATTTCATATCGAAGCGGGATATATGCCAGCCAGAAAAGCAGCATCGCCACGGGATGGAAGATGAAACTGATTGAAATAGCGAAGAATCCCAGCATCATCGAAAAGGAAATTATGGGAAGGATAAGCAGATTCACCAGCAGCGATATGATCGAGAGGCTTCCGAAACTATACATCAGGATCGGCAGCACCAGCATCTGAGCGGAAAAAGTGAGCGCCAGCGTTTCAAAAAGGACTTTCCAAACAGCCCCTTTCCCCTCCATGAACGGTCGGGAATATCTTTCAACGAGCGGATAGAAATATATGACTCCGGCGGTCGCCAAGAAAGAAAGCTGGAATCCCGCGTCATAGCGAAGAAGCAGCGGATTCCTGATGAGCATGACGGAAGCCGCGAAAAGGATGGCATTCCCTGAATTAGCCAGCCGCCCGTTCTTCATCGCCCAAAGGATGAGCACGCCCATAACGCCGGCCCGAACCGCGGAAGCCGGCAAGCCGCACATGAAAACGAAAACAGCGATCCCGAATGTTGCGAACCAGAAAGACTGCCTGCGCCAAAGACCGACCGCGATGCCGAGCATCATCAGGTATTCCGCTACGATCGTCACGTTATACCCGGAAACTGCCACGATATGCGTCGTTCCGGTCCGCGAGAAATCTTCCTGAACGCTCTTGGGAAGCGAAGCGCTCCCTCCGATGATGAGACCCTCCAGAAGCCCTGACTCCGGCACTGGAAGCGAAGAAGCGATTTTTCTTTGAACCAGCTTCTTGAATTCCAAAATCCAGAAGAATATCTTCGATCCGTCGTTCTTGCCGGTTTTTCGAATGTCAGGTTTTTTGGAGACATAGAAAATACCCTCTTTCACCAAATACATGCGATAGTCGAACTTGTCGTCCATGTTCTTAGGAACTTCCAGAGCGCCAGACACGTTCAGCACCTCTCCGTACGAGAATTCCTGATAGGGGCTTGCCCTAAGAAGAATCCCATAACTCTCGCCTATGGGTCTTACGACGACATCCTGATATCCGTCTTTCATCACCGGATCAGAAACGACCTCGGCTTCTCTTGAAAAACCCGATTGAGGATTGTTCTTGAAGCTGTCCGCTTCGGCAATCTTCCGGTTCGCCAGCCATCCGCCCGAAATAAACATCAGGATTGCAAGTCCGGCTATCATAACCTTCTTGTTTTCATAAAAAACGATCATCCCGATGGAAACCGGAATCAGGAGCGAGAAAAAATAAAAGCTATCCAGAACGAAGGGATAGCAAAAAGAAACCAGCGCGATGCCGGATATGAAACTTATGGAAAAAATCCTGAAGGCTTTCGATTTGCTCACAGGGGAATATTACCCTCTGCGATATGAAGAAAAAATAAAATCCGTAATGGATGCGGGCTATATCTTGAGCATCGGGCGAAGCTGGACACGGTCAGATGGGCGCGATTGCTGGGCTCTGCCGCGGATACCGACGTCGACCATCTTGACCCTGGCCGTCTTGCCTCCGACAATCCTGATCTGGCTCTTTGAAACATTAAAATGGCCGGCCAGAAGATCGACGAGCATTTCATTCGCCTTTCCGTCTACCGGAGGAGCGGTCAGCTTCACTTTGTATTCTCCTTCATTGAGCTTCTCGACCTTGTTCTCCCTTGAACGGGGATTAGTCCTGACGTATATCCTCATAGTTTTCAGCTCTCCTGCTTTTGTAAGAATTAAAGGCCCTTAGCGAAATGCTCATAATAAGCAAGGCCATCAGCAAAGCATTGGCATAGATGAATACCGTTCTCAACACACCGGATTGCAGATCCGTTCCCAGATGGATAGCGTGAACGAACGAGAAGGCATACAGGAAAAAATTCAGCGAATGAATGGCTCTCCATGCTCCGTACGGGATGCGGCTTTTGAGATATGAACTGACAATGAGAGCGACCATGAGATACATCGCGATCGTGCCAAGCGCCATCATGCCAGGCTCATAGCTAGAAGCGAACGGAATGAAAACGTCTTTAAGGGTCAGGTTTATATATTTGTCCCACATCCCCGCCAAGCCATGAAAAAGAGCAAAAAACAGGGCTTGCACCGAGATCAACCTGTGAATATCCAATGAATATGCCGGATTGATCAGTCGCCGCAACCCTGGAAACCGGATCGCAATCCCAAGGAATATCGAAACATAGAGAAGCAGGAATGAAACCATGCCGAAGGAACGGATAATGTACCACGGCCAGGAAGGGTCCTTCTCAATCTTATATGTGTTATTGGTCACGACTTCTTTCGCGCGCGGGCTGCTGGCATCCATCGGATCGCCGCCGCCGATCGCTTCAGCTCCATCCAGAATCCCATCGCCGTCAGTATCAGGATTGTTCGAATCAGTTCGGTATATCTGCTTTTCCCCTTCATCTGTCAATCCGTCCAGATCGCTGTCCAAAACCGGCTGACCGTTATAATCTATTTTTGTTTCAGCAAAAGCGACCCTTGAAGCGAAGAGCAGGCAGATAATGATTGATAATGAATACAATGTCTTTTTCATAGGCTGTCTCAATTATACACCTTTTTCCTGGAAAACATTGTCCCTGATCATTTTGGTGACGAAAGCGTTTCCGCGCCTATCCAGGAACACTGCCTTGATTTCCTTTTCCCTGGCTTTTTCCATTCCGTCTTCCTTGCCCAGTATGAACAAATATTTGGCCCAAAAATCAGCCTCCTCAACGCTCTTGGCGACAACGCTCACCGAGCGCAGATCAAAGGAAAAGCTTTCAGGATTTTTGGGATTGACCAGGTGATGGAAATGCTTTCCGCCAAGTTCCCATTTCCGCCTTCCAGTACCGGATGTCGCCACCGCTTCGCCTTCAAGGAAAATCCCCATCTTTTCTTCAGGCAGATCCTCGAAGCCTATTATCCATTTTTTTCCTTCTTCATTGCGGCCAGCCGCAAAAATATCCCCTCCCGAATCAGCTATGAAATCCTTCCAGCCTTTCTTCTTTAAAAAAGCGCTTATTTTGTCAGTTATATATCCCTTGACTATGCCGGAAAAATCCATCCTCGCCTTGAACATGATCCTGTTTCCGTCTATCGCCAAATCATCCCTGAGATTATTTTCGAATGTCGCATCGTATATCTTTTCATCGTCACGCTTGAAATATTTCTTCTCGAAACTTTCCTTATAGCCTGTTCCCTCCAGAACGTCGATGATTCTCGGATCAAAAACTCCGCCGCTCAAATCATAGTATGCGATGACTTTCTTTGATACCTCGATAAAATCAGGCGAGGCTTCATGCCATACGCCCAAGTTGACATTAAAAAAGCCGAGTTCGCTTTCGGAATCGAACCGGCTGAATATTTTCTCTTGATCAGCATAAATGATTTGGGCCTCATTGATATCATCCATGGCTCGCGAGGCTTCCTGTTCATCATGAGAAACGATTTCAAGATGGATATCCGTTCCGATCGCCTTGAATCTTTTTTCGGAAATATTATCCATATCCCTTTTCCTTATTTCTCGAACTTATCCACTATGCCGTTTCCGTTATCATCCGACACTATGTATATCTCTGAAATATTGGGATGAGGATCACTGCCATCGGGAATCCGATCTCCGTCGCTGTCCATTATCTTGATAATCTGGGTGGTCGTATCAACCTTGGTCTCTACTTTTATCTTGTCTTTTCCAGAAGTGGAAGTTGATGATGTCGAACGCGAAACGGATGATTCATGATCGTCGTCGTCATCTTCCTCGTCATCTTCGGCATGAGCAAAAGAAAACATCAGCAGCAACAGCGGTATCAAGAGCGCGGCTGCGAAGCGATAATTGTTTCTATGTTGTTTCATGTCTTTATGAAGTCTTGGTTTTTTTAGAAGAAGAGCCGGATGACGCAGGAGTGGTGGTCGTCTTGGCGGTCGTCGTTTTCGTAGTCACCGCCTGGGAGCTGAGCTGGCTCGGAGTGTTATTGAGATTCCTCAGCGTGTTTTCGCGATCAGCGGAGATAGCGCTCTGGGAACCTGAGATCTCAGGGCTCATTCCGGTCTGATCAACCAGCGTATCCGTCTTTTCAGATGACCCGGTCTCGTCATGATCCTTAATGACCATGATCCCGATAGCCGCGAGGAATATGTTTATTGCGAAAATCAATGACTTGCCGATGTATTTTTTCATAAATGAAGATTTTGATTTATTATTGCGGAAGCTCCTGAGCTTACCCGAAACCTTCACACCATTTTACCCCCGAATCCCTATCTTATCAACAGCATCTTTCATCAAATCCTTTATCCGAGCCAAATCGAGCGTTTTTCCCTTGGTCTTCAATTTCAGTTTCTCATCCAGAATCCTTCCCTCGCGATAATTCTGAAGATAATAGCTTTTGGCGCCGCGGATCCATTTCGCTATTTCCAGGAAATCCTCTTCCGTATGGATGCCTGGAACAGCCGTCGTGCGGAACTCATAATTTATCCCGCTTCGCATTATGAGTTCCACGCTCAGCCTTATCCTTTCTTTGTCGACTTTCACGCCAACCGTTTCGTCATACCTATCAAGCTGATTCTTTATATCCATCGCGATGAAGTCTATGAGTTTCAGATCCAGGAGCTTCTTGATGACATCCGGACGAAGCCCGTTCGTGTCCAATTTCACCAGATATCCCGCATCGTTCACCTTCCTTATGAATTCGACGATGTCTTTCTGGATTGTCGGTTCTCCGCCAGTGATGCATACTCCCTCGATCTTCCCTTTGCGTTTTTTCAAATACTCGAAAAATTCCTTTTCCGCCTTTCTCCCGACTGACATATCGATCCCGCTTACGAGCTCCGGATTATGGCAGAAGGGGCAGCGGAAATTGCATCCGGCCGTGAAGACCGTGGTCGCTATCCGGCCCGGGTAGTCTATAAGAGTGAGTTTTTGATGTCCTGCTATCAGCATAGGATTTTGAATTTAGGATTTTGAATTTTGAATACTGCTGGAATCAATAATGTGGATAATAAATAATTCAATTTTTTTGATTCTCATTCTGAATTCCAAATTCAAAATTCCGAATTCTTCTTTATAAAATCAGGGCGACCGGATCAATGAAGATTAGGTCGCCCCGCCATCTTTTCCTTGACTAACCGCAACAAGCGGAATCAGCCATCACGAATTCTCTCCTATCCTTGAATTCCTCCTGCTTGCCCTGGTTCCATTGAGTGACTGGGCGGATGTATCCGACGACCCTGGAATATACCTCGGCCTTCTGGAAATTCCTGAGTACCGGGTCTTTCTCGTGACAGCTCTTGCACTTATAATATTCCTGACCCCCTATTTCATAACGCATGACTTCCTCATCGTGTGCCATTTCTTTCTGGCAATCGTGGCAAAAAATGTGTTCCATATTTTTGCTTCTGTCTCTTTTATGCAATTCCTTGCATGAAAGAGGCTTTTTTTAGTTTGTTTTAGTATTATGGAATTTTGCCAGGCGCTAGCTTCCTAGGAAAATCCCTGAAAAAATTATTTTTTGCTTTTGGCTTTGGCTTTCACTTCGAATGTCTTCCTGTCTCCGAATTCGCATTGCTTGCCCTTGTTCCATTGCTCGACTGGACGGATATACCCTACGACCCTGGAATACACTTCCGCCTTCTGTTCGACTATGCATTTCGGGCAATACGGATGCTCCCCTTCGAGATAGCCATGCACCGGACAGATGCTGAAGGTCGGCGTGAGCGTGAAATAAGGAAGCGCGTAATTCTCAGCGATTTTCCTCACCAGGTTCTTGGTCGTCTCGATATCCCAAAGGCGCTCTCCCAAGAATCCATGCAGCACTGTTCCTCCGGTATATTTAGTCTGAAGTTTGTCCTGAAGATCCAATGCTTCGAAAATGTCTTCCGTGAAATTGACTGGCAGCTGGGATGAATTGGTATAATACGGCTCGGCACCCTGCCCTTTGACCACCTTGTCGTTAGCGAAGATTATTTCCGGATGATTCTCGCGGTCAAGGCGTGCCAATCGGTATGATGTGCCTTCCGCCGGAGTCGCTTCAAGATTGTACAGGTTGCCGGTTTCTTTCTGATATTTCACGATCCTGTCACGCATATGGACCAGTATTTCTTCTGCCAGCTTCTGTCCCGCCTTCGTAGTCACATCTTTGCCGATAAGGTTCAGGAGCGCTTCATTCATTCCCAGAAGACCGATCGTCGAGAAATGGTTCGCCCAATACTGCCCGCGGCGCATCTTGATAGCGCTGAGATAGAACCTGGTATACGGATAAAGCCCTCCCTCGGTGAATTTCTCAACCAACTCCCTTTTGACTTCCAAACTCTCCTTGGCCAGATCCATCAAAGCATCGAGTTTCTTGAAGAATTCTCCCTTGCTCTTGGAAACATGTCCCAGGCGTGGCAGGTTTATCGTCACCACTCCGATCGAACCGGTCAGCGGATTAGCTCCGAAAAGTCCGCCTCCGCGCTTATGGAGCTCGCGATTATCCAATCTCAAGCGGCAGCACATGCTCCTGGCATCATCCGGATCCATATCTGAATTGACGAAATTGGCGAAATACGGAATCCCGTATTTGGCAGTCATCTCCCAGATCGGGTTGAAACGCTCGTCGCTCCAATTGAAATCCTTTCCGATATTATATGTCGGGATCGGGAAAGTGAATATCCGGCCGTTCGAATCTCCTTCAGTCATCACTTCCGCGAAAGCCCGGTTGATCATGTTCATCTCTTCCTGGAATTCGCCATAAGTTTCCTTCTGCGGGACTCCTCCGACGATGACCGCTTCATTCTTGAGATTCTTCGGGCAGGTTATATCAAGCGTTATGTTTGAAAAAGGAGTCTGGAACCCCACGCGGGTCGAAACATTCATATTGAAGACGTATGACTGGATCTCCTGCTTCACCTCATCGAATGTCAGGTTGTCATACCGGATGAACGGAGCCAGCAAGGTATCGAAATTCGAGAAAGCCTGAGCCCCCGCGACCTCTCCCTGGGTCGTATAGGTGAAGTTGACCATCTGGCCCAGAATCGATCCCAGATGTTTGGCAGGCTTGCAGGCTACCTTTCCCGGAACGCCGGTGAAACCGCGGCGGAGAAGATCCTGAAGATCCCAACCGCAGCAATAGGCTGCCAGAAGCTGAAGGTCATGGATATGGAAATCGCCACCTTCATGAGCCTCGCGAATCTGTCTTGAATATACCCGGTTCATCCAATACTTCGAAGTGACAATGGATGATATGTAATTGTTAAGACCTTGAAGGGAATATGCCATATTGGCATTCTCTTTCACCTTCCAGTCTATTTCCTGGATATATTTTTCAACCAGATTGACAGCGTCGTCAATGGATTCGTTGGTTTCGCGGATCTTCCTGTGCTGTTCGCGATAGAGGATATAGTCTTTGGCTGTTTCTTCGAAATCCAGGATCATGAGCACCCTTTCAACCAAATCCTGCACTTCCTCGATTTCAGGAATATACCCCTCCTTGTGATTCTTATTGAGGATCTGCACTACCTTGTCACTCACCCGCTTGGCATCATTCAAATTTCCCTCTTTCGTCGACTGGAAGGCTTTCTGGACAGCCTTGGTTATTTTGTTCCTATCGAAAGGAACCACCTGCCCGCTTCTTTTTATGACCTTCTGGATCTTGCTCACGATTTCCTTGCGAGCCGGCGCCGCCTTCTTGGCCACCGCCTTCTTGGCAACAGTTTTTTTCACAATAGCCTTCTTCGCAGCAACGCTTCTGGCTTTTGATTTTTCACCTTTGGCTTTCTTCGCTCCCCCTGCTTTCTTTTTGTTTTGCATACCGGTTTTCCCCTGATTGATTAATGGTAATTATGAAAATAAATTTGCTTGCTTTTTTATTTGTCGAACGTGTCCAATTCTTTCTTGAAGCTTTCCACGCTCGCGAATGATTTGTATACGCTCGCGAACCTGACATAGGCCACTTCATCGAACGGGCGGAGCTTCTTGAGGATTATCTTCCCGATTTCTCTTGATGTTATTTCCGACTTCTCGCGCGAACGGATCTCATATTCTATTTCTCCGACCAGCTTGGATATCTTTTCCTCCGATATGGGACGCTTCTCGAGCGCTTTCCTAATCCCGGCCTCGACCTTCCTTTTGTCATAGTCGGCGCGCGTTCCGTCACGCTTCACCACGGTGACATTGAGAAGCTCGACTTCTTCATAAGTGCTGAACCTTGAGCTGCATTTCGAGCATTCCCGCCTTCTCCTGGTGATCTTGCCTTCGTTGGTTTCGCGCGAATCAACAACCTTGGTTTCACTGTTGCTGCAGAATGGACAATTCATAGCTTTTTTTGATATTTACACAATATGTTGTGTGTCTATAAACAATTATACTACTACCAAACTTTATGGCAAGGATCCCTTTTCAAGCCAAAAAACAGGGTTATCCACAGTCGGACCATACATAAAATCCCAGGCCTTCGCCAGGGACTGCACACTTCAAAAAAAACAGCAAGAAAATTATTATCTACCAATGGATTCATCGCCGAATCCTTTTTTGCTTTCTATTATATAAAGCGGCCGATTCTTGCTTTCGTCATAAATCCGGCCGATATATTCCCCTATGGCTCCGAGGATTATGAGCACGATGCCATTGAAGAACAGATTGACCGCCACGATGGAAGTCCAGCCGACGACCGTCTTCTCCGTAAAGACCCTCTCATATAAAACCACCAAGAGATAAACAAAGCTGACCCCTGAAAAAAATACGCCCAGATACGATGCCATCTTGAGCGGCTTGTGCGAAAAAGAGGTAGCGGCATCAATAGCGAACTTCATCATTTTCCCGAGCGAATATTTGGTTTTTCCAGCAAACCGCTCGTCCCTTTCATATTCGACAGCTGCCTGCCGGAATCCAACCCAGCTGACAAGTCCGCGCACATAACGGTTCTTCTCCGTGAAGCCTTTCATGACATCGCACACCCTGCGATCAATCAATCTGAAATCGCCCACATCAACTGGGATATCGCTGTCGGTTATGCTTCTTAGCACCCGGTAGAATATAGCGGCAGTAGTTTTTTTGAACAATGACCTCTCTTTCCTTCGGATGCGTTTCCCATAAACCACATCATGGCCTTCTTTCCATTTCTTTATCATTTCCAGAATGACTTCCGGCGGGTCTTGAAGATCGGAATCAATAACGATCACGGCCTGACCGGACGAGCAATCCATTCCGGCAGTTATCGCGACTTGATGACCGAAATTGCGCGAGAAGCTCAGGAGTTTCACTGTCTCGTCTTTTTCGTGAAGCGACTCGATAATTGCCGAAGACCTGTCCTGGCTGCCGTCGTTTATGAAAATCAGCTCATAGCTTTCATGAACCGATTGCATGACGGAGGTTATCCGCATATGGAATTCTTCCAATACCTGATCTTCATTGAAAACAGGGACAACGATCGAATATTTGGCTGTTTTTTCCATTCCGTTCTGATTAGTGCTTGTTTTCCTTTATTCATGCTAACACAAGCCGTTTGCCAAGTAAAACAGCATGGCTATTTATCAGGAAAGTTATTATAATATCCAATATAACGAACTTGCCAAATAAAATGAAAAAGAAAATAGCTGCCATGCTAGCTTCAGAAAAATCAATCAAAATAATCCTTTGCCTAGTTGTTTTTGCGGTGTCGTATTTCACTTATTTCAGGAATTATGAGAATCCCCGAGCGCCGTTTTGGGATGAAAACTATCACATCGCTTCAGCTCAGAAATATCTTGACGGAGTCATGTTCATGGAGCCCCATCCTCCGCTCGGCAAGCTGTTCATCGCATTGGGAGAATACATCCTGAAACCGAACAAACAGCTTGATACGTCCTCGTTCGACCACACCGATTTCCTAAAGAACGACGATATTCCCGAGGGATATTCCTGGCGGGGCGTGAGATTATTTCCAGCTCTTTTCGGATGGCTGGGAGCAGTCGTCTTTTTTCTTATCCTTTTTGAAATATCGAGAAACTATCTGACTGCGTTTTCTTTCACTTCGCTTTATGTTTTTGAAAATTCCTTTGTCATCCAATCAAGAGGCGCCCTCCTCGATAGCACGCAGATATTCTTCATGCTTCTTTCCATTCTATATTTCCTCATCCTATTCAAAAAAGATAATCCGAAAAAAACGCACTATCTGGTTTTCGGGATTATCACCGGGCTATCCATCGCCGTCAAGCTCAACTCGGCAATCCTGATACTGCTTCTTCCTTTTCTTCTGTATCACGAGGAAAGATTCAAAGCGGCTAAGACCCGCGAGATGTTTTTAGGCCTGAGGAATATCCTGATCGAAGGAATAGTCTTCACGCTTGGAGTATTGTTCGTTTTTTCCAGCACCTATTATGTACACTTCGTTATCGGAAAGAAAATAATCGATGACCGGATATACGGCGCGTCGGAGAAATACCAGGACATCGTGCGGGACGGAAAAGAATATCTGCCATCCAGCTTCCCGCGCATGATGGCTGAAAACCTGCTTTATTCGAAAACATATGAAGCCAATGTTCCTGCTTACGACGGATGCAAACCGGAAGAGAACGGCAGCCTGCCGCTTGGCTGGCCATTCGGAAACAAGAGTATCAATTACCGCTGGGCGAAAACGGCTGAGACTGCCCGCTATCTGTATTTCCAAGGAAATCCGGTGATTTGGGCAAGCGGGCTCCTGAGCGTCGTTCTGAGCTTCACGCTCATCCTGTCAGTCGCCGTTTTCAAACTTTCAACCAAGAACAGGCGGCTTTTTTATCTGATACTGACTTTTTCCATGCTCTATATTTCCTATATGTCCGTGATGTATGAAACCGCCAGAGTCATGTACCTTTATCACTATCTCATCCCTCTCATCTTCTCCCTCCTCATGTTATATATGCTGTTCCACTACATATTCGAAGGCAAGATAAGGGGAGAGGATGTGCAGCTGCTTCGCGGCATGACCATATTCATTGCGATTACGGTAGTAGTATTCATATTCTTCGCCCCATTGACCTACTATATGCCGCTCACTCCGCATGAGTTCCAGTTGCGGCAATGGTTCGATTTCTGGAAACTGAAATCGGTCATGTGAAAGCAAAAAGTCCCAGCAGAACGCCGGGACTTTTTTTATATGAAAGATGCTTGGCTTCCTATTTCCCCATCTTCCTTCTGATGAAAGCCGGGATTTCAAGATCGTCGTCATCCTCTTCAAGCTGCTTTTCTTTTTGAGTGAAAACAGCCGGGCGCTGGATTTTCGGCGGGACTTTCTCATCGATTATCATGCGCGATTCTTCCTTTTGAGGGAAAGTCATCTTCGGTTTCGACTGTTTCTCTTCGAAAACGGATTCCTGTTCCTCTTCCTGCTGAGCCTGCTGGCGTCCGCGCAGGATCTTGTCCAATGGGTTTTCCTTCGAAACGCGATCCTCATCGAAACCGGTAGCGACAACCGTAATCTGGACTTCACCCTTCTTGATGGAATCGTCTACGACCGCTCCGAAAATCACCTTGGCGTTCGGATCGACCGATTCGGTGATTATATTGGCAGCTTCATTTATTTCAAGCATGGTAAGGTCTGACGAACCGCTGACATTGAAGAGCACTCCTCTGGCGCCATCGATCGAGAGCTCGAGAAGCGGGCTGTTGATAGCCGCCTTGGCAGCTTCGGCCGCCCTATTCTCTCCGGAACCGACTCCGATTCCCATAAGAGCCGAACCGCTGTTATTCATGATGGCTCTCACGTCAGCGAAGTCGACATTGACGATTCCGGGCTTGGTTATGAGGTCGGATATTCCCTGGACACCTTGACGAAGGACATCGTCCACTATGCTGAATGAATTAAGAAGGGTTGTCTTCTTATCGATAATCTGAAGCAGCTTGTCGTTGTGTATAGTTATGATAGCATCAACCCTCTCGCGCAAGTTTTCAAGAGCATCATCGGCAATCGTGCGTCTCTGTACTCCCTCGAAAGTGAATGGGCGCGTCACGACCGCGACAGTAAGGGCACCGATTTCCTTGGCAGTTTCAGCCACGATCGGAGCCGCTCCGGATCCTGTTCCTCCGCCCAGGCCGCAAGTGACGAAAACCATATCGCTTCCTTTGAGAACCTCCTGGATCTCGTCCCGATTTTCCTCGGCTGCCTGGCGTCCCACATCAGGATTCATCCCAGCTCCCAGCCCCTTGGTCAGATTCTTTCCGATATGCACCTTCTCAGGGGCCTTGTTGTGATGAAGATCCTGCGCATCGGTGTTTATCGCCACGAACTCAACTCCCTTGAGTTTTGATTCGATCATCCGGCTTATCGCGTGTCCTCCTGATCCTCCGACACCGACGACTTTGATACGCGCGAATGTTTCTACCGGTGGTTTTATTTCTGCCATATGGTTTTATTTATTAAGCTGATGCGGCATTGATTTTTGAAAAAATCATCACCCGTCCATTAAATAATTTATCTAATAAAAAATCCAAATCAGGCCCCGAATCTTGAACGTCGTGAGGCGCTGAAAACCCTGCTCACGCGGAAAGGCTCGGTTTTTGAACTTTGGATAGATTTCTTTTTATTTTTCCCCTATATTCCTCAGTAATTCAATCTAGCATACCGAGCATTAAAATGTCAAATTGGCAAACATACGAAAAAATGCCATAAATGAGCTTATTTATGGCAAAAACTTGCCAAACCATTTCCTTATGTTATTGACCGTTTCATCCATATTTCCTGGCAGCATATTCCTCGCATTCAAGCCTGAATTTTCTCTTTTAAGCGGCATTTCCTCATTTTCAAGAGCCCACAAGACCAAGCCCACAGCCGTCGCAAAGGACGGATCATCGACCTTGTCCACAAGCCCCCCAAGAGGCAAAGGGAAACCGGTTTGCGCGGGAAGCCCTAGCATGTCCTTGGCGAGATCGACGCAGCCGGGAAGTTTCGAAGTTCCGCCGGTGATAACGATTCCTGCCGGGAGCAAGCGATCGCGGCCGATTGCGCGCAATTCCTTATTGATGAGATTGAATATCTCCTCGAGCCTTGCTTGGATTATTTCAGCCACATGGTGGCGCGATACGATTCCCTCCTCCGCACTGTCCAGTTGAGAAAGATCGATGTTTTCCTTCTTGCTGATTTCTTCCGGATTAGCGTTGCCAAATTCGAGCTTGACCTTCTCAGCCACATCGATGGAAGTCCTGAGCCCTATCGCTATATCGTTAGTAATATGGTTTCCGCCAACCGGAATGATAGTCACGTGCAGCAGATCGTTTTCCTCGAAAACCGTAACCGAAGTCGATCCGCCTCCGATATCGGCAAGCACTACGCCCAGCTCTTTCTGCCTTTTCGAAAGTACCGACTTGGCTGCGGCCAGAGGAGAAAGAACGAAATTATCCACTCCGATACCCGTCTGATCAGCGCATTTGGCAAGATTCCGCATGTGCTGGGTCGGGCCTTCGATGATAGCCGCCTCGACCTCCAAGCGCACTCCGTTCATGCCAAGAGGATCCTTGATATTCTTCTGATCATCAAGGGAATAACCTCTTGGAACGATGTGGATGATTTCCTTGTTCGGAGGTACGGATATGGCTTGAGCCGCTCCGATCACCCGCATGATATCATCAGGAGTCACTTCCCCATCAGCTCTCCCGACCGCGATTACGCCCTTGGTGTATTGCGATGATATATGGCTGCCGCCCACTCCTAGCGTGGCATGGCTTATCTGAACCCCGGCAATCCTTTCGGCGATTTCGATAGATTCGCTAAGCGCGCGGGACACTTCTTCCAAATCAACAATGACTCCTCGTCTTACGCCGAAAGAAGGGGTCACGCCGACTCCGATAACGCGCGGCTTCTCATCCTTAGTCAAGCGATTGGCAATGACGGTCCTTATGCTCGAGGATCCGATATCGATACCGACGATAATATCTTTTTTTGACATGGCGTGATTATAGCTTAATCTTATTTTTGTTTATTTCGCGATGATATACGGAACGAATATTATGAGCCCTATGATGACAGCGAAAATGGACGCGACCAGCACGGATGCCGCCATCAGATCCTTAATGAGGCGGACATATGGATGAACCCTAGGTTTCAATATGTCAGCAACCCGCTCAACCACGGTATTCATAAGTTCCATGATGAGGACGACCATGATGACCAGGAACAGGACTATCATCTCCGAGCGCGTCACGTGATAATAGAACATCGCCGAAACCACAAGCACGGAAAAAGCCAGCTCGTTCTGAAAATTGCTTTCGTGTCTCAAAGCATAAGCAAGACCTCTTGCAGCGCAAGAGAGACTCCTCATGAATTGGCGGATCCTGTTCATTGTCAGTTCTTATCCTTATAAATAGCCTGAACCACTTCCTTTTGCACTCCGAACATCTTTGCTCCATGTCTGAATCCGAGCAAATGCAAAACACCATGAGCTATGACGCCCGCGAGCTCTCTCCCGACCGCGTCCTTAGACTTTCCTTTTTCAGCATATTCCTTTATGTAATTATAGCACAGAATCAATTCTCCCAGAAACATATCCCCGGACACGCCGTCGATTTCTTTCTTGCTGTTCAATTCAGGAAAAGACAGGATATCAGTAATGCTGTCTTTCTTGCGATAATCCCTATTGAGACGCCTTATTTGTTCTTCGGAAACCCAAGCGAAACTTATCGAAATGTCTTTTTTTTTCGAAAAATCGAATCCCGAAAAATCCAAAGCATAAAGCATGGCTTTCTCCACGAAGGGCTTCCTGACCGGAGCCTTGGTTTGATTGTTTATTTCAAGACTGAGTTTCATAGCGATAAAATCCTGATCCTATTTATATCTCAACGCGTCCAGCGGATCTATGCGGCTGGCGCGACGCGCCGGAATCACTCCGGTCACAAATCCGACAAACGCGGAAAAAATGAGAATAGACATGACAAACCACAACGGGCTATAGAAAAGATTGACTTTTTCACCGCCAAAATAGTGAGCTAGGATATTGACCGCGCCGTTGAAAATCTGACCCTCAATCCAGCCTATGGCAACTCCCACGATTCCTCCGAGAAAGCCCATCATGGTCGATTCCATGATGAATATCATCGATACCATGGAATCGGATGCCCCGATAGATTTCATGATGCCGATTTCCTCCGTCCTTTCAAGAAGGGCGATCGTCATCGTATTGAACATCCCGATAGCACTGACGATAAGAGCGATGATCCCGAAAAGCATCAGGACGAACTTGACGATTCCGAAAATCTTATTGGCCTGATCGACCGTCTCGGAAATCGAAGACACTAGGAATCCTTTCCCGATTATCTGTTCCCTGACGAAAGACATGTCTTTGCTATTGTTGCATTTTATTTTGACCTGGTCGAAATGGCTCGCAATCACATCCCCGATCGATCCGGAATTCACATACACGGAATTGTCTTCGCCTTCGGTAGTCCCGATTATCACGAAATTCCTGCTTTCATATCCCGCTGCTTCAGCATTCGTTTCTTTTAATCCGCTGCCAGAGCCTTCGGTTTTATTGCCAGCGTCCTTAGAGATATTTATAGCCAGCTCCTTCCCGATGAGCTCCTCCTCGTTCTTTCCGAAAATCCTCGCCACCATTGATGATATGACGACGCCCTGATAATTATTGTCATTGATAGACACGCCTTGATTCATTTTTATCCCACTCAGTCTCATGAAAGTCGGATCAGTTACCGTCAGCGAAAGATCCGCCGTCAATCCGTCTATTTTACCTTTTCCGCTCAGATGGAAGGATGGGCTCATCTCCCCGACACCGGGAATATTTTTCAGTCCCCCTAGCGAGTCCTCATTGAGAACAGCCGCTGAAGACTTGTCCTCCGTGACATCCAAAGTCAGCAGCGAATCCGAAGTGGTTATCCTTTCAAGAATTGTTTTCTGAAGGCCATACCCCATGGAAACCAGGAAAAGGATAGCCCCGATTCCGATGCTCATGCCGAGAATCGTCAAAATCGTCCGCGACGTGCGGGCTTTGAACATCCTGGTTGAAAGAATCAACAGATCACTGAATCTCATGTTTTTTTATGAAAAATATAATCAGACCGTATAGCGAAGCAGCATTATCATCTCGACTTCCCGGGAAACCTTCTCGGCCGTACGGCTATACATGCCAACTCCTCCTTTTGACATGGGAAGATCGAATTTCTTTTCCAATTCGATGCGGTCTATCTCATTGCCGATCCTTTTCCCGACGAACGACTTGAAAAAGAAAAGACTGTCTTCTTTCAGATTAAGATTGAATTGGCCGATAAGGTAGTTCGCCAGAAAATCGATCTTCTCTCCGTTGGGCCTGCTTTCTCCGAGAACTTTCACGCATTCGGCCAGATCAGATACGCGCTTGGAAAATTTTTCAGCTCTTGACTTGTTCCACCCGGCTCCGCCCTTCTTATAATCCAGGTCCAGATTCCTCGCAAAATCGTTAAGCTCGATATTCCCGAATAGGAACTCTTTGAGGTAGGCGCCAGCGACAGTCAGCTGCTCTTCCATCATGTCTGAGGTTATATATGAAAGCAGCTGATTGGCCTTGAAAGGAACCAGTAGGGAACCGATCTGAGCCGGCGAAAGGTTCTTGAAAGTCCGAGCCAGCAGCTTGAGATCCGGAGACAGCTTGTCAGGATTTATCCCGACATCATTCTTGTCCACATAGACATACTCCGGCCGCTGCTTGTCGGTCAGTATCTCTTCCCTCAATATCTTGCCATCCTTCATATGGATGACCCTGTCAGCGAAATGAAGATGTTCCGGATTGTGAGTAACCAGAATAACCGTCTTCTTGTCTATCTGATTCAGGTCTTTCAGGATCTGAAGAACATTTTCCGATGAAACACTGTCCAGATTCCCGACCGGTTCGTCTGCCAGGATTATTTCCGGATCATTGACAAGAGCTCTAGCTATGGAAACCCGCTGTTTCTGACCTCCTGAAAGCTGAGAAGGAAACTTGCTAGTCTGCTCGACGATCCCGAAACGCTGCAGGAGCTTTATGCCGTATTCCCTTCTTTTCGCTCTAGGCTCTCCGCAAAAAACCTTGGGGAGGCAAATGTTATCAAGGACATTCAGCGAGGATATCAGATAGAAAGCCTGAAAAACCATACCCATCTTCGACTGATGCAGCTTTACCAGCTCGTCTTTTTTCATATAAGCCAGCTTCTTCCCTTCGACATAGACATCCCCTTCCGTCGGCTTCTGCAATCCGGAAATAGAATAAAGCAAGGTAGACTTTCCGCATCCGGATGGGCCATAAATAATCACGTACTCTTGGGCATATATGCTAGTGCTGACATTATCCAATGATCGCACTTCGTTCGACTTGCCTTCATTGTATATTACTTTCAGATTGCTGACCTGAATAAGCGGTTTTGACATTGCCTGTTTTTTCTTTTGTTTATTTCCCTATTTTTGTATTATACCACAATCCGTCACCTTTTCTTAGCGACGAGAACTATGTTCTTGCCGCCGGATATGAAGCATTCTTCAATGGAAAATCCGGCTTTGGAAAAAATAGCACGGATATCCTTTTTGGTATATGCTCGGTGATAACGATGGAAAATCTTGCCGTCATCATTTTCAAAAGGTATGACAGCGTCTTTCAAGCCTAAGCTACGGTATTCGCCAAGATTGAAAATCTTGCCTAAAACCGCCCTTGGCCCCCAGATATGCCGTCTATATCTCTTCTGCCATACGTTCCAGACCGTTATTGCAATCGTTCCTCCGTCGCCAGTCACCCGGAAAAGCTCGCGAGCCATCCTATCGGCGTGACTCCGTGGAAAATGATGGAAAACCGCTATGGAAAAAACAGCATTGAAAAAACCGTCCGGAAATGATAGACTCGCCTCACTGGAAATCTTGGAGAATCTTTCCGAATATTCAGGAAATCTGCCCTTTGCTTTTTCAATAAGCTTTCCTGAAACGTCAACCCCGAAATAATCGACCGCCCTGTCTTCAAACAAGGATAGCAGCCTCCCGTTTCCGCATCCATAATCCAGTATCCTGTCGCCATCCGCCGCAATATCCCTGATGAAATCCAAATCACGCCAAAAAGCGCTCCTTGTCGCAGAAAATTTCGCGGCAATCATATCATAACCGTTTTCAGTTCCAGCCAAAACCCTGCTAATCGCTTCTTTTTTCATGAATAAACAATACGACAATTATATAATCTCCGCAATCGAAAGCCTTCCTGAATCGCGCGAAGAGTTTTTGAAGCTCAAGAAAAGGCTGTCCGCCAAGCATGGACTCCCGATTCCGACCAATGCCGACTTGAGACAGTCCTATGAGAAACTCGTATCGGACAGGAAGATATCCCGGAGCGAAAAATTCGAAAAACTGCTTTTTAGCAAGAAAATCCGCACGGCTTCAGGCATAGCCGCTGTCGCCGTCCTCACTAAAAGCCATCCCTGCCCAGGAAAATGCACCTATTGCCCCAGCGAAAAGAACATGCCCAAAAGCTACCTTTCCAATGAGCCGGCAGTCATGCGGGCCATCACTGCCAAGTTCGATCCCTATCGCCAGGTTCAGAACCGCCTCTCAGCCCTGGAACTCAATGGACATGCTACCGATAAGATAGAACTCATCGTCATGGGCGGAACATTCTCATATCTGCCCAAAGCCTATCAGAAGAAATTCATTGCCGAATGCTTCCGAGCTGCCAATGATTATCCGAGTAACATAGCCAGAAAAAAGATTCCCCGATCCGCTGGTTTGAGCGCGGCTCTCTTCAAGGAAGAGAAGCGGAATGAAAGAGCCAAACATCGCATCATCGGGCTTACCTTGGAAACACGTCCCGACTATATCGATGAGAAGGAGATCATCAACTTCAGGCTTTTGGGCTGCACCCGGGTCGAGCTGGGCATCCAAAGCGTTTTTGACGATATCCTGACGAAAACCAGGCGCGGCCATTCCATAAGCGCGACAGCCCAAGCCACCAAGCTCTTGAAAGACGCCGGATTCAAAATAAACTACCACATAATGCCGGGACTTCCCGATTCGACTCCCAAGCGCGATCTCGAAATGTTCAGCATGCTTTTCAATGATGAGCGTTTCCAGCCGGACATGCTGAAGATATATCCTACCGTTGTTCTGGCAGGAAGCGAACTGCATGATATATGGAAAAGAAAAGGATATGAGCCGCTGTCCGACAATGATTTTGAGAAATTGATAATCAGGATCAAGAATGATCTTATTCCGCCCTATGTCCGAATTGCCCGCTTGGTCCGCGATGTGCCGAACTCTTCAATAGTGGCAGGCCCTATCGTTTCCAATTTGCGTCAACTGATTGCGAACGAATCCAGATGCCCATGCATCCGCTGTCGGGAAGTGCGTGAGAACTACAGCATCAAAGAAGAAATAGTGCTGGACCGCATCAACTATGATGCATCCGACGGGAAGGAAATATTCCTGCAATACGTATCGCCGGATAAGAAAAAACTTTTCGCTCTTCTCAGACTGCGCATTCCATCAGACAATAATATTACGCATGCGATAACCGCACTCAGGAATTCAGCGCTTATCCGGGAAGTCCACACCTATGGGAAAATGACCGGCATAAACAAAAAGGATACTTCATCCCCTCAGCATATCGGTCTCGGGAAAAAGCTTCTGGCGGAAGCCGAACGAATCGCCAGGGAAGAATTCGGATTGAAAAAGATAGCCGTCATTTCCGGCGTGGGAGTCCGCAGTTATTATCGTAAATCCGGATACCGGCTGAAAGACACATATATGGTCAAAGGTATATAACATAGGTATAAGAAATAATCAAAAAACATATGCCCAAAATAATCGTCGCTTCTGGTCCAGTCATCGTAGAAAATAACAAAGTTCTCCTCGACCAGCATGACGACACCGACTTCTGGAAATTCTGCGGAGGAACTGTCGAAAACTATGAAACAAATTTGATAGAAAATGCCAAACGCGAAGCCAAGGAGGAAGCCGGCATAGATTTGGAAATACTGGATAGAAATCCATTTATTGTGTTCACTAGAAAAGAAACTCCTGAAGGTTCAATCGATATCATCCTTGTTCATTTCCTAGCCAAAAGAATTGGCGAAATAACTCCAGGCGATGATATCCGCCAATGGAAATGGCTGGATATTGAGAATATAGGAAAAGAAAATCTGGCGCCGAACATTATCCCAGCACTTGAACACTTCGGATTTATCAAGAAATAAACCTATTTCCCTGCCAGCTGCCCGCAGGCTCCTTGGATCTCTTCGCCGAGCGATTTGCGGATTGTCACTGGGATTCCGTATCTTTCCAGCTCCGCCCTGAAGCGCTCCGTCCTGGCTTTCGTTGAAGGAACGAGTCCGCCAGCCGGCGGATCCGACGTCGCGTTGTATCGGATAAGATTCACATGAAGAAGCTGAAGCTTGCCGATCGATTTTATATATTTGGACAGATCGAATGCGTCGCTTGCACTGTCATTCATTCCTTCCAGCATGACATATTCCAGAAAGACTTTCCTTTTCGTCGACTCGAAATATTTTCGGAGCGCCATCCTCAGACTTTCCAAATTATCTTTTTTGTTTATCGGCATGAATTCTCCGCGCTTTTCATCCGTCGCGAAATGAAGCGAAATAGCCAGGTTCACTTGAGGGAATTCCTGCGCCATCCTCTCGATTCCCTCCGCAATCCCAGCCGTGGAAACAGAGATGCTCCTTGAGCCGAATCCGAACAATTCCTGATCGGTGAGATTCCTGATGCTCGCGGAAACTTCGTCCCAATTATTGAAAGGCTCGCCCATGCCCATATAGACGATATTGGAAAAACTTCCAGGAATATTATTCTTTTTCAGATACTGCTTCCAGAAAAGAACCTGATCCGTGATTTCCTCCGCCGTCAGATTCCTCTTGAATCCCATTTTTCCGGTCGCGCAGAAACGGCAACCCATCTGGCATCCGACTTGGCAGGATATGCAAGCGGACCATGAGCCAGTGATTGGCGATATGAGGACTGTTTCGATGAGATTGCCATCTCTAAGCCTCAGAAGTGCTTTCATGGATTGCTTGTTTTTCGCAATCAGGACTTTTTCCACATCAAAAGACAGGAAATTGATTTTCTTCTCCATCATTTCTCTCAAATCCTTTGAAAGGGTCGTGATTTCAGAAAACGAAGAAACGCCGTCTTGAAAGACGGCTTTCCTGATCTGACCTAACCGGAATTTCGGCTGATTTATTTTTTTTAGTAAGCTATTTAAGTAATCATCATTCATAAGGATCAACTACCATTACGCTTATCCAAAAAATCCCGCAATGGGCGCTTCTTTCTCTCAAGTTCAAGATCTGCCCATTCAGTATATTTTTTATCCAATTCATTCTTCAATGAAACATTTCCGACTTTAGTTTCAATTAACCCAAAAAATAATGCTTCGGCATTATTAGCAGCCGAATTGACCGCAGCTGAAACATCCTTAACGCTAGAAAATTCCCCCGAATTAGCCGAGTACGTTATTTGCTTTACAGAACTAGCTACTCCTTCAGCATGATGAAGGAGAGCAATCAACTGCTGACGAAAAAAATTCTCTTGTTGTTCTGACTTTTTCCACTCAAAATATGCAACCGCCAGTGAAATAATAGCAACCGCAAAAGGGAGGAAATTAACAGCTACATCTAGGATATTCTTTATCATAACTATTTGTATTGTTTAAAGATAAATTCACATAAAAATAAACACGCACACCGCCAGGATCATTATAGCGACCGCTGCCCATCCGAATATCTTCACCCATCCCGGATGCGTTTCCCTTCCCATTATCTTCTTGTTGTTCCCAACCAGCATGATAACTATCAAAAGAGGAATGGAAATGATGCCATTAATGAAAGCGTCCCAATAAAGAGCAGTTATCGGATTGACGTGGAACAGGTTGAGCGATAACCCGATAAGAACCGAGAATACTATGACCAGATAAAACCCCTTGGCTCGAGAAAATTTCAGATCCAAACCTTCCTCCCATTCCATGATTTCAGCCATAGCATAAGCTCCTGACCCAGCAAGAACAGGAATCGCAAGCATTCCGGTCCCGATTATTCCCAATGCGAAAAGAAGATAAGCATAGCGCCCCGCCAGAGGCTTCAGTGCTTCCGCCGCCTCTTTGGCTGTCCCGATTTCCGTTATCCCGTTTCCAAAAAGCGCATGGGAAGTCGTGAGGACAATGAAGAAAAAAACAACATTAGCTAGGAACATTCCAGTAAAAACATCCGTACGCATACGCCCGATTCTAGCTTTCAATTTACGGCCAACCACTTTCCTCGGATAAAGCACGGAATAAGCCAGCTTGTTTTCTTCCACTTCTCCCGATGCCTGCCAAAAAAACAGATACGGGGTGATAGTAGTTCCGAAAATAGCGATAAGAGCAAATATGTATTCCTTCTCCAGCCTAACAACCGGAACGAACATGCTCTTGGAAACCGCCAACCAATCCGGATGGATAATGATGCCAGCCGCCACATAGGCAAGAACGGAAAGAGAAAGCCACTTCAGGAATTTTATATACAAATGATACCCGATGAACACCTCGAATATGATAGATATCAATGCGAAAGCAAGAGCCGCAAAATAGAAATTGATTCCGACAAGCATCGCGAGGGACTCTGCCATGGCACCTAGATCGACTCCGATATTGATGACATTGGCGACGACAAGAAGAAACACGACACTATAAACGATCCTCTTTTTATATTGCCCCTTGATGACTCCGGCCAATCCGCGATTCGTCACTATCCCGATCCTGGCGCAGACTTCCTGAATAGCCAGCATGACTGGAAAAAGCCAGGCAGCCGTCCAGATTATTCCCAGGCCGAATTTGGCACCGACGGACGAATATGTCCCGATTCCGGACGGATCGTCGTCCGATGCGCCGGTGATGAGTCCTGGGCCGAGCATGCGGACAAAAAGCGCCGCTTTCTTCCATGGGGTAGTCATCAGCCTCTTGGCGACCGCTACTTCCGTTTCAGCGATCCGTATGGTCCCATCCATCGCCTTGACCGCCCCGATTTCGCCCCAGAGAACCAGTTTGCGCGCCAAAAGCAAAGGAATCCCCACCTCATGGCGGAATTCCGATAGCGTCAGGGTTTTGGGTTGTTGGTTATTTTCCTGTTCCATAATAAAAATTCAGTTCTATTCCACTATAGCATGTCGGATGATATTTCCGGAAAATATGCCTGCGATATCCAGCCTGAAAACGAAACAATTATTCCACTGTCACGCTTTTGGCCAAATTCCTCGGCTTGTCGACGTCATAGCCTTTGCCAATCCCGACATAATATGCCAGGAGCTGGAGCGGGATGACGGAAAGGAGCGGCGTAAGCATCTCGAGCGTTTTCGGAATATATATCACATCATCGGCGATCTTTTTTATTTCTGTGTTTCCTTTTGTAGCAATAGCAATCACCTTCCCTCCGCGCGCCTTGATTTCCTGGATGCCACTCATGTTCTTCTCATAGACACTGTCATCCGGAACGATGAAAATCGAAGGGAAATTCCCGTCAATAAGCGCGATCGGACCGTGCTTCATTTCTCCGGTCGCATACCCTTCCGCATGGACATAGGAAATCTCCTTGATCTTAAGCGCGCCCTCCGAAGCGATCGGAAAATTGTATTTCCTTCCAAGATATAGGAAATTTCCAAATTTAGTATATTTCTTGGCAATCTTTTTTATCTCTTTGGACTCTTTCAGAATCGATTCTATTTTTCCAGGGATCCTGTTCATCTCGCTCGCGATCCTTTTGCCCATGACCAGTGACATGTCGCGCTGACGTCCGAGATAGATCGCTAAAAGAACGAGGATGCTCAACTGTGAAGTGAATGCCTTGGTCGAAGCCACTCCGATTTCCGGTCCAGCATGATTGTATATGCCCGCGTCTGTTTCCCGCGCGATGGTCGAACCGACCGTGTTCACGATTCCGATCGTGAGCGCTCCTTTGTTCTTGGCCTCACGGATCGCCGCCAGCGTGTCAGCCGTCTCGCCCGATTGAGAAATGGCAATGACTGCCGTCCTGTCATCCAGAAGCGGCTTTCGATACCTGAATTCGGAAGCATATTCCACCTCGACCGGGATGCCGGCATACTCTTCGATCATATATTCACCGATAAGCCCCGCATGATATGAAGTTCCGCAACTCACGATTATTATTCTCTTGAGTTTCCTGAGCTTCTCTGAGATATCATTGAGCCCGCCGAGCTTCGCCGCTCCTTCGCTTGCAACCAATCTTCCTCGAATAGCATTCTGAATCGTTTCCGGCTGCTCGAAAATTTCTTTGAGCATGAAATGATCGAACCCTTGCTTTTGGGCTTTTTCCATCGTCCAATCCAATTTGGAAACTTCCTTGTCTATCTTCTTGTTTTTAATATTCATGAATTCATATTTCCCTCTTTCCAAAATCGCCACTTCCCCGTCTTCCAGATATATGACCTTGTCGGTATAGCGGATGATCGCCGAAGCGTCTGATGCAACGATGAATTCTCCGTCTCCGACTCCCATAATCAAAGGGCTTCCGGAGCGGGCGATAATGACTTTGTCTGGCTCTTTTTTGCTGATGATCGCAAGCCCGTATGTCCCTTCGACCATCCTAAGCGCCTCTAGCACCGAGTCCTTGTAATCCAGTTTCTTATTCAATTCCTCAATGAGATGAGCAATCACTTCCGAATCGGTTTCCGATTTGAATATGTGCTTCTTTTTGACAAGCATGTCTTTCAACTCCTTGTAGTTCTCAATGATCCCGTTATGCACCAGGAAAATATCGCCCTTGCAGTCGCCGTGCGGATGAGAATTCTTGTCGCTCGGCTTGCCATGCGTCGCCCAGCGCGTATGGGCGATCCCGACAGTCGCGTCCATATCTTTCGCGGAAATCTTCTCCTCGAGATTGGCAACCTTCCCCACTGCCTTTATGGTTCTTATGCCTTTCCCGAAAAGCGACACCCCCGCACTGTCATAACCTCGATATTCCAAACGCTTGAGCCCCTCCAGAAGGATCGGAGCGGCTTTCTTGTTTCCGATGTAAGCGACGATTCCACACATACGCTTTTGATTATGAAATTATTATCTTCCCAGCTTCGAGAAGGTTTTCAACGACATAATCGCAAGTCTCATCAGCCGGATCTTGATAGCGTCCTTCCTTCCTATGCATCAGGATGGTCGTCATTTCAGGAAAACGGTTTTTTATGTCCTGGATATTCTCCAAGCGGTCATCGATAAAGAAAGATCTTCCCAAACTCCTTATATCATGGCGCTTGAGCAGCTCGCCTATCACCTCCGATTTGGCATTTTCGGAAACGACGCATTCCAGGAACGCCTCGTTCCTGGAAAGGGATCCCATCTTCGCCCGCTGGAATTCTGTCTCGCCATAAGACACCAGGAACAGGGAATTCCCCTTCATATCTTCCAGGAAATCCGCAACGTCACCGAAAAGGTATTTGCCAACGCTTGCCATGAGCGATCCTACCGCCTCCTCCGCTTTCGAAACATCCTCTCCTGATCCGCGTATCAGATCAAGATGCTTCCAAACGTTATACATCCGCACCCCGTTCGGACCCTTGATCGGATAATCGATATAGAAGCGATCAAACAGGTCTTCCGGTATTCCCGATTCCAAAAAAGCCTTCTTGAGATCGGCAACGAACATTTTTGCATTGAAGAGCACGTCGTCCAAATCAATGAATATTTTCATAAGCGCTAGAATATCCCTTTTATTATCTTCTCATAGTCCCCGATTTCAAGAAGCATCATGATGACTTTCGCCAGCTTGTCGCTGTCATGGCGGATGAAGGCACGCGACGCTGAAATGAGATCATTCTTGTTCCGAGCCGGTTCATTGGCATTCAAAACATCCGCCGTAACAACACGAAAACTTCGACGCCTATCATAACCAGCATGGAATTTAATGACCGAACCCTTTCCCTCATGGCTTTCATATTTTCTGACTAGGTCGGCAGGTATTCTTTTGCTATTGAATGTTACATAACCTATCTTTTTCTTGCCTATATATTCCTCAGCGACCCGAACGTAATCATCAATAGTAAAATTTTCTGTCTGTCCCCTCTTGTTAGTCAGATTGCAGTTGAAAACTATTTTCGCCTTGGATTTTCTGATAGCATCCGCAATCTCCCTTACTAGGAATATCGGCAATATAGAGCCATACATATCTCCAGGACCTATGACAATCATATCCGCCTGCCGTATCTTTTCCAATGCTTTCTTGCAAGCAGACACGCGAGGCTTCAAGAAGACCTTTTCAATCCCTATTTTGCGTATTTCCTCATTATGATCAAGATTATTCTCTCCTATCAATACTTTTCCGTTTTTCAATCCGATATGCAATTTCATGCTGTCCTCACTTACCGGAATCACTTCCCCTTTGATGTTCAATATCTTTGAAGCCTCTTCCACCCCACGAGAAAAACTGCCTTCAACCTTCTCGAGCGCCGAAAGGAAAAGGTTGCCGAAACTGTGGCCTTTGAGCCCGCCTTCTTCGAAACGGTATCCCATGAGTTCGCGAAGCGTTTCCGATGATTCGCTGAGTGCCACCAAACATTGTCTCACGTCTCCTGGAGGAAGGACACCCAGCTCGTCGCGCAGCACGCCAGTCGATCCGCCGTCATCCGCCATCGAAACGATCGCCGAAATGTCCACCGGATATTTCTTGAGACCGGAAAGAAGCGTGAAGCTTCCCGTACCGCCACCGATAGTCACGATCTTTTTCCTGATTTCGCCCATCATTTTTTGATATATTTCTTATTGAGATAGACCATATAATATCCGACCGCGATAAGCGCCAGTCCGGAAAAAACCAGAGCCAATGGCCAACCGAGGCTATCAGCGAAATATTCTCCCGTAAGTTTCAGTATATATACCATCAGGAATGCAGAACTTAAAATGAGTATGATTTTCCTTTTGAGATGAATCCCCAAATAGATCATGCCAAAAATTACTATCGGATAGGCCGCTTCCCAGAAAATATTCTCATCCGGACTCCATCCGCCAAGCGCCATGGCCGACCCCAGAACGAACAATGAACCGAATCCGAAAAGAGCTCCGGAAATGCTGTTCTTATGTTCAGAAAAGAAACGCCCTAGAAAAATATACAGGACGCCTAGAATCAGCGTCAGATACTGAAACAGCATCCCCTGATCAGGAACCGCCTCGAACATATACGCACAAATCGCATAGAAGAACCAAGTCCCGAAAATGACGGAAAAGACAAGAAAGATATTCCTTTTGAAGAAAAGATATGATCTTATGTATACAGAAACCAAAATAAGCGAAACCAGGCTGTTTATCCCGGATCCTGCCGCGTCATATCCGGCACTGTCAAAAGTGACGAGAAGCCCGATTGGCAAAACCAAGGCGGCAATAAGATGGAATGCGATGCTCATCTGGCGGAACTTTCCGCTTCTTGAAAGGATCACTCCTGCAACATAGGCGGCGATTCCTGAGCCAAGCGTCACTGCTATCCTGACAGGAACGCCAAGCGCGTCCCAGTTTTCCCCGATCAGGACAGCGATGCCCAAAAACACGATAAAACCTCCGATATAATAAAGCGCCTGGGAAAAGCCGATGCGCTTTTCGCTTTTGCCCTGATAATCGATCACGCCTCCTTTTCCCGCTCCGTCATCGAACGCTTTCATCACTTCTTCACGCGTGACTGTTCTTTCTTTTGCACCGTTCTCGACGGACTTCAGCAGTTCCTCTTTTTGCATAAGTTTATTTTAGCAATTTTATTTCGCAAATTCATGAATCACTTTTTCTGCTGCCAGAAGATCCTCCGGAACTCCGATCGGATGCCAAGCAGTCGCTTTCTGGACCTTTATCCGATGATCCTTCGCCATCTTGGCAAGCGTCTGAGGCAAACCGAATTCTCCGCCTCCGATATGCACCAAGTCGTAATCGAAAAATTTCCTGTTAAGCATATACAGTCCCGCATTGGCAAGCTTATCTTTCGACCGCTTAGGCTTCTCGACTATATCGACAAGATTAGAACGAGTATTCTTCTTGATAATCCCGAACCGGCTCGTATCCTCGACTTCATAACCCAAGATCGCCAAATCATGCTTCATGATGCCAGTGATGTCTTTCTTGTGATACAGATCGTCCCCCATCATCACCAGGAATTTGTCGCGGAGGACGCTTTTGGCAAGATGAAGCGCGCCCCCTGTCCCATTCTGATTCACTTGGAGGACATATATGATCCGGCGTCCGCCGAAATACCTCTTGAAGTGCCTGATTATCTGGTCGCCCTGATATCCCACAACCATGATGATTTCATTGACTGAACGAGGAAGCATTTCCAGCTTATGCTCTAGGATCGGTTTTCCCTTGATCTTGAGCATCACCTTAGAAGTATCTTTAGTGAGGCTTTTCATCCGCTTCCCCCTGCCGGCCGCCAGAATCACAGCTTGCATAATATTTTATTCAGAAAAATTAAAAGTTAAAAAACGCAAATCAAAAATCCGTTTTAACTCCGAATCCCCCTGAAACTAGACCACTATGCTGACGAGCCTGCCTTTGACAACGATGATTTTCCTGATTTCCTTTCCTGATATATGAGCTTGTACTTTTTCACTTGCGATAGCGAGAGCTTTCATTTCCTCTTCATCCATATCCGCGCTGACGGTCATCTTATCGCGCACTTTCCCGTTGACCTGGATCACGACTTCAGCCTCTTCATCCTTGGCCAATTCCGCGTCGTATTCCGGCCAGGACTCCAGGAAAATAGATTTGTCATTTCCGATTCTGGACCACAGCTCTTCCGCGATATGCGGAGCGAAGGGAGAAAGGAGAATGAGGAATTTTCCGTATTCATCCTTGAAAATTACCGTTTCCTTTTCCATTGCATTAGCCAGGATCATGAGCTGCGATACAGCAGTATTGAAATGGAAATCTTCAATGTCAGCGGTGACTTTCTTGATTGTTTTGTGAAGCAATGATTGGATCTTCACGTCCGGCTCATTGCTATCGGAAACTGTTTCGCTAAATCTCCATACTTTATCCAAAAACCTCTGCATCCCGACTATTCCTTTCGTATTCCACGGTTTCATCGCATCAAATGGACCCATGAACATCTCGAATATGCGCAGCGAGTCAGCCCCGAATTCCTTCACGACGACATCCGGATTTATGACATTCCCGAGCGACTTCGACATCTTGCGTCCGTCTTCCGCCAGAATCATTCCCTGATGGCGCAATTTCAAGAACGGCTCATCAAAGCCGACGTATCCGAGATTGTGCAATGCTTTCGTGAAAAACCTGGCATACAGAAGATGGAGCACGCTATGCTCCGCTCCTCCGACGTATAGATCAACCGGCAGCCATTTCTTTATATTCTCTTTTGATGCGAACTCTTCTCTGTTTTTCGGATCGGAATATCTGAAATAATACCAAGATGAGCAGACGAATGTATCCATCGTGTCCGATTCTCTCCTGGCTTTCCCTCCGCATTTCGGGCAAACCACATCATGGAAAGTTTTCGAATATGCCAATGGAGATTCTCCAATCGGCTTGAAATCCACATCTGTCGGAAGCATCACCGGCAAGTCCTTCTCCGGAACCGGAACCGCTCCGCACTTGTCGCAATATATGATCGGAATCGGAGCGCCCCAATATCTTTGCCTCGAAACCAGCCAATCGCGCAGCTTGTAATTTATCTTCTTCTTACCGATCCCCTCTTTTTCCAGCCACTGGGCCATCTTTTTGCGAGCCTCGGAAGAATCCATCCAGTCATATTCTCCGGAATTATACACAACACCATCATCCGTAAAAGCACTATCAATATTATCAAGAAGATTCATTATGTAAGTTCCTTCAATAACACTAAAAAAGTCCCTAAGCTCTTCTTTTTTCTTCCAAATAATTTCATGCAGAGCCGCTTCTTTTTCATCTATAGCTTCTTGTTGCTCGTCAATCAAATCAAAAATTACATATTGGAAACGTGCCCAGCGATTCTGTTTCTTTACACGGTGATAAAAAAGACTATGAATTGCTTTGTCTGAAATTTTTACCAATTTCAAATTTTTGTATCCAGTCTCTTCAAGCACTTCACGCCGCGCAGCTTCGACGATATCTTCGCCTTCATCAACACCGCCAGTAACTATTCCATGCATATGAGCAGTTTTCCAGCTGATACATAAATACGTGTCATCTTTGGGATTTCTAATAACTGCGGCAATAGCACTGCGCTTTATATATTCCTGACCAGGCATTATCGCAGAATCGCTTCCTGGGCCAGCAATAAATTTAGGTTCTATCACCCTCTTTATCGGCAAATCATATTTCTTCGCAAACTCGAAATCCCTTTCGTCATGCGCCGGAACTGCCATAACCGCTCCGGTTCCATATTGACTCAAGACATAATCCGCAACGAAGAGAGGCACTTCCTGGCCGCTGAACGGGTTGATGACTTTTATTCCTCTCAATTCAACGCCAGTCTTCACCTTCGCCTCCATTCTTTCAAGATCCGTTTTCTTTTTCGTTTCTGCCACATATGTCTCGACTTCTTCTATGTTTGAAATCTTGTCTTTGAGCCCTTTGATGATCCTGTGTTCCGGACCGACAACTACGTATGTCACACCGAAAACCGTGTCTATACGCGTAGTATAAACACTGATTTCGGAATCTGAATTCTTGACCTTGAATTTGAATTCGACTCCTTCGCTTTTGCCGATCCAATTCTTTTGCGCCGCTATTGTTGAACCGGGCCAATCGACTTTCCCCAAGCCTTCAATGAGGCCTGTCGTTTCTTTGTTGTTCTCGATGAAATCCGTGATCTTGAAATACCATTGCTCGAGATCTTTCTGAATCACTTCATTCTTGCATCTCTCGCAGATTCCATCTTCAACCTGTTCGTTAGCAAGCACTGTTTGGCAGGAAGGGCACCAATTGACCTTCCCCATTTTCTTGTATGCCAATCCGTTCTTATAGAACAGCAGAAACAGCCATTGCGTCCATTTGTAATATTCAGGGTTTGATGTATCGATTTCCCGCGACCAGTCATATGACATGCCAAGGGATTTTATCTGTCTTGTGAAATTCGCAATATTCTGATGCGTCCTCAGATCCGGATGGGTTCCGGTCTTGATCGCATAGTTCTCAGCAGGCAGGCCGAACGCGTCCCAACCTTGCGGATGAAGCACATTTTTTCCGTTCATTCGCTTGAAACGCGAAACGATATCAGTCGCCGTATAGCTTTCCACATGGCCCACATGCAAGCCATCGCCAGAAGGATACGGGAACATGTCCAAACAATAATATTTCGGCTTATTCACGGCATCATCGGCAGCCGAAAGCTCCGGATGTTCTTCCCAACATTTCTGCCATTTCGGCTCGATTTTAGAAGGCTCGTATTTTTCCATATATTTATGCTTTGCCCACCGAAGTCCCGCTAAGCGGGACGAAGGCGGGCCATTTAGGCTCAATTTCGCTAGGATTGTATTTTTCCATATGTTTCCATTTAACTGTAGCCTATTTCCTGGTTTTTTTCAAGAAAAAAGGCAGTGCTCCACATGTGGAGCACTGCCTATAAGTTAGCTTCGTTTTATAGCATAGATTTACGCCTTTCACGATATCTTCCGACGAGAATTTTGTTATAATCAACCACTTCTTTGTTGAATTCATAATCAAGAAGCAGCTGTTCTTCGCTTATGCAAGGCAAGGTTTTCACCATCTCTTGCTTGTTGACTATAAGCCCATCCTCTATGTATCTGTTGCAAGGAACGTTGACCCCTATCAGTCTGGCTCCTGTCCCAATATGACAGAAATCTCCAACCAATGAACCTTTGACCGTGGCTTGCATATCGATAAAGCAATGTTTGCCAACACTCGAGTTGTGCACAATCGCTCTGAAACCAATGAATGTCTTTTTTCCCACCGACGACGGACCATGGACTATGGCTCCATGAGCAATCGAGCAGTGCGACCCAATATGAATAGAATAGTCTTCTCCTTCACATCTCACATATTTTCCCAACAATCCGTGAAACACGACACCGTCCTGAATATTCGTACCTTTACGTATTATGAACGGACTGCCTTCATCTGCTCGCAGAGAGACGTTAGGAGCGACAATAACATCTTTCTCTATGATAATCTTCCCGATAATCGTTGCTTGGCTGCTGACAAAAGCATCCTGATCTATAATCGGATTGCCGAAACAATCGTCGAAATGAGGCATCTTCAACCTTCCCTTTTTTAAATTGTAAAGAAACTGCGATATGACCCTATTGCCAAAACTCATTCAATCGTCAAAAATTCGACCGCTTCGCCGTCATCGGCAAACCGGGCATAAACCAGGATCACTTCCTTGTCCGGAAAATGCTCCAGGATGTTTCTCTTGGCGGTTCTCAGCTCTTCTTCGTGGAAAGACTGCTCCTTTGCGCTATCGCCGCCGAACTCCTTCGATCCGCCATAAGCTCCGCAATCCTCGTGGTTTATGATAACTATCTTCTTGGCATTATGAAGTTCCATCGGAACGCTTATGCAGCTTTTTACCGTCTCTTCTATGGAATAAGATTCATTTACTGCCTTAGCCGATCCGGGAACCGATGGGAAATCGAAAGACCTGATTCCCAACCCTTTTTCTATGAACTCGACGCTTTCACGCCAAAAACGGAAATCGATGCAGCTCAGGACGACCGCTTCGCAATGATGCACTCCCTTGTAGTTGAATTTTATCTTCATGATGATTGCTGGCTTGTCAGACAGAAAACTGCCGAGCAGCTTATCTAAAAAAATTACTCTCCCAAAGATACCCCGCGCTTGGAATAGTGCTTCCTCGCGATCCTGACCCTGGCTGATTCCCTTTCGATCGCGGCAGCCACGGCGGCATATTCCTCGTCGCTCATCAATATCTTCTCCTTCTTGAGTTCCTCGGCGCGCGCCCTCGCTTCCTCTGCGTTCTTAAGATCTATTTCCTCGACTCTTTCCGCCGTATCAGCCAGAACTACCAGCTCGTTCCTGTTGAACTCGATAAAGCCTCCCGAGATATACAGGATCGTTTCCTTTGATTCCTTCTTAAACATGAGCTCGTCAGGCCTGAGGCTCGCTATATACGAACGGTGATTCGGCAGTATAGTTATCTGCCCGTCAGTCGTCGAAAGCGTAGCCTGGCTCACCGTATCCTCAAAAACGGTCTTTTCCGGAGTGACTATTTTCAATTTTATGGATAATTCCGACATCTTTTTTAGAATATCGAATTGTGAATTCAGTATTTAGAATGAGAATATTGAATTCAGAATACGGCATTGATTCAATATTCTTTGTTCCCATTCAAAATTCAAAATACTAAATTCCTAATTCTTATTTTTTACTTCATCTATGCTTCCCTTCATATAGAAATCCTGTTCTGAGACGTCATCCAATTCGCCGTCGATAATCATCTTGAATCCTCTCACTGTATCTTCCAGTTTAACATATTTTCCAGGAGTTCCAGTGAACTGTTCAGCCACAAAGAACGGCTGGGAAAGGAATTTCTGGATCTTCCTAGCTCTGGTCACTGTCACTTTGTCCTCGTCGGACAATTCTTCCATTCCCAAAATGGCAATAATATCCTGCAGGTCTTTATATCTCTGAAGCACCATCTGGACGCGGCGGGTGACATTATAATGTTCCTCTCCGACAACCTGCGGATCAAGGATGGTCGATGACGAATCGAGCGGATCGACTGCCGGATATATTCCAAGTTCCGTGAGCGCCCTTGAAAGCACCACCGTCGAATCGAGGTGACCGAAAGTAGTCGCTGGCGCCGGGTCAGTCAGGTCGTCAGCCGGCACATAGACAGCCTGGACCGAAGTGATCGATCCTTTCTTGGTCGAAGTGATCCTTTCCTGAAGCTTTCCCATTTCTTCAGCCAAAGTCGGCTGATATCCCACGGCTGAAGGGATGCGCCCAAGGAGCGCTGACACCTCGGAACCGGCTTGAGTGAAGCGGAAAATGTTGTCGATGAAAAGCAGCACGTCTTTGCCTTGGTCATCGCGGAAATATTCCGCCATAGTGAGCGCTGAAAGAGCGACGCGCTGCCTGGCTCCCGGCGGTTCGTTCATCTGTCCAAAAACCAGAGCGGTCTGGTTGAGAACGCCCGAGTCCTTCATTTCCCCATAAAGGTCATTTCCTTCACGGGTTCTTTCTCCGACTCCGGCAAACACCGAATATCCTCCGTGTTCCTTGGCGATATTTCTGATAAGTTCCTGGATGAGAACGGTCTTTCCTACTCCCGCTCCCCCGAAGAGTCCGATCTTTCCACCTTTGACGAATGGGCAGATAAGATCGACGACTTTGATTCCGGTTTCGAAAATCTCCGCCTTGGTTGACTGTTCTGAAAATTTCGGCGCTTCGCGATGGATCGAATCCCTTCTTTCCATTTTCACTTCATCGTCGATTCCGTCAATCGTCTCCCCGAGCAGATTGAACATGCGTCCGAGCGTTCCTTCGCCCACCGGAACCGAAATCGCGGCTCCTGTATCGATGACTTCCATCCCGCGTCGGATCCCATCGGTCGAACCCATGGCCACCGCACGCACCCTGTTCCCTCCGATATGCTGATGCACCTCCAAAACCAAAGTCCCGCCTTCGATTTTCACATTAAGGGCGTTGTATATTTTCGGAAGCGCTTCCGAAAATTCCACATCCACGACCGGTCCGATTACTTGGGATATTTTTCCATTCATAGTATTTTGACTTTACTTAGCCTTTTAGCTTAATAAATGTTATACTTATCTTAATTAAATTCTTATTGCCGGATATTGCCTTATTTAAAGCCATATACGCTAACAAGGATTCAATCATTGACTTTTCGTGTTTTGTGTGCTATAGTTTAAAGTCAGTATCTACTGACATAAAATAGCCCTTTAAAAACCCGTATACATATATCGTAGAGAGGTCAGAATCATGTCCAAAGCGTTATTGAGTTCCTTTGTTGTGTCGTTTTTAGGACTTTTTATTTTAGCCACCGGCTTTCTGGTGGCTTTCAGCAAAAATGCGACGGGTGAAGTCTGGATGACCATAACCATCCATTTGCTTGTCATAGGATTCGTGGTGTCCATGGCAGGATTCTTGTTCATGATTGTATTGGCATGGAATAATGCCGAGATCATGGACCAGATCGACGCTCTCTTTTTGAGAGCACTCGGAACCATCAACAAGGGAGTCGAAGTGTCCAAGGAATGGCTCAAGAAAACCATCCATGTCGCCAAAGTCGTCGCCATTGACGGCTTCACCAAAAAGCCGGTTGCGACCGGGTTATCAATGGTCATAACAGGAGCAATATTTATTGTCGCGGCAATCTTGGCCGAAAACCGAGACTTTGCAGTCTCGACCGCCGCAATAGTCGGCGTCGTGCTTGCGCTTTTGGGCACCCTGATTGTATTGGCTCACTACTGCCAGAACAAAAATGACGAAAGTTCTGCGTAGCTAGCCTCTCCCGCCTCGGGTCCCCAACAGGGGTCCGGGGCGGTTTTTTTTATTCTCAAAATCAAAGAACCTGACTTTTTTCGATATATTTCAAATACTATCCTAAATGCTATTCCAATGCTGCCCGGCCTGCTGAAATTTCTGCTATTTCCTGGGTGATCTTCATCTGGCGGATCTGGTTATAGGCAAGCGTGAGACTGTCTGACATCTCTCCGGCCGCATCCGTCGCGTTCCTCATCGCCACCATCGTCGCCGATTCCTTGGAAGCGTTGGATTCCAGGATCGCGTGATATATCTGCATTTCGATAAGGCGCGGGAAGATATGATCGAGAACCGTCACCGGATCAGGCTCAACTTTGTATTCGGTCTTCGGCTGCTTCAGCCCGAATTCCTTGGCATGGGAGTCCATTTCAGCAATCTGTTTTTCCAGATCTATTTTCGAAATCGGAAGCAGCTGACGGATTTTCGGTTCCTGGACGATCGCTGAAACATAGTCAGTATATGCGATAACCACTTTGTCATATTTCTTCGATAGATAATCATCGATGACTATTTTCGAAACTCCGCGCACGTCCTCTATTTTCGGAAGATAGGTAAGCTCAGGGAAAGTCGCTACGATTTCCCGGCTCATTTTCCTGATGAGCATCTCCCCTTTCTTGCCGATGGTTATGAAATCGATATTGAGATCCGCATCGGAAATGCCGGATTCTATTTTCCTTTCTCCGACACGGTTTATTTTCAGCCTCTTGGGATTATTGATTTCATCCCGGACCTTCTTCATTATCTGCGCATTGAAGGAACCGCAAAGCCCGCGATTGGATGTGATGACGATGACAAGGACGCTCTTCACCTCGCGCACCGCAAGGAGTCCCTTGCCGTATTCCTCGCGGAAAGCCCTCGCTAGGTTAGTAAGCACGCTCCAGGCGCTGTGCGCATAGGGACGGATCCCCAGCACGCTGGCAACGGCCCGCCTCATTTTGGCAGCCGAAACCATCTCCATCGCACGGGTGATCTTCCTCGTGTTATTGATGGATTTTATCCTTCTTCTGATGTCTCGCGTTGAGCTAGCCATAAATTATGTTTTATTTTCCGCTCTGATAAACTTCTTTGAATTCCTTTATCGCTCCTTCGAGAGCCGCAATCACGTCTTCGCTCAGCTCTTTCTTGGAAGCGATAAGTTCTAGGACTTCTTTCTTGGAACTCTTCAGGTATTTATGGAAATCCTTCTCCCAATCCCTCACTTTCGAAACCTCGACGTCATCCGTGAACCCGTTCGTAACGGCATATAATATCGCCACCTGATTCTCGACTGCCATCGGTTCGTATTGTCCCTGTTTCAATATTTCAACTGTTCTTTTTCCTCTTTCGATTTTCTGTTTGGTCGCTTCATCAAGATCGGATCCGAACTGGGCAAAAGCCTCGAGTTCGCGGAACTGAGCGATGTCGAGACGCAGCTTTCCAGCCACTTTCTTCATAGCCTTGATCTGAGCGGAAGATCCCACGCGGGAAACCGAGATTCCGACATTGAGAGCCGGACGGATTCCTTTATAGAAAAGATCCGCTTCCAGATATATCTGTCCGTCAGTGATCGAAATGACATTGGTCGGGATATATGCCGAAACGTCTCCAGCCTGGGTTTCGATGATCGGAAGAGCCGTGATGGATCCGCCTCCGAATTTCTCATTGAGTTTGGCGCTTCTTTCCAGAAGCCTCGAGTGGACATAGAAAACATCTCCCGGATAAGCTTCGCGTCCTGGCGGGCGGCGAAGGATGAGGGATATCTGACGGTATGCCCAAGCATGGCGGGAAAGATCATCATAAACGATGAGGACATCTTTCCCTTTATCCATGAAATATTCGCCCAGCGCGCAGCCTGCATACGGGGCGATATACGAGAGAGCAGCCGGATCAGATGCTCCAGCCACGACAACCGTCGTATAGTCCATAGCGCCGCGTTCAGTGAGCTCTCCGACGATTCTCGCCACCTTCGATTCCTTCTGTCCGATAGCCACATAGATGCAGATCATGTCCTGGCCTTTCTGGTTCAGGATAGTGTCGATAGCGATCGCCGTCTTTCCGGTCTGCCTGTCGCCGATGATAAGCTCGCGCTGTCCGCGCCCGACCGGTATCATGGCATCGATGGCCTTTATTCCGGTCTGCACTGGCTGATGAACCGATTTCCTGGTAATGACACCCGGGGCGATTTTCTCAATCGGATAGGATTCATCCGCCTTAATATCTCCTTTGCCGTCGATCGGAAGGCCGAGCGGATTTATCACGCGGCCGATGAAATTGTCAGAAACCGGAACCGAAAGGATCTTCCCGGTCGATTTCACCTGGTCGCCTTCCTTGATGCCGTCATATCCGCCGAGCACCATGGCTCCTACTCTCTCTTCCTCAAGATTGAGAGCCACTCCGAATTCCCCGTTCGGGAATTCGAGCATTTCGCTCGCCATGACATCAGTCAGTCCGCTCAAGCGGGCGACCCCATCCCCGATTTCCATGACAGTCCCGACCTTCTCGGTCTTAGTCTCGGATTCGAAACCTTTGATCTGGCTCTTCAGTTGTTCGATGATGTAGTCTTTGTTCATAATTTTAAATAAAAATTTCGATTTAAGCCTAAGCGATTAATTTGTTTCTCATTTTAGCCAGCTGCCTCGCAATGCTTCCGTCCATCAGCTCGTCTCCGACTTTTATAATGATTCCTCCGTCTATTTTCTCATCGATCTTGTTTTTGATGACAACCTCGTTCGCGCCGTATTTGTCCTTGATGAATCCGGTCAGCTTATCGATCATCGCCGCATCCAGTTTTTCCCTTGAAACGACTTCCGCCTCGATGATTCCGTTTTTCGCGTCATATATCTCGCCGAATCTCTTGATGACAGCATCCCGGAGCCTCATATCGCCATTCTTCACAAGAAGACGCAAAAAGCCCGCGATGTCATCCTTGATCTCCTGTTCGCCCCTGCCCTTCGTAATCTCATACAGGGTCTTCGCATATTGTGTCGCCGTATATTTCATCTTTTTTCTATTATTTCAAACCATCCATAGCCTTGTTTATGATCTCTTCGTCTTTCTCTTTATTCATCTTCTCTCCAATAATCTTCTCTGTCGCCGCCATGACAAGCCCGGCGATTTCTCCCTTGACCTCAAGAAGTATCTTTTCTTTTTCCTCTTCAATCTGCACCTTCGCCTGTTCCATCATTTTCTCAGTCTGGGTCCTGGCCTCCGCGACTATGCCGCTCGCGTCGCGTCCGGCTGCCTCTTCCGCTTTCCTGATGATTTCCTGCGCTTCTTTTTTCGCATTAGTCAGGATTTCCTTTTCGCTCACCGAAACCTCTTCCAGCTTCTTTCTAGCTTCATCAGCATCGCTGATCCCTTTTTCGATCTTCTTCGTCCTCGCATTCAGGGTCTTCAGAACCGGTCCATACGCGAACTTATACAGTACAAGAAGAACGATCAGGAAGTTGACTACCTGCGCGATGAGGAGCTTCAGGTCGATGTGGAATGTTGAGATCAATTGGTCCATATTGTTTTAACGCCCGAGAGTTTCTTTTTTTTCCTGCAGATATTATCATTTTGCGGCTTCCGTGTGAGCGAAGCGAACGAAAGGCAAGTAAAATGATAATATCTGCAGGAAAAAATCCGGACAAATTCCATTTAATGATTTTATCCCAACCCCGCCGAAACGGGACTGGAGAAAACCGCTAACTATTTGATCGAGAAAGCGATGACCAAGGCATAGATAGCAACAGCTTCAGCGAAAGCCGCAGCCAGAAGCATCGGGACAAGAATCTTGTCAGCCGCTTCAGGGTTCCTTCCGATCGATTCCATAGCCTTAGCACCGATCTTTCCGATAGCCAGGGCTGGTCCGATCGAACCGATTCCGATTGCCAAAGCCTTGGCAAGCATTGTGAGATCCATTCGTTTATCCTCCGTTTTTCAGGTCGACTTATGTTATTCGTTTATAGTCGCCCTAAAACAGAAACTTAAAAATTTATTAGCAAAATCAATGTTCGCTATGATCCTGCGTCGCGATCGACATGAAGACCAAAGTCAGCATGGCGAATATGAGCGCCTGGATCATCCCGACTATTATTTCCAAAAACATGAACGGCAATGGGAGAAAAAATGCGAACAGCATCATCATCGAAGCCAGAAGGACTTCGCCAGCGAAGATATTTCCGAAAAGCCTGAAAGACAGCGACGCAACCTTGGCCACCTCGCCGATAAGCTCGACTATGCCGACGAAAGCCTTGATCGGATTCACCAGAACTATCGAAATGTCCTTTTTTATCTTCCTAGGTATCTCATGAAAAGCCTTCAGATTCACGAATTTATTGAAATGACTCCATATCCCGATAGTAAGAGCCCCCATGACATGCGAGGCTATGATTGCAAAAAGGGCCAAAGCCAGCGTAGTATTGATGTCGGCCGTTCCTCCGCGAAGCAGTGGCACGAAAACGCTGCGCCCTTCCTCCGCTTCAATGAAACCGATAGTTCCGAACCCGGGCAAAAGCCCCAGCCAGTTGTTGACCAGGATAAACAAAAAAAGAGCCAGCGAAATCGGCAGGAATTTCTCGGACTTTTTCCTTGATCCAGTCACGCTGTCGGCCATCTCGAGAGCCTTCTCAAGCAGGAATTCGAAAATATTCTGCGCGCCCTTCGGAACAGTCCGCACTTTCTTCCCGATGGCGATGAAAAACAAAACCAGGATAACGACGGTTATCCAGCTGGCAATCAATGAATTGGTTATGGTGAAATTCCCGACTTTCAAAATCGGCTCGGCGAACAATGTCGACTCATGAGAGACTTCCTGGCTGGCAGGAATCGCAGCCTCCTCGGAAACAGTATTTAATTCTTGGACATGAGCAGCCATAGCTTTGCAAAATTAAGAATTTCGAATCCTATTTATCCTCCTTGCTCTTCTTGTTTTTTTCGTCAATCCTTTTCATTTCCCGCATGGAATCCTTGACGATTCCGATGGTTGAAACGAAAAAAGCGATTCCGACCGTCAAAAGAAAAAGCCAAGGTTCGGTCCCGTATCTGCTGTCCAGATACTTTCCCAGGAAAACCGCAATAATGACCGGTCCGGCAATCCAGCCGCTCAGCCGATAGAACAAAATCAAAGAGGGCTGCCACCACGGAGCCTCGTTTTTGCCTTTTTCCTTTTCCATATCAAGAACCTAGCGTGTTTTCTTCAACATTTCTATTTTTGCCCAAAAAACGGAAAAAGTCAACATTGAAAAATTTTTGCACCAATTTTTCTGTATTTCCATGAAATAAAATACCCAGATAGGAGCTAAGAACCGCCTGATCATGCGTCTTGCTTAACCTTTTCGCCATTCTCTTTCCGGTCGATTTTCTCAACACCCTATGGTCAAAGAAATTCACCCAGCCCAGGAAATCCACTCCTAAGGAAAGCGTCTTGATATAAACCTTGTCGGGATGCATTTCAAGTCGCAATTCTTTCTGGAGAAATTCCTGTAGAACCGGCATTTGATCTTCCAGCCATTTCTTGTTTTCAGAAAGAATCATAAAATCGTCGGCATAGCGGATATAAAACATTGCTTTAAGCTTGTGCTTTACAAACTGGTCGAATTCGTTCATGTAGATATTCACGAACAATTGCGAAGTGAGATTTCCCAGCGGCAGACCGATTCCCTTGTCATGCGAATGAAAACTTTCAATAATATTTTCCAGAAGATCAATAATATTCTTGTCCAGAATATATTCTTTCAATATGCCCATTAAAATTTCGTGATCGATATTGGCGAAGAATTTTCTGATGTCGCACTTAAGAATCCAGCATGTTCGCGTATTGTTATTGCTTGCCTTATTCGCGAATTTTCTGAATCTCCTAATTGCCTTATGACTTCCCTTGTTCAGTCTGCATGAATACGAATCTGAAATAAATGTTCTGTCGAAAAACGGATATAAGATTCTATAAACTGCATGATGCAACAGCCGATCGCGAACTTTCGCCTTGTGAATGTCTCTCGGCTTTGGATCGTTTATCTTGAAAGCTTGATATCCTCCGTGCTTGTAGGTATGATTAATAAGATCTTCATGCAACGCAAGGATGTTATCCATCAATCTTATTTGGAAAACTTGAACATCTCTCTTTTTCCTTTTACCTCTTATGAATTCCTCCCAAGCTTCGAGCAGGTTTTCAACGCTAACAATTTCTTTAAAGCTATGCTCCAATTGAATTTTTCTAAAAACTCTGTTTTTAGACCCCCCCCCCGGCACTAATCTTCCTTCTGTTTTCCATAAGGTAAAAGATTTGTATTTATTATGGTACGGATATTATCGCATTTTACCAACCACTCATAGATATACCCTCGGGCAAAAGACGGACAGGTTGTTTATGGGAATAATCGAATCAGTTGCAGCTGCTGCTTTTTTGAAGGGCGAGGAAAAAATTCCATACATCCGATTAGCCATTCGTAAATCCGATGTTCTAAAAATTTTTCTCAATATTCTTTGGGAAACAAAATCTTTAGATGATAAAAAATATATTCTCCTTTCTGAAAAACTGAACTCGATCGGCAAAGATCTTGGCGGTCGGTATGGAAGTCTTGTAAAGAAAACCTCTCCCAACAATAAGGGAGAGGAAAAATAAAGAGAATTTCGAGGCGACGAAGGCAAAACCATTGTCGCGATTCCACTCATTGTCAGGCCTGACACACGCCGTGTGCATCCAACGACCGCCACCGTCACGGCGCGCATAGAGAAGATCCGGACCACCATCGGAATTGCGCGAAATGCCACCCTTGCCACCACCCTTCGAATACTCTCGGGGTTGAATCTTATTCGGCATCTTAAATGCCCTAGCATTTCACACCAAGTATCTTCATTTTTTGAAGTTTCTGCATGCGTCACCCTATCCGAAACCTTGGTCGCGGATAATCTCGACACATGGATACTGGATTCGGAAGCGGGAAACCGTGATCGCCCGCGTTCTTTCCTACTACCTGTTTTATTTTAGCATAAAATAAAAGAGCCCCGCGTGATAATTTCCACGCGAGGCTCCGTTTTTGATTCTAGAGAGGACTAGCTCTGAGTGGCCGAGTCCTGAGCACTGACAACTTGCGAGGCGACGAAGGCAAAACCATAGCCGCAACGCCACTCATAGTCAGGCCCGACACACGCCGTGTGCATCCAACGACCGCCACCGTCACGGCGCGCATAGAGAAGATCCGGACCACCATCGGAATCGATGATGGGTTCATGCATTGTGACAACAAAGAAAAGACCCATGGCTTCGATCTCATCATCCGAGAACATCTCGCGGATCATGCAGGCGACCTCGGCGCTCGGTTTGGTCAGTTTGCGATTGTCGGCATCTGCGCGGATGTTCTTGATTATGCGCTTGTTGTCATTCCAGAGCATCCCCTTGAGCACCGCGATCTCGCAGATCACACCGCTCGTCGGCTTGAAGTCCTCCGAATTGAGGACATCTTTTGCCCACTTCGAAAGCCTGAAGCCTTTTCCTTCGAGGCGATCAATCCACTGCGGTCCGGTCGTTCCGTCGGTGGGCGGAAGCGTGAAGCGAATCACGCCATCCCGTTCTTGCCAAAGGCGTACCACTGGTTCGGGGACGAGAGGCTTGAGTCCGCACATTTTCCTGAATTCGTCACGGCTAATGCGCTTCGTATCGCAGCTCAGCAAATCAGAAAGCAGTCCCGATCCCAAAAGTTCCTGCAACTGCTCGCACGGGGTGTTTTCCATGAGCGTCAATACTTTTCCTGCCTGTTTCAAGGTTGCATCTTTCATCGCAAGTCTCCTTTTGCGGTCACTTTACAGTGGCGCATGTTTAATGGCCAGCCCCAATCTCAACACTGCGTCAAAACCATAGGCTCGCCTGAAAAGAACTAGCTTTGAATTTTACACCTAACTTGTTACTTTGTCAAGTTTTGCTTATTGTGACACAACATATTGAACACTTTCCGCTACAATAGCAGTGAAAGCAACAATATGCGCAAAAAGCCAAGGGAAATCATCTTAACATTGAAGAAGAATCAGGGTAGAATCAGGGCAACGGCTAGAATGCTCGGCATCAGCCCGGGCACGGTGATTTTTTGGAAAAAGCGAGCCAGGAGCATCCATTCGAACCTGGCTTTGAGCTCAGCAAACCTGGAAAGGAAATCAACCCGTCCGAAGACTGTCAGAGAAACAACGATTGTTTCAGCGCATCAGGATCAGATTACTATCGCCAGAAAGGAAACGAATTACGGAGCGATCAAACTGAGATACATCCTGGGCTTGGACTATCATCGCCGGACCGTCCATCGTTTTCTGGACAAGCGCAGATTGATCCCCAAGCAAACGCAATACCGCCGACCTAAATTACAACCCACCACCCATATGCATACTAGGAATGCAGAACGTCCGGGATATTTGCAGATGGACGTCAAATACATCACTCCCGAACTCTCAGGCTTGCCGCATACCTGCTTCGAATACGCCGTGATCGACATATATTCGCGTTACAAGCAGGCCGTGATCGTTCCCTACCTGGATGCCCATTCATCGGTAGCCGCCCTGAAGGTGCTGCTGCCCACGCTGCCTTTTGGCGTGCATTTCATCCAGACCGACAACGGGGCGGAATTCCAATCAGCATTCGATAATTTTTTGGAAAGCTCGAAGATCAAGCACCACTTCATCCACAAGCGGACTCCCAACGAGAACGCGGTCATCGAAAGATCATTCCGGACCGATGAGGAAGAATTCTTCTTTTGGCGATACAGGCCGGCTAAGGACCTGCATGACCTCAATAGCCAGTTCCAGATATTCCTGCAGGAATACAATTTCAAAAGGCCGCACTTATCATTGAATCTGATGACGCCGATGGAAAAATTCGAATCATATTCATAGTGTTCAATATGTATCTGTCACATTAAGGTTTTGCCCCCCCCCCTGTAATCTAGTTTGAATTGCAATTTGTCTCCATTTCAAGCATTTCTCGAGCATTTCGGCTTGTTATTTCAGCAACCTCTTTCTCAGTCATATTCTTTATTTCAGCGATTTTCTCAGCGACATAGGCCGTGTAGAGAGGCTCGTTCCTCTCACCTTTCTTGGGTCCCGGAGCCAGATATGGGCAATCCGTTTCCAGGACGATATCGCTCAAATCCGTTTCTTTGATGAGCCGGTCATAGCTTATGCCATAGGTCACGATGCCGTTAAGCCCGATTTTATACCCCAGTTCGATGAATCTCTTGGCAGTCCTATACCCTCCGATAAAGCTATGGATGATCCCTGCCTTCTTGACTGGGTTGCTTTCCAGGATTTCCAGGAGGTCCTCATATGCGTCCCAGCAATGGATCATGACTGGCTTGCCGACAACGTTTGCCAGATTGATGAATCCCAGGAAAACCTCCTTCTGCCTTGCCTTCATCCTTTCCCTGTCATCGCCCTCATTGAAATGATGATAATCCAGCCCGATCTCCCCGATTGCCACCACTTCCTTTTCCAAAGCCAGCTCGCGATATTTCTCGAAATCGACATCCTCACCGATCGTCGCTATTTCCTCAATAAGAAGCTCGTCGTCCTGATCCTTGTAGCTGAAATTCCCCGCGTGAAGATGGATCGGGTGCGTTCCGACTGCCGCAAAGAGCTTGCCCGGATATTTCTTGGCATATTTGACGGCGCGCGCCGAAGTGGAATATTGCGACCCGACGTTGACGATCATCATCCCCGCGTCAAGCGACCTCTTGATGACTTCATCCGCGTCCTCCCTGAACGCCCCGAAATTCAGATGCGCATGCGTGTCGATTAACATATGATTATCTTATCCTTTGAAATAATATTTCCGTCTTCCCTTCTTCAAGGGCTTTTTTTATCTTCTCGGAAGTTTCAGGCATGAACGGAATGAGCAGCTCGGAAATGGAATGAAGATCGGTTATGAGTTTTTCCATGACGGATCTGAATTTTTCCTGATCGTTTTTCTTGAGTTCCCAAGGCTTGTTCTCTTCGATGAACTTGTTATCTTCCGATATCATATTCCATATAAACTCAAGCCCCTGACCCAGTTCCATATTGGAAAAATACGAAGACATATCAGCAATCGCTTTTTTTTCCTTCCTTATTCCGTCACCCCCCTCACTCAACTTGATGACTCGCGAAACCAAATTCCCAAGTCCGTTAGCAAGATCGGCATTATATTTTTCAACAAGCTTTTCCCAGGTAATGTCGAAGTCCTCTCCGAAATTACCTCCGGCCAAAAGAAGATACCTCGTCGCGTCGATTCCGAATTTATCCGCCATTTCAATCGGAGAAATGACATTCCCAATGCTCTTGCTCATTTTCTGCCCATCCACCGTTATGAAGCCATTAATAAATATTTGCTCAGAATTAGGAAGATCAGCCGACATAAGCATGGCTTGCCACATAGCTGACTGTTGGCGAAGATTGTCTTTTCCGCACACCTGGAATCCCGGCCAGAATTTCTCGAAATTATCCTTATTATTCGGCCATCCTAGCGTCGAGATATAATTCACGAGCGCATCGAACCAGACATACATGACATGCTCATCATTTTCAGGAACAGGCACTCCCCAAGGCATCTTGCTTTTGAGACGGGAGATGCTGAAATCCTCCAGTCCCCTTTCCATAAAGCTCTTCACTTCATTAAGCCTCTTCTGAGGCAGAACGAAACCAGGGTTATTCTTAAAAAGTTCAAGGAGCTTTTCTTGATATTTGGAAAAGCGGAAAAAATAATTCTCTTCCTCGATTATTTCAAGTTCCGCATTCGGATGAAGTGGACACTTTCCGTCAATAAGCTCTGAATCGGTCTTCTCCAGTTCGCACCCGACGCAATATTTAACCTTGTATATCTTTTTGTATATATCACCGCTCTTATCGCATAATCTCCAGAATTCCTGCGCCGCCTCGACATGATTCTTATCGGTTGTTCTTATGAAATGGTCATAGCTAAGGTTGAGAGCCTGCTTCAGTTTGTCGAATTCCGGCGCCTTATCATCGCAATAATCCTGCGGGCTTATTCCGAGCTCTTCTGCCTTCCTGAAAATCTTGAGCCCATGCTCATCGACTCCGGTGTTGAAAAAGACGTTTTCAGCTCCCAACTTCCCACGATAGAATCGCGCCAAAACATCCGCCTCGATTATTTCTTTGGCAAAACCGATATGCGGATTGGCATTCACGTACGGCAGAGTCGTTGTTATGTAGAATTTATTTTTCATAGTTTTAAAAATTTCTCGAAGTACAGCTACCATAATAAAATGATAAAATTGCTATACACATTATAATAGTAAATGAAATAATTCCTATATAGAGTAACGTTTCTTTGATTTTCCTCTTTCGTTTGTCCTCAATCTTAACCAAAGAAACGACAATGTGGGAAAGAAACACAAACATCAACAGCCATGCCATAGGGACTCCTACATTAGCCATCAAGTCTCTCACATTATCTTGTATAGGAGTCGAGTAACATGCATTAACATAATAAGGGATAAATCCCCATAACAACAAACAAACACTTACTTTTATTCTTTTCATTTTTATTATCATTCCACTCTCTTCCTCGTCATTCCCGCAAAGGCGGGAATCCAGGCTTAGAATTTTTGTCCCCAATCAATAAGTTCAGTAAATCTTAAATAAAATCCGAATGGGTCAATCATTCTGAAATCCTTCCATTTGTGGTCATGGTCTTCCAGGACCTTTATTTCTCTGACTATACACTCTTTTAATTCGAGCCTAATCGCATTATATAATTCCTCTACTTTTTCAGTGACTATGGTTATTTCTGCAGCATATCCCCGTTTCGTATCTCTGGGAAATTGTTTGAAGAATGATTGATTATAAACCCGTTCATCTCCACCATAAAAATTAAGCATGGTTCTACCCATTTTATCTGATCTAGTCATAGTTAGGTATCCCAGCTCTTTATCATTTGATTTGTCATACATTGAAACAGAAAATCCGAGTTTAGAATAAAAATCCTTCACAACCTCTAGATTAGGGACATGCAATTCGACAATCAAATTATTTTTTATTAGATCTTTCATGTATTTATAATCGATACGTTACCTTTACCGCAATCGCGCGGGAATGACACCCCTTTTAATAAGCAATTACCACTATCTCCCCCTTAACCTTATCTTTATTCTCTAAGAAATAATTCAGCACGCAATCCGCATCACCCCTCACGATTTCTTCGAACATCTTGGTGAGCTCACGGCCGAGGATGATATTCTTTTCAGGAGCAAGGCTTTTGAGAAGTTCCAGGTTCTTGATTAGCCTATGCGGGGATTCCAGATAGACGGCAGGATATGAGAGCGCGACGACTTCCTTGAAAAAAGTCTCCCTTCCTTTCTTGTGCGGCGGGAACCCCATGAAAACGAATTTCTGCATATCTATTCCGGAAACGCTGATGAGCGAGGTGATCGATGATGCCCCGGGAATCGGAATGACGCAGATGTTTTCCGCGATTGCCGCTTCCACCAGCTGATTCCCCGGATCTGATATTCCCGGCGTTCCGGCGTCGCTCACGAAGGCCACGTTCTTTCCGGCTTTCAGCTCTCGGATGATTTCTTCCGTTTTCGGCTGCGGCTTCACGCCTCCGCCACCGGAAACCTTCTTATAGAATGAAACGGTCGGAGTCGGAATCCCATACTGCTCAAGGAGCCTCTTAGTTGTCCTAGTGTCTTCGCACACGATCAAATCAGCCTTTTTAAGCGTTTCAACCCCGCGGAAAGTGATGTCTCCCAGGTTGCCAATCGGAGTCGCGACAATGTATAATATACCAGTATCCATGATAGAAAAGTTAGATATACAGTAACTCTATCAATAATTCATCCGTTTGACAATTTGAGTCATGATTCTCACCACCCATGCCCTTGCCGGCGCCATCATCGGGAAGGAAGTCGAAAATCCTTTCTGGATAGTCGTCTTTTCGCTCATAACCCACTTCTTCATGGATTCTTTCCGCCATGGGGAATATCTCGACGAGAAGAAAGCCACCATTAAAAATACCTGGTGGAAAATAGCGCTGGACCTTTCTGCGGCATTCCTGATAGTGTTTTCCCTGACATACTTCAAGGATTTTTCTCCCGAGAAATCCAGAAACATACTTCTCGGCAGCTTCGCTTCGATGTTTCCCGATCTTATCACAGCTATCTATTGGCTGTTTCCAACTAGGATTTTCAGGAAAATAATAAGGTTCCATTTCTTCTGCCATCGCTATGGGAAATACCCCAAAGATGCCAGGGAACGCCATTGGAATCTTAGGAACGCCAGGAATGACATCCTGATTTCAGCCGCTGTGATAATAATGATCATCATCGGAACGAATTGATGGCACAAATCGAAATCCTATCCGGAAATATCAAAAAACCGATTTCTTGCGAATCGGTTTTTTCTTTTTCAAATATACTCCTTTCAATATCACAACCCTTCTGCCCCTTCCGCTTCTTTCTGCCTGTTCATGATATCGCTCAGGAAAAGACCGATAGCAGTCGCTATCGGAATCGCCAGGATAGCGCCAAGCACTCCGCCCAGTTTGGCGCCGATAAGAAGCGCCATAATGACAGCGATAGGATTCAATCCCACCGCCTTTTTCATTATCTGAGGAACGATGATATTCCCTTCCAGTTGCTGAGCCACCAGGTAGACAAGCATTGCTAAAAATCCGATAGTCGGAGAGATGAAGAACCCTAGGATTATTCCCGGAACAGCTGAGATTATGGGTCCGATATAGGCTATGACTTCCATAAGCCCCGCAAAGGCTCCCAAAATAAGCGGATACGGAACGCCGATAATATACAGTCCCACGGAATCAAGAACGAAAATGATAAGCATCAGGAGAAGCTGACCCAGCAGCCATTTGCCTATTTTTGATTGTATTCTCTCCACGAGGCTAATGGCGTATTTCTTGTGCGACTCTGGCACCAGCATCGCGACGAATTTCTTTATCCCATCCCTCTCAATAGACATATAGAATGCCAGGGAAAGCGCGATGACTCCCGAAATGAGTCCGGAAAATATTCCGATCGTTCCGAAGAATATATTGCTTGGAAGATTGGAAACAACCCCGTCCACACTGCTTTGAAAACTCTGATAGTTGAAATTGATGTTCTTAGCGCTGAAAGCGTCTCGGAGAGAGTTTATCGAATTCTGGACCCCCTCCAGATATTGAGGCAGTTTCTGATAGAAATCTCCAGCTTGAGCAGCAATGGAGGGACCGACAAAAAATATGGCAGCTCCGATAACCAGGAGCAGAAGCAGATAGAGAATCAGCACTCCCGCCGTACGCGGAACCTTTTTCCTCTCCATCCAATCAATCGCCGGATTCATAGCAGACGCGATAATCACCGCGATGAAAAGAAGCGCCAATATATCCAGAATAAGATACAAAAACAGAATGCCAGCCAATATCAAGACCGTCCTGAAAATTATCCCCGTCGTCACATCGACTTCATGCTTAGCCATAATGAATAGAAAAAATTTATAAGCTTGCCGTCATGATGCTATTTTGCGGCTTCCGTGTGAGCGAAGCGAACGAAAGGCAAGTAAAATAGCACCATGACGGCAAGCGATTCCGAACTACAATTTCAGCAGATTCCTCAGCTTATCTTCATTCTTATGCGGACCGATGACTGCCAAATTGAGAATCTCGGTGCGGAACACTTCCTTGGCCACCTTCATTATATCATCAGCCGTCACCTTATCAATCCTCTTGAAAATCTCCTCCTGCTCCAATATATTCCCCTTCTCTATTTCCTGGTTCACAAGGAAAAGCGCCATCTCATCCGATGCCTCCAATCCCATCACCGATTTGCCCTTCACATATTCCTTAGCACGCTTGAGTTCCTCATCGCTCACCCTCATTTCAGATATCTTCCTGTATTCCTCTAAAATGACTTTCAGCGCCTTTTCCAGATTCTCATGCTCCACTCCCGCCTGCGTCGCGATATATCCGCAATCTTCGAAAAGATCCGTCGTAGTCCTGACATAATATGCCAGGCCTCTCCTTTCGCGTACTTCGATGAAAAGACGGCTCGACATATTCCCGCCCAGGATTATGGAAAGCAGCGAAAGAGCATAGCGCCTATCATCATCCCGATCGAATGCGCGCGTGCCGACGATGAAATGAGTCTGATCGGTCTTCTTGAATTTGACCTTGATTTCAGGTTTTTTCTGATTCTCCTTGACCCTGGAAATCGCCGCCTTGTTCCCGGAAGAGAAGCTTTCGAAATACTTCTTGATCTGCGGTATGATTTTCTTTTCATTGAATTTACCCGCAACGGAAACAACAGTGTCATTAGCCACATAGAAACGCTTCATATATGAAACGAAATCCCTGCGCTTGAACGATTTCACAGTCTCCTTGTATCCTCCGATATCCCGCCCGAGATTATTGCCAGCATACAGCATGCCCTCGAAAACATCCCCGATGCTTCTCATCGGATTATCCTCATACATATTGAGCTCCTGAATGATCGTCCCTTTTTCGCGATCGATCTCTTCTTGATCCAATTTAGAATTCAAGAACATATCGAAAATCACATCCAGCGCAATATCCATATGCCTAGCATCCGCCTTGGCATAATACCCGGTCGCATCCTTGGATGTGAAAGCATTGAACTCACCGCCAATCGCATCCAGCTCCGAAGAAATCGAGAGCGCCGTCGGACGGTTCGCAGTCCCCTTGAACATCATATGCTCGATGAAATGAGAAAGACCCGCCTGTTTTTCTGTTTCATAGCGCGATCCCACTCCCACCATCACAACCACTGTCGCGGTTTCCGTTCCGGTCATCGGAGCCGTGATTATCCTAAGCCCGTTTTTCAGTTTGGTTTTCTTGAATTTCATAATTCGTAAATCTTAACATTCTTATTGTTTATATATTTTTAATAACAAATGAGGTGTCTGGGGAATTTTTAAGAATTACTCACCAAGATTCATATTACAGTACTATGGCTTGATTAAATGTATTGCCAGGCTTCCCCGGACACCACAAAAGTCGCTATAGTAATTTCCTAAAATACGCGAATCCCGATGAAAACAACCTAAAATCCATAGATCCTGGAATATTTGTCCTCGATGTAATCCATGAAATATTGCGCATTCAAAGGCTCGCCGCTGGCATTTTCAATCAGCTCCCTGGCTGTGAACATCTTACCATGAATATGGATATTCTTCCTAAGCCAGTTGAGCAGATGCGCGAATTGTCCGGCTCGGATCTCTTTTTCCAGATTCAGAACATCCCGCTTGGCAGCCTCATAGAATTGGGCACTATAAAGATTGCCAAGAGCATAGGTCGGAAAATATCCAATCAATCCTCCCGACCAATGCACATCCTGCAAAACCCCGAGAGCATCATTCGGAACATCTATTCCGAAATACTCCTTCACTTTACTGTTCCAAATCTTCGGCAGGTCTTCAACTGCAATGCTTCCTTCAATCAATTCCTTCTCTATCTCAAAACGCATGATGATATGCAGATTATATGTCACTTCATCCGCTTCCGTCCTGATAAGCGAGGGCTTCACCGCATTCACATATCTATAGATATCGCCCATTTCCGCTTTATCGAAATTCTTGGGAAAAGCCTTCTTAAGGCGCGGAAAAAAATATTTCCAGAAATTTTCACTCCTACCGACAATATTCTCCCACATGCGCGACTGCGATTCGTGGATTCCGAGCGAAATAGCATCGCCCAACGGAGAACCGAAGTTTTCCATCGGTATTCCCTGCTCATAAAGAGCATGCCCCGATTCATGGATAGTGCTTCCGATAGAATAGAAAGGGTCTCTGTCACTATATCTGGTCGTTATCCTGACATCCCCCGGATGGAACTGCGTCGTGAAAGGATGAGTGCTTATATCCAATCTTCCAGCATCGAAATCGAACCCGATCTTCTCCGCTACAGCCTTGTTGAACTCGACCTGGCGCTCAATAGGAAATTTACCCTTCAGGATATTCCTGACTCTCACTTTTGATTTCATGATATTCGCCAAGAAAGGAACCAGGAAATCCCTCAGCTCAGAAAATATCATCTCAATCTCGCGCGCCGTCATGCCAGGTTCATAGGCATCCAGCAGGGCGTCATACGGAGAATCCTTATATCCGACAAGCTCCGCCTCTTTCCTCTTAAGCGACACTATCTTCTTGAGATACGGCAAGAAGAGTCCGAAATCGTTCTCTTTTCTCGCTTCAGCCCAGACAGATGTCGCCACGGATGTCGTCTCTGACAGCTCCTTGACGAATTCCAGCGGCAGCTTCTTCTCCCTGGAAAACTCGCGCCATATTTCCCTCACGATGCAAGCGTTCTCATCGCTCAGCTTTCCGCCATCCAATTCTTTTTTCGCCGCTCTCACCAGTCTGGAAAAAGAAGGCGAAACGAATTTGTCATGCAGTATCCCAGAAAGATTGGCGATAGACTTGGCTCTCATTTCCATTCCTTTTTTGGGCATATTCACATCCTGATCCCAATGAAGCACGGAAACAGCAGCGCCAAGATGATATATTTCCGCCAATTCTTCCTTGAATTTTTCTATGGAATTCTGATTCATATTTTCTATTTACCCAGATTATCCTCTAAGTATTTCTTGAGTTCTTCGATCTTTATCCTTTCCTGCAGCATCGTATCGCGATCCCTCACCGTAACCGCTCCGTCGGAAAGCGTTTCGAAATCGACCGTAATGCAATACGGCGTCCCGATCTCATCCTGACGGCGGTAGCGCTTGCCGACATTGCCATTATCATCGAATTCACACATGAAACTCGATTTCAATTCATCATAAATCGCTTTGGCCTTGTCGACCAGCTCCGGCTTGTTCTTAAGCAGAGGAAAAACCGCCGCCTTGATCGGAGCAAGTTTCTTGGGAAATTTAAGCACTGTGCGAATATCACCGTCAGCAACTTCCTCTTCAGTATAGGCCTCGGTCATAACCGCCAGGAAAGTCCTGTCGAGCCCCACTGAAGTTTCCACGATCCAAGGAACATATTTCTCATTGGTCTTAGGGTCGCGATAAGACAGATCCGCTCCTGAAAATTTCGAATGCTGCGTCAGGTCATAATCGCTGCGGTTATGGATTCCTTCCAACTCCTTGAATCCGAATGGAAAATTATATTCGATATCCCAAGCCGCTTTGGCATAGAAAACAAGATTCTCATGCTCATGCCACTTGAGATTCTCCTTTTTGATTCCAAGATCCAGATAATATTGCCAGCGCTTTTCCCGCCACTCGTCATATGCCGCGGACGCGCTTTCCGGGTGAACGAAATATTGCATCTCCATCTGTTCGAATTCGCGTTTCCTGAAAATGAACTGCCTGGCAGTGATTTCGTTCCTGAAAGCCTTCCCGATCTGCGCGATTCCGAACGGGACTTTGACACGGGTCGAGTCAAGCACGTTCTTGAAATTCACATATATCCCCTGGCAGGTCTCACCACGAAGATATGTCGGTTCCTTCCCCCAATCTCCCGTGAAATTTCCCAGATTCGATTGGACCAGCAGATTGAATTTCTTCGCCTCGGAAAAATCTCTCTTCCCGCATTTCGGACATTTTATCCTATCCTTGTTCTCTTTCATCAGCTGATTGATTTCTTCTTCAGTCATCTTCTCATCGGCAAACACGCCGACTTCTTCCAAGAGATGATCGACGCGCGCCCGGAAATGACACTCACGGCATTCCGCCAAAGGATCAGCGAATCCCCCGACATGTCCCGACGCCTCCCAAACTTTCGGATGCATGAATATGGCGCTGTCCAATCCCACGATATTCTCATGATCACGCACCATCGCGTTCCACCACGCTTCGCGGATATTCCTGGCCAGTTCCACTCCGTATGGACCGAAATCATACACCGCCGCGAATCCGCCATAGATTTCCGAACTCGGAAAAACGAATCCGCGCCTCTTGCACAAGGAAACTATTTTTTCCATCAATCCCTCTTTTTTTTCTGTCATATATTTTTGATTATTAGTAATTTTAATAATTAAGGTAAAGGCGTTTCTTTTGAGGCAATAATGAGCAAGAGCGAATTCTTAGCCCTTGGACATTAACTCCTTGTCCAAGGGCGTGCCGAAAAAGAAACGCCTTTGCCAGCATAATATCAACAAAAAACCTCGTTCCGACAACCAAGAAGCATCGTTGCTTCTTCAGTTGCTAGAACGAGGTTTCCTCGCGATTCCATCTAGCTTCCTCCCGCCAAGCAGAAGGCACCTTGATTTATTCACTTTTCCAAGGGAGCCAAACCCCTCGGTCATATACAAGAATAATAAGATACTGCGCCGTTATAGTCAACACGATGTACGACTTGGCATGCTAATGGCAACTCTGCTGACTATAAAATAACCCCGACTTCAAATAAAGCCGGGGTTAAGCTATTGCCTGAAAGAGCTACTTTATGCGAAAAGTCATCGTCTTGCAGTTATTCGTTTCGTCTAGCTCAGGAGCTGCTCCTTGATAATCAGCGCAACACCTATATGTTCTAGCCCCCTTTTCCCCAAGCCGTATGCCGTCGTTGGAGATATATTCCGTCTTCGAACAGCCTGCACACACCTCATTAGAATTCAGACCATCCGAATCGCGGAATTTATCAGCATCTATATAATACGCAATTCTGAATCCTGGATGTATCGATGAATTGCCAATATTGGAAACTATCGCGTAAGGATGGACGACAGAATTTCTCTTGATCGTCGACCCTTCACGATAAACCGCACTACCAACCTTTATATACAGATCTGAAATAACAAAATCCGGTCCGACAGGCTTAACCTCAAATGAGAAGGTTGAGCAATCATTGGTCGAATCAACTTCGGATGCTTGCTGATAATTAGCGCAAGCCATTGCTTGCCATGTTCCCACGGAACTTGCCAGGAAAGGATCATTCAAGGTCACTTCTTCATGCGAACACCCTGGACAGAGCTCATTAGCGTCAGTACCATCATCTTGGACGTATTTCCAGCTAACTTCCCCGGGTAATTTAAGATAGTAAGCGCTACGAATATCAATAACGGCTGGTGCCGATCCCTGATTAGATACTACTGCTCGCAGCCCGAAATGTTCACCAAGATTAAGCGATGTCCGTCCACCCGTAAGACCGAATTGGGATATTACGAAGTCGGGACGATGCATGTTCACACCGAAAGAAAAAACGATGCAATTGTTCGTTTCATCCTTTTCCGGCACATTGCCTTCGTAATCAGCACAGATCTTCGCTTTATGAATGCCTGGGTTCTTGGCAACAAAAGGCTGGTAATGGGTTGTTTCTTCTTTGACCAATCCAGGCACCAGATCATAATTATCCGTTCCATCCGTCGCAACCAGCTCCCAAGCGTCAGCAGAACCAGGATCCTGGTGATAATAAGCGCTCCGGATTCCCACTAGCGGCCTATCCGTTCCGATATTCTTGACACCCATTTCGAAACCGTAGCGATCTCCCTCGTTGAGCGAAGATCTTCCGCTATTGACTTGAGCGTAAGAGATGATGAAATCATAGTTTCCAGCGACCGGATACCACTCTTTCTGCCAATAGGACTCGTTATCACCCTCATCAGTTTCATGGACTTCGCTGGCCGCATCCACCCTAGCCTTGAAATATATCCGCCTGTTTGCGGCTTCTTCGGGTATCTTGAAGTAAGCTGTCTCCTTGTTGGTATTTCCCTCGGTCAAGGTTGAAGGACGAGTATAAACCCTCTTGAGAAAAGCCCATTCACCGTCTGAATCCTCGTTGGAAATCTTGTAATAGATATCCGTTTCCACGTTTTCAATATCCGAATCAACCCCGCTTGCGCAGTCCTCTTTTTCGGAAACAGGATAAACCCTAATTTCGTAAGTCTCCCCGATACTGAGAAACGACGCCTGTTCATTCTTCTCATGGCCATCAAGCGTAAATACACCCACGCTATTTACCCTGAGATTAGGATAATCAACAATACCACCACCTCCGCCGCCAGCATTGACCGTCTTCCTGCAAAGATCAGTATCAGAACACTCGACAAATGTGTCGGTCACTATATAGAGAAATCCGTCAGGATATCCCGAATCTCCCGGACGCAAAGTTCTGCGCCCGAATTCATGCGGATTGTTCCAGTTATATTCGGAAACCGTTATGCTAGAAGCAGTCTTATCGCTATTCCACGAAATGCTATCCACGAAAGCGACATGGCCATAGCTCAATGCGCCACTCCCCTTGTCCCACCATGCAACGGCTGCTCTGACATCGAACATTCCCCCTTTATACGGCTTCCACGGATATGACCGTTCGGATTTTGAGAAATACTCCGGCGTACGACTGAAGTGAGCGAACACCTCGTCATCAACCGGGCTTTTCCATCCGTAGGCATTCCCCCATCTATTAATGTAGTACGAATTGAAAAACGCCGGGTCAGAATTTGATCGCCCGATAAAATCATTCAATTTCCAGGCAACATACGAGGTGCATTCGCATTCTCCAAACTTCCAAATATCCACCCAGTACTTATCACTCGTATTATAATAATCGTCACTGAAAACTCGCCCTCCGTTCGGACAGAAGTTTTCATAAGGATAGCCGGCGAAAGCCATACCAGCGAAAACAATCGCGAATAGCATAACGACCATGCTAGCCAAACGTTTCATTTAGCCACTCCTTTTGGTTACCTATTAACCGAAATAGAAACCTCCCTAAGAATCTACCTCGTTCAGATACCCATTAATCCTTCCTTTTGTTTTTAATTGTTAAGGTTCTACCTTTATATTCTAAACAACTCAGATAAAATTTTCTTAAAGATATTTTCAACAGCAATTCTTTTCTAAACCAACAACAAGCAACCCCGTCCGACAGGTTTGAATCAAAACAATAAGTATAAAAAAAGCTACTTAAGATACTTGCTTATCCCATAACTATCATAATTCGACGGACTGACTCTTTCGCCTCTCAAAAAAAATCCATTCTTATCCTTCGCGATTCCTCTATTGGAATCAATAACGGTGAATGTTTTCGCATCAGCACTCCCCATTTCATTCCTGTCACAATAAACAGCCCTGTAATCCGAACCATAGCATCCTCCCAATACCTTGAACGAATTCGGATCAGCATTGTCCACGGGGCTATTGTCAACATAGACTCTATCTTTATCTTTGCTATATCCGTATAGTCCCGGATCAGTACCCATAAGAACGAATGTGCCAGGATCGGCACCTACAATTTCAAAATCATTGATAAAAACTTTTTCATTGTCCTTTCCATATCCCGCACAATCAGCATTTTTAACGCAGTATGCGCTTGAAAACGAAACGAAACTGGCAGGATCCGCATCTATTTCGGACATCGATGAGGGCGCCTGGGGAGAACCGTCATTCCAATAATATATCCTGCCCTTATACAGCTTATAATTGTTCCCTAGGTCAGCTCCTCCTTTTCCATTTTCCGCAAACTCCCTGCCAGCGTTTTCTTCCTTCTCACTTTCAGAATTATCCGCTCCTTCGATTTCCACTTGCGCATCATGGCTTTTTGTTCCGATCTCAATGACACAAAAATAAAAAACGAAGATTCCGGCAATTACAATACTGACCAAAGCAAGTTTTTTCCTATTCATAAAATTTTGCTTGATAATTTAGTATGACATAGCTGCATAAAAACCAGGCGGCAGTTCACCCCCCCCTGACCCATCTCTTTAAAAATTCTAGCAGAAGAGAGATAAAGAAAAAATAAAGAAATGTACTATCTAAAATCTTCTAATTAAATTTATTCCTCAACAAACTCCACTCTTCCAAAACCCTATCAAGCTCCACTGCATATCTCCCCTCGTGCCCTCCGTTGGCATTGCTCACCTTATTTCCGTTCATATCAATGATCCTCACTATCCTGACAGGAATATTCCCCAGAGGCGTAATCGCTTCCAAGCTGTCATCAATTGAAAAATGATTATGAGCGCGGATAATATTGGCTTTTCCTTGAGTGCCTTCCACTTCACCGACAAATTCAAAGTTTCCTTTATTCAGCTTGTTCTCGAAATTATGCGTCGGTTCTTCTCCGAGCAGGAATCCAGTCGAATATCCCCTATGCGCTAGATTATCCAATTCCGCCTTCTGTTCAGCGACTATACCGGCAAGCTCTTCGGTGGTGGCTCCGTTTTCGATCGCATCGATAACGCGCCTATATGCTCGCACGACGACAGCCAGATAATAGGCGCTCTTGGCGCGGCCTTCGATTTTGAGCGACGTTATCCCGGAATCGATAACTTCTCCAACGTGTTCAATAAGGTTCATGTCATAACTGTTGAACATATATGTCCCGTGTCTGTCTTCTTCGACATCCATCCCGAATCTGTTCTGATCATCAACAAGGCTTATTTCCTTTTCTCCGTGCCCCATATTCTGAACTTCATGATAGGCCCAGCGGCACGGCTGCGAACAATCCCCCAGATTTCCGCTCCGTCCCGTCACCCACTTCGACAGGATGCAACGGCCTGAATAGCTCATGCACATCGCTCCATGAACGAAAGTCTCAAGCTCGATTCCTTCGACTTTCTCGCTTATTTCCTTTATTTCAGGCAAGCTTGCCTCGCGCGCCAAAATCACCCGGCTCACCCCCTGGCTTTTCCAAAACTCCACCGCCTCATAATTGGTCGCATTGGCTTGCGTCGAAAGGTGGATTTCCACGCCGGGACAATATTTCTTGATAAGCATTATGATCCCCGGATCGCTTACGATGATAGCGTCAATCCCAAGCCCATTCAGATATCCGAGGTGCTCTTTGATTTTTTCCAGATGCGAATTGTGCGCATAGATATTGAGCGTCACGTATATCTTCTTTCCGCGTTCATGAACATATTTCACCGCTTCTTCAAGATCCTCTTTCGAAAATTTATTGATCCTCACGCGCAAAGAAAAATCAGGCATGCCGCAATAGATAGCGTCCGCCCCGAATGAAATGGCGTATTTGAGTTTTTGCAGGCTCCCCGCCGGAGCCAGCAGTTCGATTTTACTTTTCATAAAATTAACCCTATTCAAAATAATGTCATCCCGAGCGTAGCGGAGCGAAGTCGACCACGTGCCGCCTTAGCTCTAGCGGTGGCGCAGGGATCTGGCAATAAACATATACAGAAAATATTAGAAAGCAGATCTCTCGACTGCGTTATTTTATCCCGCAAAGCGGGATAAAATAACTTCGCTCGAAATGACAAAAAATAAACTATGACTCCTAAGACGCTCTCAGTTTCTCCATCAACTCCATATAGAACTTCAGGTTATGGATCGCGGAAAGGCGCATCCCAAGCGGTTCCTTCATTCTGAAAAGATGCTGGAGATAGCCGCGGGAATAATTCCTGCAAAGCTCGCACTCGCAATCCGCGTCCACCGGAGAAAAGTCATGCCGGAACTTTTCATTGTTCATGTTCACTGTCTCATAGAAAGAACCGCTATGGATATCAGCGTCCCTTTTCCAGACGAAAAGCTTGCCATGACGCCCCTCGCGCGTCGGAATGACACAGTCGAACATATCCCAACCGAACGAATGGCATTTCACGATATCCGACGGCGTCCCGATTCCCAACGCGAAGCGGAGAGCATTTTCAGGGATGATGCTCGCCGTATATTCCAGAACCTCGCTCAAGAAATTGCCATCCGAATCCACATGCCGCGCCCCGAAACCATAGCCGTCGAAACCGATTTGGGCCAATCCATCCGCGCAGCGTTTCCTGAGATCCAGATATTCCCCGCCTTGAATGACGCCGAAAATGAGCGGGCGGTTCTCTTCGGGAATATTCCTCGCCGCAATCTGCCTCGCGTATTCATCCTTGCATCTCCTGCCCCAGCGGATGGTCCGCTCGACTGCCGCCGCGATTTTCTCCTTAGGATAATCATTCGGACAAGGGTCATCCAAGCATACCATCATATCCACTCCCAGATCGAATTGGATCTCGATCGCCTTTTCCGGAGTGATCCTGTGCATCGAACCGTCGAGCGGCGACTTGAAAATGACCTCGTCTTCGGTGACCTTACCCATCTTCGGATTCTTGTGGATCAGCGAAAACACCTGATACCCGCCCGAGTCGGAAAGGAGCGGCTTGTCCCAATTCATGAGCTTATGCACCCCGCCAGCTTCCTTCACAAGCTCCATTCCCGGTTGGAGATAGAGATGATATGTGTTCACTACCATCGGACCCATCCCGACACCGCGAAGATCGTCCAATCCCATCGACTTCACGAATCCGCGCGTCGCGTCAGGCATAAAAAACGGAGTATTGATTACTCCGCTCTTCGTCTTAAAAGTCAGCGATCTGCTGTTTTTTTCCTTTTTCGTTATTTCTATCATCTTAATTCACCACCCTATACGCCGAGCTAGGAACAGAAGTATCCTCCGTCAGCACTGTTGTCTTCTGATAGATATTAACGGATAAATTTTCTCCTGTAAAGGTGTCCTTAGCGCTGAAAGCCGCCCGTTCCATAAGAATCGCCTCTTTCCTGACCTGATCAAGCGACGGCTTTATCCTCACTTGAAAAGACACTTCCTGCGGCACAGTCAGGACGCCGGTTCCAGACGGAATATTCCCCATGTCCCAAACTAGGGAGTTGGTCCTCTCGTTATATTTGAGGCTTGCGTCCTGTGGGAATATAGCTCCCGTCATGGTTGCGCCAGTCGGAAGGACGGCCTCGACTTTGGCGCCCTCGACGTCGTTAGAAATATTGCTAGCAATAAGATGGACCGTATATGTCGTCTCTTGACCTACTTTGGGAGGAATCGGACCGGAGTTGGGAATATTCGGATCGTTATAATAAGCTTTCACATCCAGCACCAGCTTGGAGTTAAGCCGCATATCCATCCTGTTCCCCGCGATGACCTTGTTGGCGTTGATCGATGTCGGAACATCCGGACTGTCTATTTTCGCAAGGCTTGAAATGATGAAATTCTTGTCATTGTTGCCGGCAATCGGAATGGTTTCCTTGACCCGGATAGAGAACTGTATCTTTCCGCCTTGTCCCGGAAGCACATTGGCAAGCTCCGGGAAATCGGAAGCTTTCCAAGTGATCGTCTTCTTCGAATCGTCATAAACCCCTTTGCCCTTGAGATCCAGCAGCGAATAATCCAGAACCGGGCTATCCAGATATTCCTTGACGATAGCATCCCGAAGCCCTATCGTGCCTGTGTTCTTATAGTTTATTTCGAAGCTCAAGCTATCCTTGGCATTAACCGACAGCTTCGAACGCCCATTGACCGTCTGCGAGATCACGAAAGGGGAAGAAGCGATCTTCGTATCCGCGTCCTCTTCGTTATAGCTTATGAATCGGCTGTTCTCAACGATTCCGACAGTCGCTTTGACCTGCTTGTTGTCGCCCTGGACCCCTTCCAATTTCCCGCTGGCAACTATTTTCCCGGATTGACCAGGAGCAAGCGTCCCGATATACCAGACATTGCCACCCTCGAACACTTTAGGATCGGAGCCTGTGAAAGCGAACCCGTCAGGATATTCCAAGCGGATCCTTATCCCATTCGATTCCTCCTGGGAAGTGTTCTTGTATATTATCTGATAATCGACCTGGTCCCCCGAAGAAACGCTCTGCGGAGCGGCGACCTCGATGCTTATGGGCGAAGTGACGATATTGATGCCGAGCTGATTGCTGGCGACTGACTGCCCTCCGATAGAGAAAGGCGTATACGCCAGATCGGTTTTCAGATACACCAGCGCGCCCTTGGGATTATATGTCCTTACATTGAAAGTTATCTTCCCTGAACCGTGTGATTTTATCGTTCCGATATTGAAAGTTCCGGTAGTCATCTCGCTAGTCACGAAATCAGGGTTGCTTTCCGGGCGGATATCCGCCGGATACGTGAGCCTGAGAGTCGCGTTCTTGATATCGACGAAGTTGTCATTGCTATAGCCTATCTCATAGGTGATAAGGTTTCCGCTTTTTGCCTCGCTTGTCCCGTTGATGGAAACCGTCACCCGCTCAGTCTTGAAAAGAGCGCTCATGACGAGATATCCGATAACCATGATCGCGATAATGCCAAGCACTATGGACAAGGCCACTATGCCGACTTTTGACGCTTTCTTTTCTTCGGTTCCGAACCAATCCTTTTTCTTTTCCCAGGCGTCTCCAGGCTCTCCGCTATTTATCGTTCCGCTAGCGATCCTGGCGTCATATTCGCTTTCGTCATGACGCGCAAGGTTTTCTTCCGCGTTTTTCTGATAAAGCTTCTTCTTTATTTCCGAAAGTGACATTTTTTTGTGATTGTTTTTATGTTTAGCGACCGCCTGACATTTGAGGCAGCTGTTCAGCTCAATAATACCAAACTATCCGAATACTAACAACCGGACAGGCATGCCGAAACATCTGCTATCACTTTATCCAGTTCGCGAATTCCTGGAAAACTATCTTCAGATTGGAAATATCCCGCCTGCTGACTTCCAGCTTTGAAAGGCTGGCTATCCTGTTTTTATAGAAAATGCGGATAAGCTTCACTGAATGATCATCGATCCTGACTGTTCCTCCTTCCTGTCTCCTGCAATTGCCGCAGATTATCCCGCCCCGCTTGGCACTGAAATAGTTTCCGCCGCCTGTTATCTTCCCTTCGCAGACAGAACAGAAATTAGCGTCGATACCGTAACCCACATTTTCCAGGAACTTGAAAAGGAAACCGAAAGTCACCGCGTCATATTTTCTCTCTCCCTTCCCGCTTGCAGCCAGCGCGTCCATGACCCTCAGATATTCCAGCAGGAATTCGAAGCTTTTCTCATCTTTCTCTTCCTGGGTTATGAATTTGTTGAAATACGAAACAGCATAAAAAACGCGCCCCAGCGCTGAAAAATCCGCCTTAAGCGAAAGGAAGCTGTCCAAAGCTATCGCTCCAGTAATATTCCCCTGCCCGCGCCCCTTGGACATGTATATCTCGACATGGCTCAGCGTTTCAAGATTTCCCGCCAGCTTGGCGCTTGCTTTCCTGACGCCTTTTCCAAGCATACTGAGCCTCCCCTGTTCCAAGGTATAGACGACATACAGTCGGTCGACTTCCCGAACGTCCCTCTTGCCGATAATGATTCCTGAATATTTCATTTCCATACCCCAATACTAGCATAATAGCGGATAACAAAAATACCCCGGCAATAATTGCCGAGGTATTTTCTATCTGATTCCCTTGGAAAAAAATCCATGTGGGAAAGACAAGGAAACTTGTCTTTGATCTTTTTTGTCTCGCTTTCGCGGGATTTTTTGTTTTTTATTCTGTTTTTATTTTTGTTTTTCCTATTTGAACTGTTCGATATTCCTATTAAGGCGATACCTCCGCTGCTCATTCATGACAGCAAGGATATCCTTCCATGACTTCTCAACAAAAACCGCCGGGATCGAAATGAATAAGGCAAAGATAAGGCAGATGATGGCGATATCGAGAAGTTCGATCATCATGCCTTGCGATCCTATCTCACCGGATTGATTGCCCGACAATAAACCATCATTCTTGCCCTCGGAATCAGTCGGACCATTGATATTATCGATAGAAAGTATTGCCGGCATCGCTCCTGCTTCTTTGCTTGCCGGGTCGCTCGCGGCATTCTCCTCTTTCTTGGCTCCGGTTTCGGATGAACCGATCAAGGCTCCGAATTCCTGCACCACTATCAGGGACTCTTTCCCATCCACTTTGTCGACCGCGATCGCTACTCCTATTTCCTTGTAATTAGGATTGAGGATATTCTTCCTGTGCGTCGGGCTGTTCATCCAGGCCTCCTGTTCGTCTTCCGAGTTCGTGAAGTTTATAGCCAGGTTCTCTCCGGCATAACGATAATCGTATTGATTCTTCCCGAACCAATACCAGGGCGTGATTCCCTGCGGCGACGTGTGAGCGAAATAGTGATTGCTGACCATGTCATCCGCCTTGTCTTTGGCGATGTCCGACAGGATCTCGCTGACTCTCAAGCCGGGCAGCCCTTCCTTTTCCCTGGATTCATTGACCAGCCTGATGACGTTATCGGCGGTTATTTCAGAAGCTGAGGCGAAGTGGATGAACATGAAAAGAGCGAACAAAGAAGCCATCGCCAATATATGGATGATATGCTTGTTCTTCTGCAATTCTGATTTGAATGTGTCCATAAAAAAATAAAAAACGGGTCTTTACCCGTTGATTTAGGCTCTCCTGAGCCATCTACAGATGCATTATAGCACGTTTTTCCATTCTATGCAAATAATTTGTAGGGGCGACGATCGTTGCGTCGCCCCTTTCATTGGGAAGGCTGGCTCTAGGCAGCTATTGCGCTGCTCTTGTCATCCAGCTGTCTCCTTAGTTCCTGATACCTGAGAAAAAGCTGCTTCTGCTTTTTGGCCATCGCCTCATCGCTGCCGTCAGGAACGATAGCTTGCTGAAACGCTCTCCAGGCATCTGCCACCTTTTCCTCCAGCTTTTCAGCATCAGAAGAAACCGCCCCTTCTTCCTTATATTCTGACATAAGGACCTCCTTTGAATTCAATAAATGAGCCATCTCAATTATACAGCATCCTGAATGCTCTCAAAAGAGTACAAAAAAACAGAAGCCTGGCTTCTGTTTTTTATCTTCAATACGGAATGCTTATGCTTTTCTTATCGAGATGGAAATCTTTTCTCCATCGATATTCAGTTCTTTTCGGATATCCGGATTTTCCATGCCCCCCTCTTCCAGCTTGTTGGCAAGGGTTTCTTTCTTGATGAGCTCTTTGAGCTCCGGATTTGAAAATATCGGCGAAGCTGAATCATAGGCGATTTCGATCCGGTTGTCGACAACATAGTCAGCTTCTTTTCTCATCTCCTGGACAGCGCGGACGATCTCGCGAGCCTGACCTTCGAGTTTCAAATCCTCAGTGATTTCAGTGTTCAAGACAATCTCTTCTTCCTGGTCTTTTTTCACGACGACATCTTTGACGTTCAGCTCGTCCTTGATTATTTCTACCAGTTCGCTATTGGATACCTCGTTCTTGACGATAACCGCTTGAAGCGGCTGCCTGACTTTTATCTTTGCCTTGGCGCGCAACTGCAATCCCTCGCTGATCACCTCCCTGACCTTAGCCATCTCCTGATTCAGCTTCTCATCTATCGCAGAAGCGTCGGCCTGCGGAAAATCTTCGAGATGCACCGATTCCCCCTGGGTCAGGTTCTTGTATATCTCTTCAGCAATGAACGGCGTGAACGGAGCCATCAGTTTGGAAAGCTCGACAAGGACATGATAGAGCGTCGCATAGGCCTGATTCTTGTCATCATCATTCTCGCTCTTCCAGAAGCGCTTCCTTGAGCGGCGGATATACCAGTTGGACAGGTTGTCGATGAATTTCACGAACAGCCTGGAAGCTCTGTGCAGTTCATAATTCTCCATGTGCCTATTCACGTCACGAACGAGGACATTGTGCTCTGACAACATCCATTTATCCAAGAGATGAACAGGTTCAAGCCGATTCCTCTTTGGATCCCAGCCATCGATATCGGCATAGAGCGCGAAGAATGAATATGAATTCCAGAGCATGCGGAACATCCCGCGCACAAGATCGGACACATCCGCTTCTTTGAAATTGAGATTTTCTGCAGCAACAACAGGAGAAGACATCAGATAGAACCTGAGCGCATCCGCCCCATACTTATCGAACATATCAGTCGGATCAGGATAATTCTTAAGACGTTTCGACATTTTCTTTCCATCTTCCGCTAAAACTATTCCGTTCACGATGACATTCTTATATGCGGCTTTTTCCTTGATGCCAGTTGCGATGACATGCAGATAATAGAACCAGGCACGCGTCTGATCGACGCCTTCCGCAACGAATTGGGCCGGGAAACTTTTTTCGAATTTCTCCTCATTTTCAAACGGATAATGAGCCTGGGCATACGGCATCGATCCGGAATCAAACCAAGTATCAAGAACGTCAGGAATGCGCTTCATTATTCCTCCGCATTTCGCGCAAGGCATGGTTATCTTATCGACGACATGCTTATGAAGATCATCAACTTTCTGTCCGCTCGCCTCTTCCAGATCGCTCACCCGGCCGAACACTCGCATTTCCCCGCATTCGCATTTCCAGATCGGCATGACTGAAGCCCAATAGCGCTGACGGGAAATCGACCAGTCACGCGCCCCTTCCAGCCAGTTGCCGAACCGCCCTTCTTTCATATGCTCCGGCGACCAGCTTATTTCTTTGGCCAACTCCAAGGCCTTTTCTTTGATCTTAGTGACAGCCACGAACCAGGATGATGTCGCATAGTTGATGAGAGGAGTGTCGCATCTCCAGCAGTGAGGATAGCTATGCTCGTATTTCTCTTTGGAAAAAAGCAACCCGTTCTTGGCAAGATATCTGATGATTTCGATGTCGGTTTTCATGTGATCATCCAGGGGTTTCACGCTCATCCCGGCAAATTCACCGGCTTCTTTCCTGATGAGCCCGTCCATGCCGACATGCTGGATGAACGGCAGCTTATGTTCATAACTCAAATTCAAATCGTCTTCTCCGAAAGCCGGAGCGATATGCACCACCCCTGTTCCATCTTCGGTCGTCACGAAATCAGCCGGATATATTTTCCAGCCATTCTCTTCGTTCTGAAGACCTTTGTCCTGATAATAATCAAAGAGGGGTTTGTATTTTTTGCCAACTAGATCCGATCCATGGATAGTATCTATTATGACTGGCGGCACAGGAGGAACTTCACCCTCGGACAGTTGCTTAACTGACGGAAATAAGTCTTCTTTTCTGGCATCATAAATGTTTTTTGCCAAAATAAATAATTCAGGATCACCTTCTTTGTTGTTATATCTTATTTTCACATAATCAATATCTTTCCCGACAGCTAATGCGACATTTCCAATCAGCGTCCAAGGTGTCGTCGTCCAAGCAAGAACATATATTCCCGGTTCATCAACAAACTCAAATTTTGCGATTGCCGAAAGATCCTTGATGTCTTTGTAACCTTCAGAAACTTCCTGTTGCGACAAAGTCGTCTCGCATCGGGTGCAGACATGCATGGAACGGTATCCTTCATATATGAGCCCTTTGTCCCAAAGTTCCTTGAAAACCCACCAGACCGATTCCATGAACGGCTTATCCATCGTCTTATAGCTGTTTTCCATATCCGCCCAGCGCCCCAGGCGATTGATGATGACTTTCCACTCCGCGACATATTCAAGAACCGTCGAACGGCAGAACTCGTTGAATTTTTCAACGCCCAATTCCTCGATCTCATTCTTCCTTTTGATTCCCAGCCCTTTCTCAGCGATGTTCTCGATCGGAAGGCCATGGCAATCCCATCCCCATTTCCTTTCCACTTTATATCCTTTCATCGTCCAATATCTCGGTACGACATCTTTCATAGTGCTGCCGACCAAATGACCGTAGTGAGGCAGCCCAGTCGCGAACGGCGGACCGTCATAGAAGCTATAGAGCGGTGAGCATTCCCTATTCTCGATGGATTTCTCGAATATCCTGTTCTCGTTCCAGAACTTCAATATTTCCTCTTCCATTTTGGGAAGCGTTCGTTTCGGGTCTACTTTTTTGAACATATTCCTACAAAATTACAAAATTATTACAAAAATACAAAAATTACAAACTATTTTATATTCAATATTCGTTTGAATTTTACTCCGGTTGATGTGAAATTTATGAGAATGGCCAGCTTCAGCTTGGACGTCTTCAAATATTGGATCACTTGGTCTATATTGTTTTTAGAATAATAATCTCCGCGTTTCAACTCTACGATTATTCTATCATCTATCAGGAAATCAAACTGATTCATTCCTATTGATTCTCCTTTATATAGCAATTTATATTGTATCTGTCTTTTATAGCTTATATTTCTTTTTGTAAATTCCTTTGAGACAGCATCTTCATAATGTTTCTCTTTATAGCCAGGTCCAAGCTCTTTAAAAACTTCAAAAGCAGCACCGACTATCTCATAACTTAACTCCTTATAAATAACTTTGCCCGTCTCCATTTTTTGTATTTTTGTAATATTTTCGTATTTCGTAGTCTAATAAAAAACGCCCTCAATACAACATAAGGACGCCAATAGCGTGGTACCACCTTAATTCCCCCGAAAAAATCAGGGCTTCATTCTAGCTGTTACGGGCAAACCCGGGAGATTCTACTTCGCCCGCCGTAGTCCCGCTCAGCGGGACGAAGGCGGGTTGCCTTCATGCTACGACAAACATTTCTTTCCCCAGCTCGGAAGGTGATAGCCTTCCTCAAACGCTTTTATCTTTGCAAATACATAATACCTGAAAATGAAAAAAAGAAAAGGGCGACGAAAGCGTTCGCCGCCCTTTGTGAGATTGGGACTAGGCTAGAAACCTAGCTAAGCACCAGCAAGTCGGTCAAGTTCCTCGAAAATCTCCTCATCGGTCAAGCCAAGATCGTTCAGCTTGCCACGGTATTTGTCCGCCAGCATACTGCAACCGTTCCGGCCTGCCCGATACATATTCAAGAGGAAATTCTTGGTACGTTTGAACGACCTTTTGCCGCCGGATTTGCCATCAATCTCAGATCCAGACATGTCTTGCCCTCCAAAAAATTTAGAAGGATTCGTCGGGAAAAACAAAAAGCAGCTATATGACGCAAAGAACTATTTAGCCAGCAGAGTGGCTTTATTGGTGCAACTCTAGCATAATATCCTATTTTTGGCAAGGTTGAATGCTAGCCCATGATTCCCCTGTCGACTTCATATATCTTCTTGAAGCCCAGCTGTTTCATAAGTCCCGCGGCCGCCTTGCTGCGGTTGCCGCTCCGGCAATAGACCAAATAGGTCTTCTCTTTGTCGAGCGCTCCGATCTTCGCAGCGAACTCAGAGTCATAGATGTCGATATTGACCGGTTCCCCGATCACCCCGCCCATAAGTTCCTGCGGCGTCCTCACGTCCAGGATGATGAAATCCTTATTATCCTTATTCTCTAAAGCCAGTTTGCTGGCTTCTTCCAAAGTTATGTGTTCGTAGAATTCCTGCATGGCAATAAATTATTTTCTCAATATCTACATCTTCTCCGGCGCGCTGACTCCCAACATTCCAAGCACTTCCCCGAGAACGGTCTTAGCGGATCTTATAAGCTCCAGCCTGGCAGTGGTCAAAGCCGGATTCTCTTCGTCGATCACTCGGCAGTCGTTATAGAAAGAATGGAATCTGTCAGCGATCTTGATGGCATAATACGGAAACTTGTGAACATCATAGCTCTTTGCCACCTCCTCGATAAGTTCCGGAAATTTGTTGAGCTCGCGAATAAGATCTAATTCCTTTTCATGCTTAAGCAATCCTAGGTCCGCTTTTCCGTTTCCAAATTTCCCATCTTCCGCCTTTCCGAGAATGCTTGAAATCCTGGCGTGGGCGTATTGGACATAATAGACCGGGTTTTTCTGCGATCTTTCCTCGGCAAGACCCAGATCGAAATTCATGTGAGTATCGCATGAATACATCAGGAAAAAGAATCTTGCCACATCGATTCCAATCTTATCAATAAGCTCGTCAATATAAACGACATTTCCGGCACGCTTGCTCATCCTCACTTCCTTGCCGTCTTTCACGAGCCTGACCATCTGAACAATGACGAACCTGAGTTCGCCCTTGAATCCGAGAGCTTCGGCTGCAGCCTTGAACCTCGCGATATATCCATGGTGATCCGCTCCCCAGGTCTCAATCGTCACATCGAATCCCCTTTCCATCTTGTTGAGAATATAGCCGCAATCAGATGCGAAATATGTCTTCTGTCCATCCTTTTTGATAAGCACACGATCCTTGTCATCCCCGAATTCAGTCGTCTTGAGCCAGAGGGCTTCGTCTTTTTCGTAAGTCAGATCCTTTTCCTTGAATATTTCTATCGCCTTATCGACATATCCATCAGCCTGAAGTTTTTTTTCTGAAAACCACAAATCAAAATGGATGCCCATTTTCTCTTTTACGATCCTCTTGATTATATTATCAATGATTTCTTTGGCTGCTTTTTCTCCGGCCTCCCTGACATCTGAAATATTCCCCAATTTTTCATGAAGATTATCTATATATTCTCCTGCATAGGCTGCCTCGGAATCCTTAAGGACGCTATGCCCCAGCTTCATCACCTGCTCTCCGGCATCATTCAGATAATATTCATTTACCACTTCATATCCAGCTTTCCTGAAAACCCTTGAAAGAGTATCGCCGAAAAATCCTCCGCGTCCGTTTCCAAGATGAAGCGGTCCGGTCGGATTGGCTGATATGAATTCGTTATTTATTCTTATCCCATTGCCTATTCCGCTCTCGCCATATTTTTTTCCGAGTTCTGATATTTCGCCAACCAATTCCTGCAACCGTCCTTCTGCCAAGCGAAAATTGATATATCCCGGCTTCACTATTTCAGGCGCTTCAAAACCGTCGATTTTTCCATCCAGCTCTTTGACAATCTCTTCTGCCACTTCCATCGGGTTCTTTTTCAATACTTTCCCAAGCATCATGGCGACGTTGGTCGTATAGTCCCCGAACGCTTCGTTTTTCGGATAATCGACCTCGATTTCGAGATGATCGAAATCCGCCCCATATTTTTCCTTGAGGCTTGAAACGGCGCTTTCTATTGCTTTTTTGAGCTTGTTTTTCATGATTTCATCTTATATCAGAGCCTGAATAAAGGCAAATTTGACTAGACAAAAAATCCCCGGACTGTAAGAACAGTCCGGGGAGAGGGGAAACAGCCGCGCATTCAAACGAAAGCGGTGGGATTGTCGGATAAGGGATGGCCTTGGCTGCCGAAATATTCGCAGCACCTGTCCCAATCATCCTTCTCGACATAGCCGGTTTGACGGGCAAATGGAAGAAGGTAATTGAGAAAGGGCAGTATCGAGTGAACGCGAAAACCCATGTTGACGAGCTTTTCGGACCCTCCTTGCTGACAATCAACGAGAACAATGATGTCGGTCACATCACAACCCATGAGCATGAGACTGTTGGCAGCCTCAATTTTGGAATCGGCCATGGTTATGAGATCATCCCAAAGAACCACATTCCGACCCACCGGATAGCTGTTTTTCCGCTCGGGAACGATGCAGCGATTACCGGATTCCGGATCAATATATTTTGCCAGACTGACAAATCTTATCTGCCCGCACCACTCAGGCATATTGGATACCGCACCAACAAAAGGATCGGCCGCGTATGGCAAACCAGCAACAAATCCCTGGAAATTCGGAAGGCGGACCGTCATGTCTGCCAAGGCCCGACCAATTATACTGCAATGAGCCTCCGTCAACGGTCCGCGCTTATTCGGATCGGGGTGAAAAGACGTGCGAAGATTGAGATACACTGGAGAAAGAGGCGCCTCCGGGTTACTCTCATGAAGCTTGAGCCGGAACTGTCCGAAACGTAATGCGCCGCTTCCGATAATCACAGTGGCCACCAACTCTCTCATATCCATATACCCTTCCATTCGATTTTCCTCCTTAAGAAGGTTTAAATAACACAAAAAGAGCTGGTCATATATTATGCCAGCTTGCAGGAAAATGCAAGTTAGAAACAGCTCGATCAGGTTCAATATCCTCCTCCCCTGGCACTGAGCATCCTGTCTTGGATATTTATTGCCTTTTTCACTGGATCGAAGCTCTTGCGGTGAATCTCGCAAGGCCCGAACTTCCTAAGCAGTTCGAAATGAAGCTTCGTTCCGTATCCTTTATGTTTCTTGAAAGCGTAGTGCGGATATTTCTCCTCAGCCAGAAGCATTATGCGGTCCCTGGTAACTTTGGCGATTATCGAAGCGGCAGCGATTGACTTCACTAGTTTGTCTCCGGAAACGATCGCTTTCTGCTCCATGCTGATACTTGGGATTTCCTTGTTCCCGTCAACCAGAAGTATCCTCTCGCCGGACATTTCTTTCGTGATATTGGAAAATTCCGTAAGCGCTTTTTTCATAGCCAGGAATGTCGCTTCCAAGATATTCATCCGGTCAATCGTCTCATGATCGCAAATGCCGATGCCGACGTGGAAATTTTCCCTGACGAAATCGAATGCCATGTCGCGCTGGCGCTCTGACAAAGTCTTGGAATCCCGCACCAGATGCCATTTGTCCTTGTCGTTCTCTGAAGATTCGATTTCCGAAATGAAATCCCAGTTCTCATTTTTGAGACACGCCACCGCGGCCACCACCGGCCCTGCCAGCGGCCCCCTTCCCGCCTCGTCGATGCCTATCAGAAGGCCATACCCCTTTTCAAGAAGATCTTTTTCCAAATCGAAATTTGCGATTATTCTAGCCATATCCTCAGTATACTCCTTGAGTATCTTTTATCCAGTATCGGTTTTCCCCGACTCATGCTATAATCAAACCACTTAACCTTTCCTGCAAAACCTAGCGACTTAGCTCCGGGCTATGAGGAAACGAAAGAATATGAAAACATCCGATTCAAAATTCGCTTGAACTGCTATTCATTCAGATAGTGGTTTTTATTTTATCCAATCCATACATGCAAAAATATGCCTGAACAATTGAAATACACCCACCTCCACGTCCATTCCCACTATTCCCTGCTCGACGGCCTCGGGAAGATCGACGACCTTATTGACCGCGCCAAGGAGCTCGGCATGGATTCGATCGCCCTCACCGACCACGGGGTCATGTATGGCGCAGTGGAGCTTTTCATCAAAGCCAAAGAAAAAGGAATCAAGCCGATCATCGGTTGCGAGATGTATATAACCGCCAACGACCTTCACAGCAAGAATCCGACTGCCGAAGACAGGAAGCGCCATCATCTCATCCTGCTGGTCAAGAACGAGGAAGGCTATCACAACCTCATGAAGCTGGTTTCCATCGCCCACCTCGACGGGTTCTATTACAAGCCGCGCATCGACCGCAAGGTCCTGCGGCAATATGCTAAAGGGCTCGTGGGACTGAGCGCGTGCGCTGAGGGAGAAATTCCTGTCGCCATTATTACTGGAGACTACGAGAAAGCCAAGAATCTTGCACTGGAATACAAGGATATTTTCGATGAAGGCAGCTTCTTTCTGGAAGTGCAGGATCATCCCAATTTCGAGCCCCAGAAAATCGCCAATAAAGGAATTTTCAAGCTAGCTAAAGAGCTTGACCTGCTGGTAGTCGCGACCTGCGATGTCCATTATGTCCGCAAGGAAGACGCATCGGCGCAGGATATCCTCCTTTGCGTGCAGACCAACCGCAAAGTGGATGAGACCAACCGCATGAACCTTATGGATTTCAATCTGTCTCTCAGGAGCCCGGAGGAAGTGGCAGCCGGTTTCCCGGATAATCCGGAGGTTCTTTCCAATACCCAGAAAGTAGTCGACCTTTGCGAGTTCAAACTGAAGCTCGGCGAAACCAAGCTCCCCCATTTCGATGTTCCCGATGGTCATACTCCTATGAGCTTCCTGAGACAGATGTGCGAAGAAGGGCTCATAAAAAGATACGGCGACCAGGATATCACCAAAGAACAGAGGGACCGCATGGAATACGAGCTTTCGGTCATCGAGAAGACCGGCTATGCGTCATACTTCCTTATCGTCCAGGATTTCGTGAACTGGGCCAAGGACAACGGCATCGTCACCGGACCGGGACGCGGAAGCGCCGCCGGAAGCTTCGTGTCCTATCTTGTCGGCATCACCAACATGGATCCGATCAAGTATGACCTTCTGTTCGAAAGGTTCCTCAATCCGGAAAGGATCTCCATGCCCGATGTCGATATGGACTTCGCTGACGACAGGCGCGACGACGTTCTGGATTATGTCAGAAGGAGATATGGCAATGACCATGTCGCCCAGATCATCACCTTCGGAACCATGGCAGCCCGCGCTGCCATCCGCGACACCGGACGGGCTCTCGGTCTCCCCTATGATTTCTGCAACAAGACTTCCCAGATGATCCCGATGTTCTCTTCCATCTCGAAAGCATTGGAAGAAGTGAAGGAATTCAAAGACCTCTACGACAGCGGTCCCGATGCCAAGAAGCTGATCGACAGCGCCAAGCGGCTCGAAGGAGTGGTGCGCCATGCCGGCATGCATGCTTGCGGAGTAGTCATCACGCCGGAACCCGTCACGGAATATTCTCCTCTTCAGAAAATCCAAGGCAAAGGGGAAGGCTGCGTGACACAATATTCCTCATCGACCAAATCCAGTTTCGTGGAAAAGATCGGCCTTCTCAAAATGGACTTTTTGGGACTCAAGAATCTCACCATCATCCAGAACACCCTCCGAATAGTCAAGAAAACGAAAGGCATAGACGTTGATATAGACAAGATACCTCTTGATGATGAGAAGGCTTTCGAGCTTCTTCAGAAAGCACAGACCACCGGAGTGTTCCAGCTTGAAAGTTCCGGCATGAAAAGATATCTGAAACTCTTGAAACCCAACGACCTTGAAGATGTCATCGCTATGGTCGCCCTCTATCGCCCGGGTCCGATGGATTGGATTCCAGACTTTATTGCCAGGAAGCACGGCGAAAAGAAAATAACCTATCTCCATCCGAAACTGGAATCGATCCTGGGGAAAACCTATGGCGTAGCAGTATATCAGGAGCAGATCATGCAGATCGCTCAGGCGCTTGCCGGATTCACGCTCGGCGAAGCTGACGTTCTCAGGAAAGCGGTCGGCAAGAAGATTTTCGATCTCATCAAGGAGCAGAAGATAAAATTCGTCGAGGGATGCGTCGCCAACGGCATCACCAAGAAAGTGGCAGAAGAAGTCTTCGCATATATCGAACCTTTCGCCGGATACGGATTCAACCGTTCGCATGCCGCCTGCTATGGCCTTATCGGCTATCAGACCGCCTATCTCAAAGCTCATTTCCCTGCCGAATTCATGGCAGCCCTTCTCACTTCCGATCAGGACGATATCGATCGCGTGGCAATCGAGGTTTCGGAATGCCGTGAAATGGGCATCGAAGTCCTTCCACCCGACGTGAATGAGAGCTTCGAGGAATTCGCGGTCATAAAAGGCGAGGAGGAATCCGCCAGCCGGCGGAACAAGATCAGGTTCGGACTGAATGCCATCAAGAATGTCGGCCGCACGGTCGCGCATGAAATCGTTGAGGAAAGGAAGAGGAACGGGAAATTCAAAAGCCTGCGCGACCTGGCGGAAAGAGTCGACACGAAAGATTTGAACAAGAAATCCATCGAGGCGCTGGCGAAAGTCGGAGCGCTCGATATGATGGGAGAAAGGAACCAGATAATCCAATCCGTCGAAAACATCATCACCCACATCAAGAACTTTAATAATGTCAGGAACTCAGCCCAGATAAGCCTTTTCGGCGACATCGAGGCTACCTTGCCGGAAATCCAGCTGGTCGCGGCCATTCCTGCTGACAAAAAACAGCGCCTCGCCTGGGAAAAGGAACTCATGGGACTATACATCAGCGATCACCCCATGCATGAATACAAGGAATATTTCGAGCATATGGCCGTTCCGCTCAGGAATATCGGCAGCCATCTCGCTGGAAAGAGCGTCAATCTCGGAGGCATCATAACCAAGACCAAGAAAATATATCTTAAAACCGGCAAAGCCATGATGTTCGTGACCATAGAAGACACGGAGTCATCCATAGAGTTCATCGTTTTCCCCAAGATCCTTGAAGAATCAGCTTCCCTTTGGGTGGAAGACAAGATAATCCTCGCGTCAGGAAAGATATCCGACAAGGACGGAAGCGCGAAATTCCTGGTCGACAGCGCCAGCGCGGTCAACAATCAGGAAGTCGAAAGGTTCCGCCGCATCCTGGAAACCAGGAAAGCTAACGGCGACGCTTTCGTTCCGAAATCGGAAGCGCCGGAAGCCTCCGCGGAAGTGGTCCTCCCGGCAAGCATCGATCCCTCTGCCATCAAGAGCCTTTCAGACTATTTCGCCAACTGCGAAAAGGGAGACGTGAAAATATACCTATGGATAAGCGGCAAGAAAGTGAAGACCAATTATTCCATAGCCCTTTCCGAAAAAATCGAAGAGGAATTGAGCTTGATAGCGCCTGAGGTGAAAGTCAAAGTCAGTGCATAAAAAATGTCATTTTGAGCGAAGCGTCTGCCAGCAGGCAGGAAGCGAAGTCGACCGCGTGTCGCCAAAGCTTTAGCGGCGGCACAGAAATCTTCCCTCATATACAATCATAGAAATTTTCATTGCTAGATCCTTCGACTTCATTCCTCCGCTATCGTTTCGTCATTCCGCTCAGGATGACGATATCCATATCATAATCAAAAAAAGCGATACTTGCGTATCGCTTCTTATTTTCGATTTCATATATATCTAGTTCGCGGCATAATCCACGCCGACTTCGACGACCACTTCTTGGGTTCCTGATGGCACTTCCGGAACTGATACCGCCTTAGCCGAATCCGTAAGAGATCCGCCCATCGCATCATAATTCCTGCCATATGTCCATGGAATGTTCACTGAATTCTCATGCCACCCGACGACTTTTCCTTCCCGCATTCCGGCTGACTTGAAAAGCTCATCCGCTTTCTTCTTGGCATCTTCGATAGCTTTCACTCTCGCCTCTTGCTTGAAGCTTTCCAGATCAGACGTATCGAAATCAACGCCTAGTACCCGGTTCACCCCCTGGGATGAAGCGGCCTGGATGATGCTCGCGACAAGCGCGCTGTTCTTCTTGATATCTTTGGCTTTGATTTCAAGATTCTGATTGGCGTTATATCCGGAAACGGTGCTTGTCCCGTCAGCATAATCGTATTGCGGGCTCAACGAATACGTATCGGTCTTGATATCCTTGTCGTCCACTCCGGCGCTCCTTATTGAAGAAGTGACGCTTTTCATCTTGTCGTTGAGCTGATTCAAGGCATCCTGCGCTGTCGGAGCCTTGAAGACCTGAACGCCGAGAGTTATGGTCGCCTGATCGGGAGAATATTCCACCCTCCCCTCGCCGGCAACCGTCACCCTGTTCTGCGGCGGATTGACGATCCTCTCGCGCAGGATGGAAACGATGACTATCGCGCCCAGAATCAGCATGCCGAAAAACCTGATTGCGATCTTGTATTTCTTCCAATTTTTTTCCTCGCTCTGATTTGTTTCCTGTTCCATATTTTTTTGAAATGAATTTTGTTTAGTGCATTCATTATATCATGCGAATCGAAGCAATAAAAAAGGAGAGGATAATCAGCGAGATTATCCTCTCCAAGGGAGAGAGTTAGAGCAGTTGCTCCTACAGTCACTTGCCCTGGCGATGTGGTGCCTAGGTAACGAAGTGACCGTCCGCGCTGCCGTTGAAGCCCACGATAGACATGGGGGCCGACTGCGGCAAGATGTCGCAGTGCGCCACCTCGATGGTCGTTACGGCCAGGGCTTGCGGCTGCTGATGGTGAAGACCAGGTACGATGACGGAGGCAACGCGGCCCGGCATCTTGAGCGGAGCGACCTCCGCAACGCCGGGGTCATGTTTCGAGGCGCCCAGGAAAGGGGGCCTTGCGGTATCGAAGGTGGTCACGGTCCGGGCGATGGCGGCGGGTACGCCTTGTTGCGCGGATGCGGCGAGCTTGTCGGTGTCGTACAACTTGGCTGTCGTCAACGGCTTGGTGTGGGTGCCGAACGGCTCAGCCATGGTCAGGGTAGTTTCGCCCTTGTAAATGCCCCCGAGCGAATCGGACCTGCAGTCGATGCAGGCAAGCGTTTTGTAGTCGGGCTGAAGAGCATTGCTGCCACCACCGCCCAATTGGGGAGTGGCATGCACGGCCATGGCTCCGGCTCCGCCCGCAACTTGCGGCGGAGCAGCGATGGCCATGCTACAAAGCAGCAGCATGACGGCCATCGCGGCGAAGAGGGGCATGAGCATTTTTCGCATGACTCAACCTCGCTCTTTCTCACTTCGGTTTAATTTGTCATTACCCAACAACACGCCGTTCTTCCAAGACAGCTAATACATGACATTATCCTCCGTTCAAATTAATAAAAGAACTTTAAAACACTGACCTTATATAAGCAAAAACAGAATGCGATGTCAAATTGACTTATCCATATCAATAATGTATAATAGCAACTAGAAAACCGAATGAAGCCTTGACGCAGCCCCACCACCTGCTGAGCTTCCGTCCCGATCCGCGAGAGGATCAAAGAAAGCGCCCGAATAATACAGGGAAATCGAGTGGAACCGTCCAGTATGAAAGCTGGACCTCGATATGGAAACATCAAGTTTCTTCCGTGTTATTAGGGCATTTTTTATTTCAATAAACCATAATCTCAACCAATATGAATACGCAAAAAACCGATCGTCTTGAAATCCTCCGTCACTCCGCCGCCCATGTCCTGGCGGCGGCTGTCCTTGAAATGTTTCCCGAAGCCAAATTCGGAACCGGGCCTGCTATCGAAAACGGCTTCTATTATGACTTCGACCTGCCGAGAACCCTCATCCCGGAAGATCTGGAAATCCTGGAAGGCAAGATGCGGGAAATAATCGACAAGGACTATTCTTTCGAGCGTGCCGAGATTTCAGCCCAGGAAGCCAGGAAAGATTTCCAGGAACTCGGCCAGGACTATAAGCTGGAACTGATAGGCGAACTTGAAAAAGAAGGAGCCAAAATATCCGTCTATAAATCCGGGCCATTCGTCGACCTCTGCTCCGGTCCCCATCTTGATTCGACCGGAGAAATAAAAAAGGACGCCATCAAGCTCACAAAGATTTCCGGCGCCTATTGGAAGGCTGACGAGAAAAACAAGCAGATGCAAAGGATCTATGGCGTCGTTTTCGAAAGCAAAAAGGAACTGGACGAATATCTCGAGATGATCGAAGAAGCCAAGAAAAGGGATCACAGGAAAATCGGAAAAGAACTGGATTTGTTTTCTTTCCACGATATTGCTCCGGGCATGCCATTTTTCCATCCAAAGGGAATGATCATATATAATGAGCTCAAGAAATTCTGGATAGAATCACAGGAAGAATTCGGGTATGATATGGTTCTTGCGCCTTCAATGCTGGATGTATCGGTTTGGAAGCAGTCCGGACATTGGGATCACTACAAAGATGATATGTATTTCATTGATTCGAAAGAGAACGAGCGGCAATTCGCCCTCCGTCCCATGGATTGTCCAGGAGCTATAATGATATACAATAACTCGATGAAATCCTATCGGAATCTGCCGATCCGCTATGCTGAACCGGGACTGATTACGAGGAAGGAAAAATCCGGCCAGCTCGGCGGCCTCTTAAGGGTTCAGCAATTTGTCCAGGATGACGCCCACATATTCATAAGCGAAGGACAGATCGAGGAAGAGATAAAGAATGTTATCAGATTGATTGATAAGATATATAAGCCGTTCGGGCTCGAATATAAAGCATATCTTTCAACTCGTCCGGATGATTTCATGGGAGAGGCTTCGGTGTGGGAAAAAGCCGAGGATGACCTCAGGAAAATCCTTGGAGAACTGTATGGAGACAATTATGGACTCAAGGAAAAAGACGGAGCATTCTATGGACCAAAGATAGACTTCCAACTTAAGGATGCTATTGGAAGAACATGGCAATGCGCTACTGTCCAGCTCGACTTCCAGATGCCGCTAAAATTCGATTGCCGGTATATCGACAATGACGGGAAAGAAAAAACCCCTGTCCTGATACATAGGACTATTATGGGATCATTCGAAAGGTTCATGGGAATACTCATTGAACACTACGCCGGAGCGTTCCCGGCTTGGCTCTCCCCCATCCAAGTGTCTATCCTTCCGGTCAGCGAGAAATTCATTGATTATGCTAAAACCGTCAAAGACAGCTTGACTCAGTCCGGCGCAAGAGCCGAGATAGATGATTCCGATGAATCGCTCGGTAAAAAAATCCGCCAAGCAGAGATGCAGAAAGCCCCATACATCCTGGTCGTCGGAGAAAAAGAGAAAGAGTCTGGAACCGTTGCCGTGAGAAAACGAGGAGTGAAGGAGCAGGAAGCGCTGGCTATCGAAGGATTTGTAAACAGGATCAGCGAGGAAATAAAAAGCAAAAAATAGGGCGCAAGAAATAATCAGAGGCTGGCGTTCCACGGAACGCCAGCCTCTCGTTTGCAGCATCACTCGTTATCAGGCATTTCCTCGACAACTTCAAGATGTTCCCCGGACTTGCAATCCGGGTCGTGCACAGACATGCCTGAGATATCTTCGATGCTCACTGACGTCTCCTTTCCTGAAGAGTCAAGATATTTCAACACACCTTCCCGAAGTTCGGGATCATCGCTTTTTTCGATTGTGGCAGGACCATAACCGATAACGGATCTGCGATTTCGAAAATCAATCTGGAAGGCGGATACCGATCCATTGCATCTGAGATAGATGACGAAGTCCTCCACTTCTCTTAGCCCCATCTTCGGATTTTTCAGCTCCTCTGGCGGCTTTTCGTAATGCTTTCCAGTTGGCGGGATAACCATGGTGCCCCCTTCTTGTTCATCGTATCAATTTTTGATACCTTGTAAGGTACTTATCAACCATATCCAGTTCAATGGAATACTACATCAAAACATTCGGCTGTCAAATGAACCATAGCGATTCTGAGCGGATTTCCGGGTTTTTAGAGATGCATGGTTTCAGCGCCGCGCTAGACGTAAAAAATGCCTCTTTAGTCATTTTCAACACTTGCGGAGTGCGCCAAATGGCGGAAGACCGGGTTTATGGCCAGATCCACAATTTGAAAGAATCCTATCCGGATAAAAAGATAGTCCTCACCGGTTGCCTAGCCAACCGGAAAGATGTCCAAAGAAGGCTCCGTGACAAAGTCGACCTGTTCCTGGAAATAAAAGACTTCCCTGAAGAACTAGGAAGATTGATAGGTGCGAAGAACAGCCAAGAAAGCAATGGGAGCGACTATCTGAAAATAACGCCTGCCTATTCAAGCGCCTTCACCGCTTCCGTCCCTATCATGACCGGCTGCGACAATTTCTGTTCCTATTGCGTCGTCCCCTATGCCAGAGGCCGTGAGATTTCCAGGGATCCAGAAGATATAATCCAGGAAATCAGGAATCTTATCAGGCAGGGATACAAAGAAATAATCCTCTTGGGTCAGAACGTAAACTCATATAATTTCGGAAATACTGATTTCCCGAAGCTTCTGAAAGATATCGAAAAAATTCCCGGGAAATTCTGGCTGTCTTTCATGTCCGCCCATCCCAAGGATTATTCCGACGAACTCATCGAAACCATCGCCAAATCGAAAAAGATCTCGGAACTGATCCATCTCCCTCTGCAAGCTGGAAATGACGAGATACTGGAAAGGATGAACAGGAAATATACCCGGAAACAATATTTGGCACTCGCAAAGAAAATAAAGGCGGCCTTCAAGAAATACAAACCAGGTACGCCCTATTCCATCACCTCCGACATAATCGTCGGCTTCCCGGGAGAAACCAGGAAGCAATTTGCCGATTCCGCCGAAGTCATGAAAAAGGTCAAATATGACATGGTATATTTCGGACAATTCTCCCCGCGCCCCGGCACCGTCGCGTGGAAAATGAAAGACAACGTTTCCAAAAAAGAAAAGGCATACCGAGAGAATTCACTGAATGAAATCCTCAAAGAAACCGCGGCTGCCAACAACAGGAAATATGTCGGGAAAATGATGGAGGTTCTAGTGGATAGAAAAGAAGATGATGCTATTTATTTCGCCCGGACCCGTACCGGAAAACATGTCAGATTCGAAAGCGATAAAAAAGGCTTAGTCGGAAAATTAGTAGAACTGAAAATTGTAAAAGCAAATTGCTGGAATCTGGAGGGTACTATTACAAAATAGCTTTCTTATGTCATTCCGAGCGAAGCGTAGCGAAGTCGACCGCGTGTCGCCTTAGCTTCAGCGGTAGCATAGGAATCTGGCAATAATCTACCTAGTGAATATTTCACAACCAGATCTCTCGACTTCGCATGATCATTTCTACGAAATAGCCATGCTCCGCTCGAGATGACATCATAATGCCAATGAAAAATTTCAATAAAATAATCGTCATCCTAGGACCGACCTCATCAGGAAAATCGGATGCGGCTATTCGCCTAGCGAAGAAATTCGATGGTGAAGTGATCAGCGCCGATTCGCGCCAGATCTATCGCGGGATGGATGTCGGCACGGGAAAAGTTGTTGGGATATGGAATGAGGATAGCAAAACCTTCATTTCAGAAGATGTCCCGCATCACCTGATAGACATCCTGAGTCCGAAGACCTCCTGGAGCGCCGCCCAGTTCAAAAGAAAAACCGGGAAAATCATCAAGGATATGCTGAAGCGCGGAAAACTGCCCATCATCTGCGGCGGAACCGGTTTCTGGATCAAGGCGGTCGTGGACAATGCCATATTTCCGGAAGTGAAGCCAGACCCAAAACTGCGGGAAAAGCTATCGGAAAAATCCGCCGCTGAATTATTCGAAGAGCTCAAAAAAATCGATCCGGAACGGGCCAGCAGCATAGATGCCAAAAACAAGGTCCGCCTCATACGGGCTATCGAGATCTGCAAAGCTATCGGAAAAGTCCCGGCAATCAATACTGGGAATGAAAAGTCATCCTATGAGTTCCTCCAGATAGGCATAACGCATCCCAAAGAGGTTCTTGATGAAAGGATCAGGATAAGGCTCAAGCAAAGATTCGACAACGGCATGGTCGAGGAAGTCGGGAAGCTGCATTTAGAAGGCGGCGTATCCTGGAAAAGACTGGAAGAAATCGGTCTCGGATATTATTGGATAACCCAATATTTCAAAGGACGCATTTCAAAAGACGAAGCGTTCGAAAAGACCTATCAATCGGAAAAGGATTATGCCAAGAGGCAGATGACCTGGTTCAAGAAAGACAGGAGGATATTATGGCTGAATGATTATGCTGACATAGAAAAAGAAGCTAAGGAATTCCTAGGATAGACCAAGAAAAAATCAACCCCGGAAACGCGCGATAGCGTTCCCGGGGTTTTTAAAAAGCGCTTCATGCCTGGAAACCTAGGCAGTTGCAAGAGATCCGCTTATGCCCTGTTGGCATTCGCTCATAATCTTGTCTTCCAGCAAATGCATTTCTTCCCAAGTAACGCCAGTCTCTAAGCACTTCCTTATCAGGGATGCTATAGGCTCTTCTGCATAATCGACTTTGCCGCGCAAAGCGAAGATGCGCTTGAACTGGATTCCATAAGCCTTGAGTGCCCGCCTCTTAGGTGTAAGCATGACTCCTTCCCCCCTTTTTTTCTCAAAGGAACAAAAAACCCGCCTCATTGGCGGGTATGATTCCTAAAAACGAAAACGCGATTCTTTGCCATCACTCCCACTTCTGAGTTTTTCCTTGAATCTTTCTCCATATTACAATCAGCATATCACAACGGAAAAATTTGGCAATGTCCGCTATCAAGTCAGCTTTCTCCTGATGATTTCCATGACTATCTGCGGATTGGCCGACCCCTTCGTTGCTGCCATCACTTGTCCCATCATGAATTTGAGAGCATTCTCTTTCCCGGCTTTGAAATCAGCAACCGATTTCTCATTCTTCGAAAGGACGTCATCGACGATCTTTTCCAATTCTCCCTCATCGCTCACCTGAAGCAGCCCTTTTTCTGAAATGATCTGTGACGGGTCGCCTCCGGCCTGATACATCTCGAGAAGGACTGCCTGCGCCGCGGAAGAATTGATCTTTCCCTCTGCCACGAAGCAGATGAGTTCGGCGTAATTTTCCGGAGTGATCTTCACATCCCTGATGTCGTGCCCATTGACGATCATATGTTTCCTGAGTTCCGTGATAGCATAGTTGGCAGCCAGCTTCGAGGCTTTGTCGATCGGGCAGGAAAATTCTCCGCTTTGGATCTTGTCGCCCAGTTCGCTCATGACGTCCTCGAAATAGCTTGCCAATTCCCGCTCGGAAGTGAGCACTGCCACATCGTCCTTGGAAAGCGAATATTCTTTTTCGAAGCGGCTGGCCTTCTGGTCGGGAAGCTCGGGCAGCTTCTTCCTGATGCTATCCACATAGGCAGCATCGAACCTGAAAGGCGGGATGTCAGGTTCCGGGAAATACCGATAGTCATGCGCCGATTCCTTGGCGCGCTGGGAAACAGTCGCGTTCTTGTTGCTGTCCCATCCTCTTGTCTCCTGAACGACCTTTTCCCCTCTTTCCAAAACTTCGGTCTGCCTTTCGATCTCATAGGCGATCGCCTTCTCGACGAATTTGAAAGAGTTGATATTCTTCACCTCCACTTTGGTTCCGGACAGCTTTTCCTCGCCCTCTTTGTATAGCGACAGATTGACTTCGCAGCGCATATTGCCACGTTCCATGTCAGCATCCGATATCCCGATATAGCGGCAGATCTGCTGCAGCTTCTGGCAGAACACGCGGGCTTCCTCTCCGGTTTCGATGTCCGGTTCCGTCACAAGCTCCATAAGGGGCACCCCAGCGCGATTGAAGTCCACCAGGGTATAATCGACCCCTTTGGGATGAACCAGCTTTCCTGTGTCCTCCTCGAGATGAATACGGGTGATTCCGATGTTCCTCCCTAGCACCTCCAAATGCCCATTTTCGCAGAATGGCTGGTCGTATTGCGAAATCTGGTATCCCTTGGGCAGATCGGGGTAGAAGTAGTTCTTGCGGTCGAATTTGCTCGTGAGAGCCAAATTGCAGTTGAGCGCGAGCCCAGCCAGCTGGACAAACTCGATTGCTTGGCGATTAGGCACCGGCAGAGTCCCAGGCTGACCCGTGCAGACCGGACAGATATTCACATTGGGTTCTTTCTCAAGTCCCATTCCGTTTTTCGAATCACAAAACATCTTCGATTCAGTTTTCAGCTCGACATGTATTTCCATGCCGATCACAGGAGTGTATTTTGCCATAATAATTGTTTTTATCACTTGTTTCATCTTAACCAAAAAACCGCCCGATGGCAAATGAGCTCCCGCTTGCCAAAAATTTCCAAATGCGCTAGAAATATAGTACTTTCTTTGACAACAATAGGCAATACAAACCCCAGGAGGGAGATTATGCGTCAGGTTCTTGTTGTTAGAACGGACAAGCTTCCCGCCATCATCGGGAATCTTCAGGGCTTCGTCCCGCTCTCCGATCCAGCCATCATCGACAGGCTGGCTAGGGAAGCACACATGATTGAAAAGGAACAGGCTGAAAAAAACACCGATTTCAAGCAGCTCATCCCTTACACGGTCATACTCAACCCTGACAAGCGGGTATACACCTACCAGCGCTCGATTAAAGAAAAGGACTACGAAGAAAAGCGGCTCCGCGGGAAGGTATCACTGGGCGTCGGAGGGCACATCGAAAACGATGAGAGCATCCCTGACAACATTAGAAGGGAACTCCAAGAAGAGGTCAAAGGCGTTGACCGCGACCTCATGATCCAGAAAGAGAAACTCGAGCTTTTCGGAATCATCAACGACGACAGCGATTCCGTGGGCCAGGTTCATTTGGGCATCGTCTTCATCCTTCACACAGGATGCAAGGTTATCAGGTCCAGAAGCGGCGAAGCACTCTGGGGCATGTTCCTGGACGCCGGCGATGTCGGCATCATCATTCAGAAGGAGCCCTTTGAAAACTGGTCCCGGTTGATTTTCAGCCACTTGCTCGAATTCCTGTCGGCATCCTGACCTAATCCAGGGAGGTTGGGCAAAAAATAAAGGGAGGTCCCAAAAGAGACCTCCCTGTTTTTTATTCATTTCGAAGAAAACCTACACTTGCACTTCTTTTCCGCCAGTGCTGACACGACCTCCTTGCCATTGCCCGCGGTATTGATTGCCTTCTCCAAGAACTTCATGAAAGGTGATGTGAACGACTCTTGCGCCAAAAGAAACCTTGATGTTGCTTTCCCCTAGATTGCAAATGCCGAAAGTCAGCTCTCCGCAATATCCAGGTTGGACAACTCCGTTGAAAAGTCCGAGACCCGAACGGAACATGGTGGTTCTGGGAAAAATTACTCCTGAAAGCGTCACTGGCAGATTAACCTTCTCTATCGTCTTTATTAGATAATATTTTCCGGGTTCGAAAACGAAAAAGTTTTCGTCGTCTATTTTTTTTGAATCATATTTCGCAACGGATTTAGAGTTCGGGGTCTGTCTTTCTTCAACACCCAAAAATCCGTCGCCCTCGAGCTCAAAGACCTCGCCTAATCTCAAATCAAAACCCGCGCCTTCCGGATTATTGATTTCCCTATCACACAAATCTTCAACTAATTTATTCTCCTTGACCAATTTGTGAAGTTCCTGAATACCTAGAATCATATTGCATAATCTTATTTTATTAGTTCCACAAACGCATATTTGAATCCGTTTTCTTCGTGTTCTTCGCGAGAAATTTCATTCTTGAATTCGGAAAAATCGGGAAAAAACACATCAGCATCAATCGGAGCATCATCGACAAGAGTAAGATATAGCTTGTCCGCATATGGCAGCGTCAAGCGATAGATCGTCGCTCCGCCGATAATGAAAATTTCCTCATCCGATTTTTTCGCTTCATCCAGAAGATTTTCCAGTGAATGAGAAACTTCGCATCCGGGCGCTTCGTAGTTCTCATCGAGACTTACCACGATATTTTTCCTTCCCAGAAGCGGTCGTCCGATCGACTCAAAAGTCCTGTCTCCCATAATGACTGTATGACCAAGAGTAATCTTCTTGAAATGTTGAAGATCATTGGGAATATCCCAGATAAGCTTATTTTTGCAACCGATCGCCCTATTGCTCCCGACCGCGCATATCATTGAAATCATAATTATTTCTTATCTTGTTCCTTAGCGCAAGCCGACTTGCTGGCATAATTCTTGGTCGTTTCTTTAAAGCCTCCAATATTAGCAATCTCAGCCTTAAGAATCGGGTGCGGGTCATAATTTTCCAGAACGATGTCCTTCATTGAAAATCCGTCTATATCAGTTATTTCCGAGTTGAGCTTCAAAATTGGGAAAGCCTTTGGAATTCTCGAAATCTGCTCCTTGACCTGATCCATATGATTGGAATAGACATGGACATCGCCAAAGAAATGCACGAATTCTCCGACTGGAAGATTGGTGACCTGAGCTACCATCTGCAAAAGCAAGGCATAGCTTGCAATATTGAACGGAACTCCCAGAAAAGAATCAGCGCTTCTTTGAAAAAGAGCCAGGTTCAACTTTCCATTAACAACTCCGAATTGATAGGTCGTATGGCAGAATGGAGGAACCTCATTCTTGTTCCCAGCAGAAGCCATGGCATATATGAAGTCTGGGTTCCAGGAAGAAACCACATAAGACTTGCGATAAGGATCGTTTTTAAGTCCATCGATAACCCAAGCTAACTGATCGATTTCTCGCCCATCACTTGCCGGCCATCTCCTCCACATGCGCCCATAGATTGTGATGAGGTCCCCCCAGGTCTTCACGAATTCGCTGTCTTTATCTTCCGCTTTTATTTTGGCAATGAAATCCTGTTGAGTCATGTCATCATGCTGACCTGCCAATGCTGCTTTATGATAGCGCTTCCAGGCCCATTCATCCCAGATATGAACGTCATTATCAGCAAGATATTTTATATTCGAATCTCCCCTTAAAAACCATATGAGCTCTGTAAAAATACCGCGATGAAAAACTTTCTTAGTAGTAAGCAGAGGAAATCCTTCATTCAGATCAAACCGGATCATTCTACCGAAAACAGAGCGAATGAAAGGCGGCTGTTCTCCTTTTTCTTCATACTGTTTTAAAATTTCCGGAGTGAAGAATAGCTGTTTATCGGAGCCGTTATCAAGAATATCTTTTAATAAATCAAGATATTGATACTCGGGATGTTTTTTATCCATATGAATATTTTTAAGTTTACTAATTAATATATTGCCTTTTACAGTCAGCAGCACTTCTTACCGCCCTTCTTATGTTCCTTGGAATCACGGCTTTCGGCTGGATCAGAGAGCACATTTCCTTCGAATTTCCTTATTTTTATCTTTTTCATCTTCGCCAAATCTTCCGCCTCTGTCTCCTCTTCGAATTTTTCGCCACCGGTCTGCGTCCTCAGATATTTCTCATAATAGACTATTTCCTTTATGCCAGCGTTGGCCAAGGCTTTCATGCAATCAAAACAAGGGAATTTCACGCTATAAAGCGTTGCTCCCTTCAGAGCTCTCGGATCAACCGCATTGATTATGCCATTCATTTCCGCATGAGCCCCCCGGCACCTTTCCAATTTCCCAGTTTTAGGATTACCGTCTATTTTGGCACATCCGACTTCATCGCAATTATATCCGCCTTTGACTGGTCCGTTATATCCCAAAGAAACAACCCGGTGATCCGCATCCACATAGACAGCGGCTGTCTTCACAACCTGGCAAGAAACCCTTCTCGTCAAAACTATCGCCATATTCATAAAAGTCTCATCCCAGCCCAACCGCGTCGATTTCATTTTTTTCTTGACTGCCATATGATTTCATTTATTTATATTTTTTATTACTTTATCAGTTTTTTCAACAAGCTCTTCCTTCGTCCCCTCATTCACCACCAGATAATCTGCCATAGCAATCGGCCCGCCCTGGCTCAGGTTTCCTATCTGCGCATAATCACGGCTCTTTGATTCCTCTTCTGTCAGTGGACGATATTCACGATTCATGAGGCGATTATACCTTGTTTTCGGAGAGGCATAAACCGCTATCGTTACGAAGTCATCGCCGAATTCTTCTTTGAATCTCAAATATTCCTCCCACATATACAGGCTTTCGACTATCACATATTCAGAACCCCTCAATGATTCTATCTTTTCAATGACCTTATCCGCATAATGCAATTTGCCGTACTTTTCCCGCAGCTCTTCCCGAACCATCCTCTCATTTTTCTCATTGATCGGAAGTTCGCGACGTTTCATTTCATCGAAAGTAACGTCCCCGAAATATACTTTCGGCCAATGATATTTTTCGATAAGATAAGAGATTAATTCTGATTTTCCAGAACCAGGAAGACCGATAACCGCGATGATTTTCATATATTAACCATCCCCCGTTTTTCCTATTCAGTTCCTTAATCCTACTATTTTTCACCCTGGGAGTCAAAAAAAAAGGCCTGGGGAGCAATGATGCTCCCCAGGCTAAGCCCGCACTCTGCTCTGGCAGATGGATGGCTCATAAGAAGAAAGAATAAAATAGAGGATTATTGGCTTGTTCAAGAACTTCATCAATAAAAGCGTCTCGCTCACTGGGCGGAATCCTGTAAAGAGTCCCACCCAAGTTATAAGCCACCATTTCAAGAAGGAGCTTTCTGTCACCAGCTTCGATCCGTTTCAAAGCCAGTGCCTTTCCTGCTCCAGTATCGAGCAGGAAACGTTCATCTTTCACCCATTGATCGACCTCGGTAAGCTTCTTGGCTGCTTGGATCACTCCCAGGATTTCCTCATTATCGAGTTTAGCCAAATTGCTTCCGACAACGATTACACTGAAATACCGATCAATACCGTCATCCATCGTGATGCCTCCTCGGCTATATTTTTTCGCTGAGACAATCCTATCTGCTATCCTGCAGAAAGTCAAGGATTTAAAAACCCTCCCGCTAAGCGGGAGGGTTTTCGAAGCTATTTCCTGATTTTTCCAAGCATCTCTTCCACCTGCGCCTCCAGTTCGTCCTGGGTGCCGTTGTTGTTGAGCTTGAAATCCGCTTGGCGGCCGATTTCATGAATGGACACTTCGGTCAGCTTTCCCTCTTCTTCGAGGAACTGCTCGAGTGTCGCGTCGCCTTCGCCGGCCTTTTCCTTCCTGGCCTTCGTCCTCTCATAGCGGAGTTTGAGATCAGCCGTCACATATACCAAATAGAAGTTTTCTCCGTATTTCTTCCTGAAAGGATCCACATCGCCGTGCATCCTGATCCCATCGGCAATCAGGATATCTGACCCGTTCTTTTCCATGTCATGGATCAGCGAATCGATGATTATCGTAGGACCGTATCCTTCTTTTAGAACCAGCGCCAGTTTCACCAGATTATCCCTTGTAACCGGTAAGTGGATATCCTCCAGCGTGCGGCGGAGAATCTTGGAAGTCCCATAATGCACCGCCCCATATTTCTCGATCATATAATCCGAAACAGTCCCTTTCCCAGCTCCTTTTTCCCCGATCAATCCGAAAACGATTTTTCTATTTGGCATATTTTTGAATATTAAAACACTTTGTGAGTGTATCAAAAAGAGTACGCCGCGTCAAGCACGAAAACAAAAAACAGCCCCTCTGAAAAGGGCTGTTTCATGCTATTGAAACCCTAGATATTGACTTTGATTCCTATCCCCATCGTAGAGCAGATGAAGATGCTCTTGATGAGCCTTCCTTTGAATCCGACCGGTCTGGCCTTTTCAAGACTATCCATGAAAGCCTTGATATTCTCCAAAAGTTTCGCATCATCGAAAGAAACTTTTCCGACCGCTTGGTGGATATTGGCAGAATTGTCGTTCTTGTATGCCGCTTTCCCTTTTTTGAGAGCCTCCACTGTTTCCTTGATTTTCACAGTCACAGTTTCAGTTTTCGGGTTCGGCATCAACCCCTTGGGTCCCAGGATTTTGGCAACCGGAGCGAGTTTCGGCATCATTTCAGGAGTCGCCACCAGGACATCGAATCCTCCGGCCTTGGCAAAAATCTTGCCGCTCTTGATCTCGTCAATCATTTCTTCGCCCCCCACGATTTCAGCGCCAGCCGCTTTCGCGTCAGCAGCATGAGTCGTCGTAATGACAGCGATTTTCTTTGTCTTTCCAGCTCCATGCGGAAGGGATACGGTCGAACGGATCTGCTGATCTCCCTTTTTCGGGTCGATATTGGTCTTGATGTGAATCTCGACAGTTTCATCGAACTTGGCAGTCTTGTTCTCCTTGATGATCTTCAGCGCTTCCTCGAGAGCATAGACAGTATTCCTGTCCACCTTCTCTGCGACCGCGCGGTATTTTTTTCCGTGCTTCATGATATTTTGTGGTCAGACGGCTGATATGCAGCCTCCCACGATTAAGGTATTAATAATATGTCATTTCGAGCGAAGCGCCTGCCAGCAGGCAGGCAGCGAAGTCGAGAAATCTGGCAGAAATATTCACAGAAACAATTTCGTGGGCAGATCTCTCGACTCCATTCGTTCCACCAAGCGGAACTCATTACGCTCGAGATGACAAAAAATATGCCTGAATAAAAACTAGCCCTCGATTTTTATCCCCATCGATCTTGCGGTTCCGGCGATGATCTTCATCGCTCCATCGACATCGTTCGCATTGAGGTCAGGCAGTTTCTTTTCAGCCAGTTCGCGAAGCTTGTCTTTACTGATCGATCCGACTTTGTCCTTGAGAGGATTTCCAGCTCCTTTCGCCACTCCTGCCGCTTTCCTGAGCAAGTCAGAAGCAGGAGGAGTCTTCAAGATGAACTCGAAAGTCCTGTCTTCATAAACGGTTATTTCAGCCGGGATGATATCGGTTCCTTTGTCCTTGGTCGCCTCATTGAATTTGACGCAGAACTCCTGAATATTGAGACCATGCTGTCCCAAAGCCGGTCCGACCGGAGGCGCAGGATTAGCTTTGCCCGCCTGAATCTGTAGTTTGACGATTGCCTTGATTTTCTTTGCCATTGTTTTTTTTATGGGCGAAGTGAGAAGCTCTAAAATGAATTTAGACACTTAGCCTGATCTGATTTATATCTTATTAATCTGTAAAAAGTCTAATTCCACGGGAGTTTCGCGACCGAAAATGGAAACGAACACCTTGATTCTCCCTTTCTCTTCATCCACCTCGCTGACTTTGCCATCGAAATCCTTGAACGGACCGTCAGTGATCTTGACCACATCGCCTTCCTTGACGTCGATCTTGTATTTCGGCTCAGCCACTCCCATCCTCTTCTTGAGCATCTCGATCTCTTTCGGATCGACCGGAGTCGGAGTGGTTCCAAGCCCGATGAATCCGGTCACGTTCGGAGTATTCCTTACGACATACCATGAAGCATCCGTAACGACCATTTCCACAAGGACATATCCCGGATAGATCTTCTCTTCAACAACCGTTCTTTTTCCGGCTTTGATCTTGATCTTCTTCTCCATCGGAACCATGACATCGAAAATATATTCCTGCATGTCCATGGATTCGATCCTCTGCTTGAGATTCCTCGCTACGTTATCCTCGTAACCGGAATAGGTGTGGATGACATACCATGCTCTTCCGTGGTGCTGCGATTGCTTGGCCATAGTTTATAAGGTTATTTTATAATAAATGTTTTCAAGATGAATTCGAAAAAATAATCCAACCCTCCGAGAAAGATCGCCGTTCCGAGGCTTATGCCGATAACGACCATCGTGTAATTTATCGTCTCTTTCTTGGTCGGCCAATTGACCTTCATGAGCTCAACCTTGGCTTCTTTGAAAAATTGGGCAATCTTATTCATGTTTTTGATTTTAAAATTGTCTGTATTCTCTACGAATTACGAATTTTTACGAAATTACGAATACTTCCTTGGCAATCCTTGCCTTTCCACCTGGATGAATCTGATTTAGAAAAGATTCGTATATTCGTAAAAATTCGTAATTCGTAGAGAATTCCCCTTTTTTAAAAGCCCCTCAGGGCTTTTTTCTATTTACCTAATACTATATCATTTCCACGATTTTGTCAATAAAAGTAGACAAGCTGAAAATTTTATGTATAATAGTCCTTAGTGCTGTTTTCTCAGGAATTAACGGAAAACGGGCCCTTAGCTCATTTGGTAGAGCACCTGCTTTGCAAGCAGGGGGTGATCGGTTCGAGCCCGATAGGGTCCACAGGAAGGGCTTATAGCTCAGTTGGTTAGAGCGCGTCACTGATAATGACGAGGTCTCTGGTTCGAATCCAGATAAGCCCACATAAAAAAACTCTCACTAGAATGAGAGTTTTTTATTATATCAAGAAAACTTCGTACTTATCTCCTCAAGACCATCCCGTTCTTGCCGCCGGCAAACTTGTCATCGTTCAGCGCCACTTCCCCATTGATCATGACCAGATCGATTCCTGATGAATACTGATAGGGGCTTTTGGTCGTTGCAGGACTCTTTATCCGGTCGGAATCTATCATCAGGATATCGGCGAAATATCCCTCTTTCAGAAGTCCGCGTTTCATAATCCCGAACCTTGCAGCCGGGAAGCCGGTCATCTTGTTTATGGCGCTTTCCCAGCTCAGGATCCTTTCCGCTTTGACATATTTTTCCAGAACCTTAGTGAAGGAACCGAAGCTTCTAGGATGCACCTTCTCCCCGCTCTTCACATGCTCTATGCTATATCCGGAACCGTTGGTCGCGACCATCGATAAGGGATGCAACAGGGCTTTTCTTATATTCTCTTCGCTCAGAAGCTCGATCGAGGTGATGACGCGCCCCTCGGACGCTATCAGGATGTCTATTATCGCATCCTCCACGCCCTTCTCCTGGCTCTTGGCGATTTCCATGATATTGCGCCTCGCCAGCGTCTTATCAAGCGGAGAAATGGAAATCTCAACTTTGCTATAGTCGAAAGGAGAGCTCTTCATTTCCGAAATGACGCGCTCGCGGACCTCCTTGTTCTTGAGCTTGTATAGCATCGCTTTCTTTCCTCCCTCCGTCACCCAATCGGGAAGGAAGGTATAAAGGACCGAACCGGTGTTGGTATATGGATAGATATCAAATGTTATGTCCGCGCCCTTTTCCTTGGCATCGCTCAAGAGCGCGAGAGCCTCGTCCATTTTTCCCCAATTGCTTTCTCCCATGGCTTTCAAGTGGGAAATATGAGTCTTCACGCCTGTCTCTTTAGCCAGATAAACAGTCTCATCGATAGCATCCAAAAATCCTTCCTGTTCGGATCTCATGTGTGTCGCATAAACCCCGTCATAATCCTTGACTATCCTGGACAGTTCGACCAATTCCTCTATGCCGGCTGATTTGGCGTGCGAATAGATAAGCCCGGAAGACATGCCGATCGCTCCGTCCTTGAGCGCGCGCTTGAGCATCTTATGAAGGAACTTTATTTCCTTCGCATTGAGGCTTCTGATTTCATCTCCGAGAAGCCCCCGCCTGAGCGTTCCGTGTCCGACCAACGTGGCGAAATTGAGCGTGACGCCTTTCTTGTCCAGCACCTTCAGGAATTCCTTCTCGCTCAGCCAATTGACGTTGATCTCGCGAAGATCGATCCATTTCTGAATCGATTCGATCGTTTTCGGAGAAGCCAGCGGAGCCAGCGACGACCCGCAATTGCCGCCTATTATGGTGGTTATGCCCTGATGCACCAGGCTCTCGAGATCCGGATCGAGAAACAGCCGCCAATAGGTATCGCTATGGTTATTGACATCGATAAAGCCGGGACAGATTATCCTGCCGTCGGCATTTATTTCGACGTCGCCTTTCTCATCCTGAAGTTCGCCTATCTCCTTGATCTTATCTCCCTTTATCCCGATATCGCCGTGATATGGCGCCTTGCCGCTTCCATCGATTATTATTCCGTTCCGGATTAATATATCGAACATTATGTTTTGTTTTATTTCGTTTTTTATTTCGACACGATGACAGCCATCTCGACCATCCTGTTCGAGTATCCCCATTCATTATCGTACCATCCGACAACCTTAGCAAGCGTTCCGTTAGCCATCGTGAGCGGCAAATCGACAACCGCGCTGTTCTTCTCTCCCTTGAAATCCATAGATACCAGGCCTTCGTCTGTGGTTCCGAGAATATTCCTCAATCCGTTGGATGCCGCCTGACGGAAGGCTTCGTTTATTTCCTCGACTGTCGCTTCTTTCTTCAATATACAGATGAAATCGACGATCGAAACGGTCGGCGTCGGAACGCGAAGCGCTATGCCATCCAATTGACCCTTGAGACTGGACATCACTTTTCCGACAGTCTTGGCAGCTCCAGTCGTTGTCGGGATGATATTCAAAGCTGCGGCTCTTGCCCGGCGAAGATCGCTATGCGGGAGATCCTGGAGCCTCTGATCATTGGTATATGAATGCGTCGTTGTCATAAACCCCTTTTCCACTCCGAAATTGTCCTCCAGGACCTTGATCATCGGCGCCAGGCAGTTGGTGGTGCAGGAACCATTGGAAACGACGTCTTCGCCAGCGTATTCATGGTCGTTGACTCCGATGAGATAGACCGGAACATCGTCGCCTTTCGGAGGCGCTGAAAGGATGACCTTCCTTGCTCCGGCTGCTATATGCTTCGCTGCCTTTTCCTTGTCGTTGAATATTCCCGTGCATTCAAGAACTACTTCGACTCCCAATTCGTCCCACGGAAGCTTGGATGGATCCGGTTCGCTCAGATATTTGATGCGCGTTCCGTCTACGATCAGCTCCGAGTTTTCCTCATCAATGAGGACTTCCTTGCCATATCGCCCATAGGACGAATCATACTTGAGGAGATGCGCTGCAGTTTTGAGATCCGTAAGATCATTGATCGCCACTACTTCCAATTCATCGTTTGCGAAAGCGATTTTGAACGATGGACGTCCGATCCTCCCAAACCCGTTGATTGCGATTTTTGTCATATGTTTGTTGTTTAATTTTAATCCTCAAAATTAATTGCTCATTCCGCCTCGATATCCGTTATGCCCCAGCTTTCGCTCTGAGTTTTCCTGATACCGAATTTAACATCCCGGAACATCGGATCGTCTTTCACGATTCCGCCAAGCCCGAATTCGAGATTTTCAATATTGATTTCCTCCAAGTGTTCCGGATGCCCGTCGTGGCTCATCGATATGTTGCCTATTTCAAGATTGACCCTAGTTATCTTCGAAATCTTTTTCTCTTGGGCAATCTCGCGAAGCTTGTCGATTATCTCTTTGGCTAATAGAAAATCATGCATGTTTCAAAGTTAAAAGTTAGAAGTAAAAGGTAAAAAGTAGATGTAAAATATTTTTTACTTTTTACCTTTAATTTTTTACTTTATCTAGTGAACCGCGCAGGATATGCACGGATCATAGGCACGGATGAACGCGCGGAGCTTCTTCTCCCTTTCTTTCGGGTCCAGGTTTATTATTTCAGGGATATATGCCGCTACGTCATCTTCCAGGTTCGACAGGAATTGAGCCGTCGGCGTTATGATATTCACGTTCCTGATATATCCTTTCGGATCGATATCGACATGGTAGTAGAGAGTCCCGCGCGGAGCTTCCACTGCCGCGGAACCCGATCCTTCCTTGATTTCATATTCCTTGGTTATGACTTCATTCAGATCGCAATTGAGCAGCTCTGAAAGAAGCCTGGCAGATTCTTCAATGAAGTGGATAAGTTCCGTCATCTGAGCGAGGATGTTGTGGAAGGGATTATAGTCCGGAAAGCTCCAGCCGAGACTTTCCAGGTATTTTGCCGCCTTCGGTCTGAGTTTTTCCCTGGAATTGTTCAACCTGGCAATCGCTCCGACCATATAGCTTTTTCCTCTATGCTCGACCCTTTTTATGATCTCATTCTGTTTCTGGAGCTCCAGGAAGTTGTTCTCGAATTTCTCCGTCAGGATATGCAGCCCGAAATTAGAAATGACATCGCCGTCATATATGGCATATTCGCCTTTCTTGCCGAGAGATACGTATTCCGTCTCGCGCGAAAAGTCAGGGGCCTTGATCGTCTTGAAAAACTCTCCCAGTTCCAGAGCCGTTTTAAGCACCTCCCCTGATTCATCAAGCAGCCTCTTGAGTTCTTCAGTATCCGGCGCCTTCTTGAATCCTCCGACTTCATTAGTGAGCGGATGCACGACCCTTCCTCCGATCACTTTGACAATCGACATCCCGTATTCGCGTATTTTGATTGCCATCCTTGCTTCCTCAGGATAATCCTGCATGAGCTTGATGTCATTATCCATATCCAAAAAATCAGCCAAGGACAAAAAGAAAAGATGCAGTGCATGAGAATGAATGATCTGGGCGTATTCCATGAGCGTCCTGAGCTTTTTCGTCTCTGGCGTGACTGAAACCCCCATCGCATTCTCTATGGCTTTTATCGAAGTGATGTTGTGCACCACCGGGCAGATCCCGCAGATCCTTTGCGCTACCACCGGCATATCCCGATAATCACGGCCTATGAGCACGCCCTCGATAAGACGGATCCCCTCTTTGACTTCCAGTTTCGCAGCTTTCACATCGCCATGAATCACACTCGCCATGAAGCCAGTGTGCCCTTCCATCTTAGCAATGTGGTTTATTTTTATCTCCATGAATTCTCTACGAAATACGAATTATACGAAATTACGAATTTATGCTATATTGACGATTCTTTTGAATTTGACTCCGTTTCTTGTAAAATTTATCAACAAGCCAAGTTTCAATCCGGTCGCTTTCAGGTAAACATATATTTGATTTATATTGCTCTTTGAAAAAACTTCACCCTGCTTCAATTCTATGACAATAATATCCTCATACAAAAAATCCAGAACATATTCTCCCACTTCCTTGCCACCCATCTTCACCTTCAATCTTAGCTGCTCTTTGAAATTTTTGCCATTCTTCCTGAAAATTTCCGCTACAGCTTTTTGATAGAAAACTTCTTTGTGTCCAGATCCTATCTTGTCATGAACCTCATACATCATCCCAATAATCTCATAAGATTCATCGGCATATATGATATCTTTATTTGTTTTCATCTGCTGTTCGTAATTTCGTAAGATTCGTAATTCGTAGAGACTACTTCTCCTTTTTCTCTTTTTTCTCTTTCTCTTCCAAATCATCCCTGAGGCCGTATATTTCCGTCACATTCTCGAATTCTTCATCAGTCATCATGCTTTTCAATGTCGCACGCATCACTTTGATGCTGCCTTCCGGGCGCAGCCCGCGGCAACCCTGACAGCCCATCCTAGCCGTAGGACAGACCGCATCGCATCCGCCCAGGATCATCGGACCGAAGCACGGCTTCTTCTCCAAAAGAAGGCATTTGTTTCCTTTCTTCCTACACTCAAGACAGACCGCCTGATCCGGAATCTGCGGAACATTTCCCTTGAGAAGCTCTGGCATATATTTCAGGAACTCTTCTCCGTCAATCGGACACCCCGGGAAAACGAAATCAACTTTCACGAAATTATCTATTTCCTTGATCTCAGGATTGCTTATGCCGTGAATATACTTGTATACGTGCTTTATGGTGCTCTTCCCTTTCTGATAGTTCTTGATCTCTGGCACTCCGCCCATCGCCGCACAGTTTCCAAGAGCCGCTAGGACTTTGGCCCTAGCCCGCACTCTTTTGAGAGTTTCCACATTCTCCTCAGTAACAGGATTGCCTTCCACCAGCACCAGATCGAGCTGCAGGTTGTCATCTTCCTGATCCTCGACCATGCGGAAATCAACCAGTTCAACGCTCTTCACGAACTCGAAAAACCTTTCCCCGAGATCCAAAAGGACGAACTGGCAGCCTTCGCACGAAGTGAGGCTCACGATCGCAACGCGGGGCTTAGGAAGATTCATAAGCCCGGTTTCCTCAGCAACAGCCTTCTTCCTTTTTTTCGCAGGAGCTTTTTTTGCAGGATTCTTTCTTGCTTCTTTCAAAACAATCGGGATTTCGATTTCCTTCACCGGTTCGTTCATGGAAATTATCCTCCCTTCTTCTGGGATACTCTTGCCTTCTTTCTTTTTCGAAAAAGCCACAAGGCTTCCCTTGATATGATCGAACAGTGATTTTTTTCCTGTTAGTGATCCGATATCCAGATGTTTCCTTTTTGCCGGTTTTCTTGCGACCTTCTTTTTTGTCCGCTCCGCAATTTTTTTGCGAAGGACCCTCTTCTTGGCACCGGTTTTTATATTTGAAATATTTTTGTGTTTCATGCCTTATATTTTACCATAAATTCGCAGGAATAAAAAAAGCGGAGCGATGAAACCTGATGGTTCATGCTCCGCTTAGGAACAATCGTAATCCAGCGCTGCTCTTGCAGCAGGTAAACTCAGCATCGAACAATGGTTGATGCCGTCTTGATCAATCTTGCGGCATGCTTCCATGAATGCGCTACTATCCAACTGCGCTTCAAGAAGCAGCTTTTTCATATCTTCAGAAACTATTCCCGGAAGAACGGATGAGTGATGGCACAGGACAAACTGGCCTTTTTCGACCGGTTCTCTTGGGAGCATAATAAGGTTGGAGAAGGAAAGATTCATATCCCCATTTTCATAAATGGCATCAACGACATGCGCTTTCTTTCCTTTGACATCATCCAAGCGGACATTGCTGACGCGAGCTGGCAGCAGGACGTGCGAAACGATTGATTTGAAATAATATCCATTATCTCCAAACAGTCCGCAGAGTGTTTCTTTACTAGTTCCAGCGACAACTCTTTCGATATGCGGCTTGCCGCCGAAATATCCAGCCACAAAGGCAGCATCGATCGAAGCCGCGCCTTTTCCAACAGCCACTTTGTGGATATGGGAAAAAACGCTCGGACCGGGATTTCTCAATCCCAGATAGTGCATGAATTCTTCAAAACCCACGCTTTTTTCGTCTCTTGCCAATTCCAAGGCGTGCTGTTTGCCAAGAACCCCTCCATTGGTGGTTTCCGACGGGCAAGTTACCAAAACAAGACCCAGGAGGCGCAAGCCGTCCGGAGTTATGATGATTTCAGACATTGGCTTTTCCTCCTTTCAGTATTTCAATGAGCTCGCCAGCATAGTCGGCGTCTATCCTCTCTATGGCAACGTTCTGCTGCGTTAAGCAAAAATCACCTATTTCCAATGCTACGATACTTTTCACGCTTTGTCTATCGCCATTGGCAAGCTCGACCACGATTTTGTTGCCGTCTATCTCAACCACTTTCTTAGGTATAGTCAGACACATATTTTCGTTATTTACTATTTATTTTCACATCCCCCATCGCAAACCATGAGATCGGCGAAATCATATTCGGCATTTCCTCTGTCCATATCCTCAAGAATCCTCTTTATATCCTTGATTCCGCTTGCTGCCCTGGCGTCGGATATCCCGCTAGAAAGAGCGTTCGCCACTCCGCCTTTCCTGTTCATACTATACGCATCCGGATGCATATCTTCTTTTGCAAGATGATCAAACTTACCCTTCTCAACCTTGCCTATCTTTTTCACGCGGACCATCCGCCCGATCTGGCTCGGGCTCATGACATGATCCAGATATCTTCCTTTGGTTTTCCTCTTCGCAAGGCACCCTGAGATTGAAATAACCACGATATTATCCGCATCTATCTTTTCCTTATCCGCATATTCATTCTTGATATATCTTGCCATGATATCATCCGGCGTAGGCACACCCAGCAGATTATCCGCGAGAGACGGGAAATATTTTTTCACATATATGGCAACCGACGGGCAATAATCGCTGATAATCGGCCTTTTTCTGTTTTCCATCTTTTCCTTGGCGGATTCGATCCATTTTCCGAGACCGAAAGAAAGACTGAAGACTTTTTCAAATCCGAGCTCGTGCAAATACCCGATGACTTCCCCGCTCACATCCCCAGCCGGCAATCCTCCGATCTCATCCGCGATATTTCTCAGAACAGTCTCGTCCACGATCGCCACCGCGAGCTTGTTGAGGTTATCCAGTTCGTCCTGCGCTTTCACAATATCGCCATGATCCGTAAGCGCGCCTGTCGGACAAGCCCTGACGCATGCGCCGCAGAATATGCAATCCAGTTCCTTGCCATACGGAGTTCCGACAACCGTATCCGCCGCGCGACGGCTAAGGCCGAATTCCTGAGTCGGGCAAACGTTTACGCACCTTCTGCACGAAATGCAATATTCCGTCGTCCTCGTGATTACCCTGTTATTATCCTCAAAAACCAGGCGCGATCTGTTGTCCTTGAGCAGATCAAGCTCGTCAGCAGAACCGATCTCATCTTTCTTTGGAACAAAATGGAAATTATCTATCTTGTTCTCCTCGGCCAAGTTCTGAAGTTCGCAGCGCCTATTTTTCCTGCATTTTACGCACTTCCCCGCGTGATCCGCGAAAAGAAGCTCCAAACTGACCTTGCGAGCCTTCTGAATCCTCTCGCTTTCAGTTGTCACCTCCAAACCGCCGCAGACCTTGAACGAGCAGGACGTGACCAGGCTATCGCTCTTATTCACCTCAACCAAACACATCCGGCAAACCGCCTCACGATTCAGGTTCTTATACGCGCACAGGGTTGGGATCCTTATTCTCTCCCTTTTGCAGACATCCAGAATCGTTTCTCCGATTTTGGCGCTATATTCAACGTTGTTTATTTTTATTTTCATAATTTATACCAACCAATTACTGCGCTGAGGGAGTGAGCATTCAGAAATAAATTACTCATGCCCATTATTATAAAAGATATCCGTCTTATGAAAATCCGAAAACTAAACTTACACCCATCCATGTCGCAATAGTAATTCCTATGAGGATGTATAAATCCCGAAAACCATGATGATTATTACGAATTCGATATGTTCAACTTCTCCACTGTATCCCGGAAAGCAGTGGCAGAAAATTTCCCGAACGGGCAGAAAGTCGTGTTCTCAAGCGCCCAAAGGATATCGGAAACAGCCGCCTTATCCCGTTCGCTCATCTTCCCATTATTCATCCTCTTCGCTATTTCAAAAAGGCGGAATGTCCCCTCCCGGCACGGAACGCATTTCCCGCAAGATTCTCGCCTGAAAAATCCAGTCCAGGACAAAATCATATCATGGATATCCACCGTCTTATCAACCACCAGAACCGCTCCGGAACCCAGCGGTATCTTGGCGCCCTTTTTCAGAACCAGCTTCTCTTCCAACTCGTTTTCCAACACCAACCTTCCGGACGCTCCGCCTATCTGCGCAAACCAGAATTCCTTCCCCAGCATCATCCCGCCACCCGATTTCTGGATAAGATCGCGAATGCTGATTCCGGTCGGCAGCTCGAATATTCCCGTATTTTTCACGGATCCGCCCAAAGTATACAGCTTCGTGCCTGGAGAATCAGCCGAACCGATCCTGGAATATTCCGCCCCTCCGTTCTTGATTATCCAAGGAAAATTCGAAACGGTCTCGGCATTCCCAATAGCCGTCGGATGGCCCCAAAGCCCTTTGTCCGTCGGATACGGCGGACGCAGCCTCGGTTCGCCGCGACGGCCTTCGATCGAATTGAGAAGCGCCGTTTCCTCTCCGCAAATATACGCGCCAGCCCCTTGGAACACTTCCATCTCAAGCCCGTATTCCGATCCGAGTATTCCTTCACCAATGAAGCCGTTCTCAATAGACTGAGAAAGAGCACATTCCAGAATCTCCTCTTCTTCTTCATAATTCCCATTGAGATAAATGAATGCCTTTTTCGCCCCAATAATAAGCGACGCCAAAGCTATTCCCTCAATGAGAAGATGCGGGTTGTTCTTGGCGATTTCCCTGTCCTTATATGTCCCTGGCTCTGATTCATCCAGGTTGCAAATGAAATACTTTTCTTTTTTATTGCTGGAAGCCACCAGCTCGAGCTTGTCGCCGATCGGGAAACCAGCCCCGCCCCGCCCCAGAAGACCGGACTTCTTTATCTCTTGCAAGGCTGAAGCCGGATCCGCCTCGCAAACGAATTTCCTAAGCGTTTCGTATCCTCCGACAGCGACATAATCCGCGATCTTCTTCGGATCGATCTTGTCCCAATGCTCGGTTATTATTTTTATATTATCCATATGATATTCGGAAGCATTCCGTTTACTCCATATTTTCCAAGATATCCCGGGCGCCTGAAACTGTCACTTTCGTGTATATCCTGCCATTCACCATCATGATCGGCCCTTCGCCGCATCTCCCAAGACAGCTGATCACTTCCAACCTGACTTTGGGATTGAACTCATCGCCTGCTTTTATTCCGAAATATTTTTCAACTTCAGCTATAAGGCAAGAACTGCCCTGAACCGTACAATTAGTTCCGGAACATATCTTGATAACGATATCCGAATCCTTTTTAGTCCCGATAAGGCTGTAAAAACTCGCCAACTCGAAAATATGAGACAGGGAAACTGAGAAATAATCCGCCATCTTCTTAGCGTCCGTTTCGGAAACATATCCAAAAGCGGCATTGATTCTTTTCAGTACCGGCAAAATATTCCCTTGCTCGGGATCGAATTCCAAAAGGATTTTTTCAACCGTAACAGGCTTCATTGTTCAATATCTCACTTCACTTTTATTATTGCCTGGAATTGGCTATATCTTTCCGTCAGAACCGAAAAGTATCATCTTCTGCTTTACCACGTCCTTGACCGCCTCCCTTGCCTCTCCTAGAAGATTACGCACATCGAAAGAAATGCTCCTCCCTTGGTTCTTGGTGGAATTTATAACACTATTTATGAAAGCCAACCGGATCGCCGTGTCGACATTGAAGCAGCATATCCCGCGGCTTATGACTTCTTTGACTTTCCCATCCTCCCAATCGGAAGCGCCATGAAGGACCAACGGCATGTTATCACAGGATTTGTTTACCATCTCAAGCCTGTCATAATCAGGCACCTCCCGCTCTTTGAAGAACCCATGCGCGTTCCCGATCGCCACAGCCAAAGCGTCAATGCCTGATTCGCGAACGAACGTCGCGGCCTGTCCAGGATCGGTCATATATTCATCCCAGTTGATCTCACCCGTCCCGGCTTCTCCAAGATACGGAACGCTACCCAGTTCCCCCTGCACATCCACCCCTTTCTCTTTGCAAAGAGCGACTACTTTTTTAGTGATATCGAGATTATCGGCGAATTTCTTTCTCGATCCGTCATACATGACCGAAGTGAAACCGATTTCCACCGCGCGTTCTATTATTTCAAAACTTTTCCCGTGATCGAGATGGATCCCTACCGGAACCTCAGGAGCATAGAATTCCACTTCATTCTTGATGATATTGAATATCATCCTGCCCCCCGCGTATTCCATGGTTTTCTCCGTAACCTGGATAATAACCGGCGACCTCAGCTCCTGTGCCGCATCGACGATTGCCCGAGTCGTTTCCAAGTTTATCGTATTGAAAGCGCCGACCGCGTATCCGCCTTCCTTAGCTTTCGCAAGAATCTCTTTTACGCTTGTAATCATATGATTTTATTTTTTAGAATTATGCTAACAACCGATAACGCCTGCTATCTTCAAGAATTCCTTCGGGATGAGACTCTCCCTTCCGACCAGCGCGCCGTCCATGGCGCTGTCGACACATACCTGCTTGGCAGTGAACGAGCTGACGCTGCCGCCATAAATAACCGGGATGCTCTCGGCGATATTCCTGTCGAACATGGAAAATATGATCTTCCGAATTATCACCTTGGCTTCCATGATCTCATTGGAACTGGGAATCTTGTCCGTCCCAACCGACCAGATCGGCTCATAGGCGATGATAATGCTTCCGGCACGCAGCTTGGACACGCCGTGAAGAGCTTCCCTGATCTGAAGAGTCAGCACCTTCACGATCTGATTCGCATCCTTCTCCTGCCTCGTTTCTCCGATACAAAGAACAGGTTTCAAATTGGCCTTCAAAGAAGCTGTGACCTTAGCGTTTATTATCCTCCCGTTTTCGCCAAGGAATTTCCGCCTTTCACTGTGTCCGACAATCACGTATTCCACGCCGAAGTTCTTGAGCATCTTGGGCGATATCTCACCCGTATACGACCCTTTGTCCTCCCAAAAGACGTTCTGAGCACCGACAGAAAGAGTCTCGCCGAAATTATTCCTGAAAGCCTCGATGTGCAGGGATGGCGGGCACAATACCAGGGATGATCCTGGAAAATCATATTTTTTCATTTCAAGATTGAAATCGGAAAAATACCTGTCCCTCTCATATGAGCTCAGAATATTCATTTTCAAATTCCCTATCAGCAGCTTTCCCATATCCAAATATTTAATATTGATTTAAGCCCGACCGGATTTTTTTATATTAAGATGCCTCCTCACGAACCAGATCAGTCCGATTGCTATGAGAACACCTATGCCGATATCGAATTTATGGAAATACACCCCTAAAGTATCCCAGTTATCGCCCAATTTTTTTCCTATATAAGCTAGGATATAGCAGAAAGGAAAAGAACCCAAGAAGGTATATAGGACAAACTGGGGGAAATTCATCCTTGCGATCCCGGCCGGAAGCGATATGAAAGTCCTGATAACAGGAAGCATCCTGGAAAAAAATACCGCCGCATTGCCGTATTTTCCAAAAAAATTATCGGCGATATCCAGATCATGCTTCGTAACCAGGATGTATTTCCCGTATTTTTCCGCCATCGGACGTCCGCCATAATATCCGACCCAATAAGCCAGGACGCTACCGATAACGCATCCGATAGCTCCAGCCAAGGCCACGCCCAGCAAAGTGAACGTGCCCGTAGAAACCAGGTATCCCGAAAAAGGCATGATTATTTCCGAAGGAAGAGGGATGCACGCCGATTCGATCGCCATCATAAGAGCCACACCGGAATATCCCAGCGAAGATATCCCCCAAATAATGAAACTGGCTAGTACTGATATAATTCCGCTAATCATAAATTTGCTAATCCAAACAGCAAACATGCCGTATCACTTATCCAGCATTTCACGCTTTGCATTTGATATTTAGTTATTATCGATAGTGCTTCTGCCAATAAATCATCCTGATTTGGCAAGACACTCAGTATCATACTTTCGCATTCCTCAAAAACTCAGCTGCTGCTTCCGGTTCGATTGTTGAAATCTCGATTCCGGTCGAAAGTTCGAATCCCGCCCAAAGCGCGGTCCTCGGCAGAATCTCGATATGCCAATGGAAATGCGGATAATCCTTTCCGTCGCATGGAGCCGTATGCAAATAGAAATTATAAGCCGGATTGCCGAGCGATTCATAGATCTTTGCAAGCGATACCTGAAGGGCTTCAGCCGCTTCCAGCTTGTCTTCGGTGCTCATCCTTTCGAAATATGGATTGTGCTTTTTCGGCATGATCCAGATTTCAAACGCGGCGCGCGAGGCGAACGGACAGAACGCAATGAACTTATCATTCTCGAAAACGACCCGCTTTCCATTTTCCCTTTCCCACTCAGCCACGGCGCAATAAGCGCAATGCCTGTTCATCTTGTGATATTCCTCAGCTCCGTCCAGTTCGGACTTTATATATGGGGAAATGACCGGAATCGCCACCAACTGGGAATGCGGGTGCGGAATGGATGCCCCGGCGCTTTTCTTATGGTTATGGAATATCTCTATATAATTGACGCTTTTCTTGTTCATGAGATCAATATAGCGGTCCTGATAGGCGTCCAGCACTTCCGCTACCGCCTCTTTGTCCAGAAGAGCGATCGATTTCTTGTGATCCCTAGTCACCACCAGCTCATGATATCCCACTCCTTCCATCATGAAATACGGGCCTTCCTCTTGGTGGGATATTTCATCCCCACGGGTGAACGCTGGATATTTATTGGGAAAAACCCTAAGCGTCCAATCGTTTTTCGCATCCGTATATATCAGAACGTCCTTTTCCTGACCGGTTTCTTCCGGATAGCAGAAAAAGCATTTCTTTTGGGCATCATCGCTGACATCAACCTCGCAATCGTCATGCACGATGAATTCTTCCGGCCGCCTAGCCCTATTAGCGGCAATAACCACCCAATCCCCCGTCACCAGATCCTGGCGGAGCTCGGTGAATTTTTTGCCTTTTTCTTCTTTTTTATTTTCCTCAGACATTTTTGTTTTTCATTTTATGACAGACTTATTATAGCATAGTTCAGCAAGTCGAAAAAATATATAAAAAGAGCCCGACTCGCACAATATGCGAACCAGGCTCAAAAAAATGAAACTCCTGCCTTGCTGCCTTACGGGCAATTGCAAAGCAGTCGGAGCAGGATGTAAAATTTGAAAATATCAGGAACTTTTGGCAAAAAGCCGACTGCGCTCCTTGATAAAGGATTGGATGCTGGCGATCATTTCATCGATCGCCTTGCCTTCCGATATCGTTAGATTAGGGTTGTTCTTCAGATGGCTCTCAAGAATATCAGCCGTCTTTTGCCAATCCCGCTCACCAGGAACACCGCTTACCATGAGCGCTTGCTGAAGCGCATCTTGAGCACGTCCGCTTCGAGCAAGACGGAACAGTTCGTCAGCTTTGGCGCCATCAGCAAACCGCTTGGCCAGCTCGGCCATCCGACCAAGAGCAACCTTGTCGCCGATGGACGCGCCGTCATATCCGGATGTGTCGTTCCCGCAAGCCATCGCAACATAAAGCCAGTACGACGAACTGCCAGCACTGGTATATTTCCCAGCATTCGTCAGGGCCGCTTCGCCAGCCTGTTTGGCGAACTGATGATCCCTGGCGATTTGCATCAATGCCTGTTTCCGGTCTTCGAGCTTTTCAGGTTTCGAACAGCCGCTCGACATCCAGATAAGAAAGGTTGTCATAAAAACAGCACAGATCACTACAATAATACCCCTTAAAACCTTCATGGTCTTCTCCTTGGTTTTTTGAATTGTTAAGAAACTTCAGCCTATATGACAAAATCCTACCTAATCGCCAATGCTGCCGAGCCATAGACAGCCATCACGAACGTGAACGACATCGCTGCCATGAATATGGCAACGAAAGCGATGGCTACTCCCTTGATCATCATTTCGTTGTTGCGATGGTCTGGAATCATAGATTTTGTCACCGAGCCAAGCCAGGATTGAATTCTTAGATTAGCTGACCGTGGATATTAGCATAATATTCGCAAATAGTCAATGTCCCGTTTTTATTGATAAAAAATACCGATAATAAAGCAAAAAACGGGCATATCCCGTCTTTTGAAAATAAAATAGTCCCGTGTTAGCTCTATTTCTTCTTATCCAGCCAGCTCTGAAGGATAACCTTGGCGGACTCCGCATCATCAAAGGCATTCAGATTCTTCATCCCTTTTTCCTTGAGATTCTCCCTGGCGATTTTCGTCGAGAACATCTCGTCATGATATTCGATCGCGGCATCCGTATGATCGGCAAGATATTTTCCTAACTTTTCCCCATCATATTCCGTCTCCTCCCGATTGACATACGAAGGGATTCCTATGACTATGATGTCCGCATCCTCGTCTTGGATTATTTTCAACAGACGTTCCAGAAAATCCTTGTCATTCCTAAGCATCCCATGGCTAAAAGCGATGCTGATCTCAGCGTCCGCGATCGCCAACCCCACTTTAGCCTTCCCATAATCTATCCCAAGTATTCGTCCCATAATACTTAATCTTATACTTTTACTATCATAATTAAGAAGCTGCTATCTTGGATTGATTAATTTGATCAGCAATGAATTTGAGGTATTTTTCCGCCATAGGAAGATACCTCTTGTCCTTATGGCTCAGCATGAAGAAATAGGGCCCCATAATCATGGCACCATAGAAAAGGTAGAACTCGTGAGCTTCATCATGCATATGTTCTCCGGCGATTTCCTTGACACCCGAAAGATAGCTTTCATACGCGTCCTTTCCTGAAAGAGCGTATATATCGCTCGCGACCCTGAATATATCCATATCGAATGTCTGAGTCAGCCAATTTTCTTTTGGAGAATAGGCATCCATGAATCTAAGTTCTTTCCCGGAATATATCAAGTTTTCCGAGTTGCAATCAATTGAGACAAACAGATCATTTTTTCCGATCGAATCAAAATGTCCTTTCTTGCTGTCGATACTGTTCCAAAGAATTTTCATACCCTTCTTTGCGATTTTCTCTGGAAAATCCTTCTCGCTCGCAACCCATCCAGCCACATCTTCGATTCTTTTCCTGGCCTGCTCATGCCAACTGGGCACTTCTTCAGGCATAAAGCTTCTCGGAATGGAAAGCTTTATCTTAGCGAAGGATTTTCCGATCTCGCGATATTCATCACTTGAAAGATCGCCCTTCCAGAGGACATCCGTAAACACCGAAGACACATCTTCTTTTCGCATGACGATCACCAAATCATCATCATCCTTTTTTGGCTCAGACAAGACGACAATCCCATCAGAAATAATCGGAACCTTGAGCGATATGTATATCTTCGGATTGAGAAACTTGTTGAATTCAAAATCATCGCGGATGAACGATATCCTTGGAGCCCCTTCTGATATATCCCTCATTTCGGTATTCCACCAGTCATTGTCCTTCTTGTAGAACTTGAGGACCGTATCGTCTTCGTCGAAAATGAATACTCTGGAAATAACCGTCTCTATCATCCTTGGAGATGATGAAAACCCTTTGATTTTCCCTTTTTTGATCAGATTAAAAACCGTATTTTCCATATGATTATTGGTTTATTTGCTCGATTGACCTGGAAGTCCTGTCGAATATTACCGTTTTTCGCATATCGCGGAATTCTATGTCCAGACTGATCTTGTTTTTATCCTCTGTTTCGAAAGCCGATATTTTGACCTGCTCTCCGAATGATGGAGAATCGTATTTCCCGATATTCTCAATGCCGAAAACATCATCGATGAGATGCGTGATTATCTCGAAATGCGACACTGCGAGGATTTGAGGCGTTCCATTCTCATTCTGATTACCATCGCTTTTCATTATCGAGCGTATGAGATATTCCATTGACCGATACAGCCTTTCTTTTTTCTTATTGTTCGGCTCAATAATGTCAGGACGGTTTTCATACATATCATTTTTATAATGATCCTCGGCTAATTTTTCAATGTCAAAATCAAGTTCTCTTACACGATCCATAAAAGCCTCCCGATTATTCATCTTGCTCTGTCCTATCATCTTTATTTCCCTTTCTTTTTCGGTTGGAATTTCGGCCCCTTGAGCCACGAAATCCAGCGTGCCCTTGGCTCGAGGTTTGGGAGAATGGAGAAGAGTCACCGGATCATTGTCAGAAAAAAACCCATCCGCTTTCATCCGTCTTCCTGTCTCAATCGCTCCCTCCACTCCGTTATCGGTCAGATCATGTCCCTCATCTTTATAATAAGGCTCCTCGTGCCTCATTAAGATAGCCTTAAAAAGAAGCTTCGGTTCTTTTTCTTTCTTCTCAAAAATTGGCATTTCCATCATATTCATATTATTATGCTTATCTTATAACATTACAACCTCTCCAACCTCCCGTCCTCCGTCATTTCCACCGCCTCAACATTCCCGATATTATGATCCCCGGTCTGTTCTTCTAACACCTCACCCATGGCATCCTCATGTCCGAAACCGATAATATTGACCCTTTTTTCTCCGGTCGCCTTCGATCTGGCGAATTTAGCTAGGCGCTGCATATTTTTGAATTGGGTTTCGTGAAGATGTTTCGGCGTTTCCACTTCCGGAATTATTTTTTTAACTGCATCAGCATGCGCATAGAAATTAGCACCCCAGGAACCTCTATCATCCGCGAGCACGATAGCTCTGGCTTTCTCGAAAAGCTCTTTCGTTCCGCTGTTCGTGCCCTCCCAATTGATTTCCGGCACCTGCGATTTTGGATTAAAGACGCTTCCAAAAACCATGTTTTCCATTTTGGGAGAAAGAGTATCGATCGATCTGACCATATCATCCCCGACCTTCGCCGCTATTTCCGTTCCAGTCTTTTCATGATGCACCACTTCTATGCCCATTTCCAAGGCTGTGTCCGCATATATCCTGGCCGTCTCGATCGCCCGCATCTGATTGCTGGAAACGATGAAGACGATATCATTTCCTGGGTCGAATTCGGAAAAGAATCTTTGTGCTTCTTTCCTAGCCAATTCGATTCCTTCTGAAGAAAGATCCGCCGATTGGCTTTCAATATCCATAGGCGTTTCCGGCTCCGTCGATTTCAGCTTCTCGCCATAGCTCCTATAAGTAGCCTTGGAATGCCGGATAAAGAACACTCTGGCTTCCGGACCCTCTTTTTGTTCCTGTTTTTCCGCTATTCCGATAGGATTTTCAAACATATTTTTTCTTTTATTTTAACCGACCGATTATTTTTATGATTCCATTATCCGCATCAAAGGGTTACAGATTGTCAATACTAACCCTTTGTAATGGTATAGTATTTATTTCTTCTGTTTTTTGGCTTAGAATAGGAGTTTTTTAAGGTATTTACTTTCTTCAATACGCAAATTTTTATGGTTTTTTCTTTAGAATTCTAACTACCCCCTTATCTGCATCCACCTCGACCAGATCGCCGTCCTTCAAAATCTGAGTAGCGTTCTTAGTGCCTATAATACAGGGCTTCTTGAGCTCGCGAGCAACGATTGCGGCGTGACATGTGATTCCTCCTTCGTCGGTAACGAAAGCTGCTGCCATTTTCATGGCTGGCAAAAAATCAGGTGTCGTCATAGGAGAAACAAGAATATCTCCTTGTTTCATATTTTGTATCTGACTCTGTTTCTTGATAATGCGAACCGCACCACGGACTGCTCCGGCATATGCAGTCTGACCCTTTATCTCGTCAGTTTGCAACATCGCTTCATTTCCTTCGAAAATATATTGAGAATTGCTACTTGAAAAATCATAAAGAGTACCAAGATACGGATTATCTCCATCAATAATGAGAAAGGATTTGAGTCTTTCAACAAGAACCTCTTCCGATGGAATATTCTCAAACTCTTCAGGCAATACAACTCCAGCCAATTCCTCTGAAAAACCCCCTATCTTGGAAATATTTTTTCTTACAAACACATCATTGTCAGCGAAAAAATCGCCTTCTTTGCGCGCCTCAACAGCAATATTTTTGGCAGTTTCCGGATTTCTTTCGTCCATCCCAGTATAGAAAAATATTGTCATGTCAAAAGCGGCACAATAAATCAATTCCGAATAGGATTGCAACTCCTCTTGATCCACAAGGAACTTTTTTACATGGAGATCTTTAAGCTTAGCGAGCAATCCTTTGTATTCAATCAGAAGATCGCTTAGAAATTCGGGTTTAGCTTTATTCTGTTCAAGCAATCTGTCCAGAAACCAATCAATCGCCTTCCTATGTTCCCAAATTTCCACCACTCCCTCATTGACATAATGAGCAACAAAAGGAAGATGCGGATTGTCCCACCCGAATTTATCCTTAGCAAGATAAATAAGCCCCTTAGCCCAAAGTCCTTGCATAAAAAGCGTCGTATCACGAGAATATGATTTCTTGAATTCAATTTTTTGAGAATCAGTACCCTCATTATTATTTTCTACCCTTTCCAAAATCCTCACCACCCCATTATCCGCGTCCACTTCGACCAAATCGCCGTCTTTCAGAATTTGCGTTGCGATTTTAGTGCCGATAATACAGGGCTTCTTGAGTTCCCGAGCAACAATCGCTGCATGAGAAGTAATCCCGCCTTGGTTGGTTACAAAAGCCGCCGCTTTTTTCATCCCAATTATATAGTCTGGCATAGTTTCCGGAGAAACTATGATGTTTCCTTCTTCTATTTTTTTCAGATCTCCCGCATTTTCCACAATTTTAACTATCCCCCTAGCTTTTCCCTTAAATGCCGGCGTGCCAGTTATATCCGAACTGCTATCCGAAGAAACCGGTTCAAAAATTTCCAGCTTTTCTTGAAGTTCTTTTCCGAACAATAAATACAATTTACCATCTGAATAGGCTATTCCATTTCTCTCCAACCCGCCGTCATCCAATCTTTTTTGGAAATCTTGAGGTAAAATTCCTTCCCGCAGAAGAGTTATGACTTCTTGAGGAGTAGCAACATTAAAATCATTCCGAATATATCCATATTTATTTGCCAAATCATCCAGCGACCCCCACTGGGAATTGATTACCTTGTTCACGAGCTCAGCATTAATCGATCGATAATAGATCAGACTTTGAAGAATATTTATCTGTGATTTCGCTTTCTCATCAAGCCCGCTTTCATCAATAATCGGTTCCTGCTCTATTTCCGGCAAATCTTGCATTTCTCTCTCAACATCCATTTCAATGAGACGCTCACCATTAAGATAGTTCGTACCGATCCAATCGAATTTATCTAGAAATTCCTTGATATTTTCCTTTTTCAATTCTCGTAAAGCTTGCTTATACTGCATCACATACGTCGGTCTATGAGGCACTAGCAACTTCGAAAATTCTTCAGAACTTAAGTGGCTTGCTTCGGCCACTTCCGGAACCATCATTTCCAATCCCTTGTCACAAAAATGTATTACCATCGTAAGACATCCTATATTGATAAATGTCTCCATGCTTAGAGCTATATCTTTATCCTTTTTTATTCTATTGGCATAACCGACTGTTTCTTCGCATAATGAAAAGAAGTTTTCAAACCAAGCATGATCGGACTGAAATTTATTTCTGATAAATTCATTAAAAACCGCATGATCCTTTTTAAATCCATACACATACCCATCAATATTAGTCGCGTTCCCTGTGAAATCTTCCGGCATGTTTATTTTTTTATAAACCGGACTATTTTTATAAGAATTGTAGGTTGCATTAGCAAATAATGGAAATTTCCAGCGCCCCCAAAAAACCCATTGTGAAACATCCTCCAATGGTTCTCTCTCTGTAATTTCTATTTTTTTATTACTCAATGTCGTTATCGGCCTAGACTGGACCACATAGAACTTCCCTTCTTCGAATGCCCACTCAATGTCGCACGGAAAACCGTAATGATTTTCGATGCGAAGGATGATTTCGGAAAGGTCCAATACCTGCTCATCGGAAAGTTTCTGCAGATTCCTCTTTTCATCGGGGATTTCCCGCCATTCATTCCCTCCGCCAGCTGGCAGATCCGCTTTCCTGAATATCCCCCGAACTTGCTCGGCGATATTCCGATCGACAATCTTTCGAGGCTCTTTCTCGACCACATAGCTGTCCGGCGTGATCTGTCCCGAAACGATAGACTCGCCGAGGCCGTACCCAGCTTCGATAATGAGTTGGTTCCGGTCTTCCGTTATCGGATGCACCGAAAAAGCGATGCCAGACACCTCGCTTTCCACCATTTTCTGCACCACCACTGCCACTGATATTTTCGTATCATTAAGGTCTTTTTCGAAGCGATAAAAAATCGCCCTCGGAGTGAAGAGAGACGCCCAGCATCGTTGGATATTCCTATGAAGATTCTTCTTGTCGGTATTGAGATAGCTATCAAGCTGCCCAGCCCAGGCATGTTCCGCTCCGTCCTCCGCCGTAGCTGAAGACCTGACAGCGACGTACCGGGAATCAAGCTCCGAAAAATTAATCTCCACTTCCTTGGCTATGCTCTCCGGCATACTGGCCGCCAATATCAAAGCCTGGATGGATTCCGCCGCCTGCTCAACCGTCGCGATATTATCGCGATCGACACGCCCAAGGATCGCCTCGATTTCCTGATTAAGATCGCTCTCGGCCAAGAAATATTCGAACGCTTCGGAAAGCACCACAAATCCAGGCGGCACCGGAATGCCGGCACTGGTCATTTCTCCAAGCGATGCCCCTTTTCCCCCAGCAATCGAAGCATCGCCCTTCCCCAAAGATTCGAATTTTCTTATGAGTTCCATAGCTTCATGATATCATTTATACCGAAAAATGCACTATTTAAGCTTTTATTTCGATAATTTACAAAAAACCGCCAAGATAGGCGGTTTCGTCTGCGCATTATTTCAAAGTTAACTCGAGAGCGAATTGAGACGCGCACCATCTCCCGATTCGATCATCATGAAAAATAGTTATTTTCCCCTGCTTATTCAGATCCAAATACATCTCGATATTGTCTTCGACGAATTCCTTCACCGGTTCGACTCCGATTTCAAGCATCCTTGCATCGTACGTTTCCAATATCCTACGAAAAGTTTCCTCGTAATCGCTTACGGAATAGACGTTCACATACATCCTCGTCTTCACATGCATGAATTCGGGAGCGATAGATAGGAATTCAACCAGCACATCATTGCCATTTTTTCCGCCATAGACCGTATTGGACAATTCGAGCCCAGCCTCTTTCCTGAATTCATCAGGCAGCACAGTCTGGGAAAGGTTAGCGATAATGACATCGAATTTTAGATTGAAAGATCCGAAATACCCCCCGACAGCAAACTCAGCCTTCGCACCATTCAACTCGGAATTTTTCCTGGCCAGTTCGATGGCATTCTCCGATATATCGGTTCCATAAGCTTTTCCGCCTAATTTAGAGGCCAAAATAGCCAAAAAACCGGTTCCGGTTCCGATATCGATAACCGATTCCCCCGGCTCGACCCTTATATTCCTCGACAATATCGAAGATCCGATAGGCGGCGGGAAGACTTTCTCATTGACTTCCAGATCCATTTCCGCTCCCTGTATCTCATAATGCCTTGTTTCCGGCCTATCCAAGAAATACTTTTCTTTCGCCATACTTTTGCCTATTTCCTAGTCAGAATTTCCACTCCTTTTTTTGTAACCGCTATCGTATCCTCGAAGTGCGCGCTCAGCTTCCCGTCGCGCGTAGCGAAAGTCCAACCGTCAGGGAGGATCTTGATAGCATAAGTGCCGGCATTTATCATCGGCTCAAGGGCAAGCGTCATTCCTTCTTCAATAACCGTGTCCTTTATGCGAGCCCTGTAATTGAGGATCTGAGGATCTTCATGAAGCTCATGTCCCACGCCATGTCCGACAAGATCGCGAACGACCGAAAATCCTCGCGCTTTCACGTATTTTTCAACCGCTTCGCTATACCGACTGAGTTTTCCTCCTGGAAAAATCATATTTATCCCTTCATTAAGCGACTCCCTAGTAGCATCCAGCAGCTTTTGGGCGTCAACGGAAATCTTTCCCGCGCCGAAAGTCCTTGCCATATCGGTGATCAGCCCGCCATATTCCATTCCGACGTCGATTTTCACCAAGTCGCCTTCTTTGATGATCCGATCCTTCCTCGGGATCCCGTGCACGATTTCATTATTGAGAGAAATGCAGATAGCTCCAGGAAACGGATTATCCGGTTCTCCCTGCCCTTCAAAGACAGGATATCCGCCCCTATCAAAAATGAGCTTCCTTGCCAGCTCATTGACCTCATGCGTGCTTTTTCCAGGAGCAATGAACTTCCCGACTTCTTCCATGACACCGGCAAGGAGATTGCCTCCTCGACGCATCGCATCTATTTCCTTCTGGGTTTTTATGATAATCATAGCCTGACTAATCCCCTGTATTTAAAATCGTTTCCAATATGCTGTCGAAAACTTCGTTCTCATCGCCGCTGCCATCGATTTCCGAAACCAATCCCTTGTCCTTGAAATGTTCGATCACCGGCAGAGTCTCATCATGATAGACCTTAAGCCTCTTCAACACCCCTTCTTTCGTATCATCCGTCCTCTGAATGATTTTTCCTCCGCAGACCCCGCACTCGACGTCATCTTCAGCAACATCCACTCCGAAAACATAGCCCTTTTTGCATTTCTCGCACACCCGGCGCTTGGAAATCCTCGCGACCGATTCTTCGGGCGTGATGCTTATCACAATGATCCGATCGATCTTCCTGCCGAATTCCCTGACCGCCTCTTCGAAATACAGAGCCTGATCAAGATTCCTCGGCATCCCATCGAAAACCACGCCCTGTTCCCTTGGGATTGAGTTCATTTTCAAAGCGAAAACCTCCTGCATTATCCTCTTGGGAACCAAGGTCCTGGAAACATTCTGAATCTCCCAGATCTCTTTGCCTAGCGGAGTATCTTCCTCAGCTACTCTCCGAAGAGATTTGCCCATATCGAAATGTTCCAAATCGAACTTTTCAGCCAGCATTTCCGCTTGCGTTCCTTTGCCGCAACCCTGAGGGCCAAGAATGACGATGTTCATAAATAATATATAAATTATATGCCGAGGAAATTATGCGGGACAGGAGAATTACTCACTGAGCGCAACACAGAAATCACTATGTCTCAACAGCCTCAAGAGTAATCTTACCCTCATCGCGGTCGCAATAGTAATTCTTCTGGACCGTATAATTTCCGGACCTGCTAAATCTTTAGGATTATGCCTTACCTCAGAGAAACAATAGTAATTCTTTTGCAAATGTATGATATCTCGACTCAATCAATAACAATGCTTCCTTTGGACTGTATAATTTCCGGATTCAAAAATCATGAAAAACAACAACGCTAGAATCCTTCGTAGTTTCGCATCACAAGCTGGGATTCGACCTGTTTCATCGTATCGATAACAACCGAAACGACGATAAGAAGACCGGTGCCGCCCACAGAAATAGAACCGATATTCGTAAAAGACTGAATAATGAAAGGCAAAATAGCGATAAGCCCCAAGAAAGTCGCCCCCGAAAGAGTGACCCGGTTCATTATCTTATACAGATAATCCGAAGTGTTCTTTCCTGGACGAATTCCCGGAATATATCCACCTTGCTTCTGAAGATTTTCCGAAATCTTATTCGGATCGAAAACGACCGCCGTATAGAAATACGTAAAAGCCACCACAAGAATGAAATATATAGCCCAATAGCTCCAGCTAGTCGGAGAAAAGAAAACGCTTATTTTCGTAGCAACATCAGCAAGGCCGGCATTGGAACTCTTCGCCAGAAAATTAGCGATCATTCCAGGAAAAAGCATGATCGACAAAGCGAAGATGATCGGAATCACTCCCGCCTGATTGATCCTGAGCGGCAGATGCGAAGACGATCCGCCATATGTCTTGTCGCCTCTGATCCTTTTCGCATAAGCCACCGGGATATTTCGCTGTCCCTCCGTAACGAAAACCACCGCCGCAATAGCTACGACAATAAGCGCTAGGAGAATGATATAAGTGAAAAGCTGAGACGTGTCCATCGTTGAATAGACCTTGGTGAACGAAGACGGAAGGCCCGAAACGATTCCAGCGAATATGATAAGAGAAACCCCGTTCCCAATGCCCTTTTCCGTAATAAGCTCACCGAGCCACATAAGGAAAACCGTTCCTGCAACAGCAACAATGACTATGGATAAGACATCGAAACTACTGATCGTAGGAAGCAGTATCCCCTGGGATTTCAAAAGCGCCACCATGGCGAAAGTCTGCATTGCCGCCAAAGGAACAGTGATCCACCTAGTCCATTGGTTGAACTTCTGCCTGCCCGCTTCCCCTTCCTCCTTCTGGATCTGTTCCAACTTCGGAACGATCATAGTGAGAAGCTGCATGATAATCGACGCCGTAATATACGGGCCCACTCCCAGCATGACTATCGAAATGCTAGTGAGACCGCGTCCTGAAAAAAGATTAAGCAATCCGAAAAACTGATTTCCTTGAAAGAATATCCGCAATCTTTCCTGATCTATGCCCGGAACAGGAATATTAGCAACGATCCTGAAGACAATCAAAAGAGACAAGACAAAAAATATCTTGTTCCTAAGTTCCGGTACACGGAATATTTGAGTGAATTTATCTTTCATAGTATCAGGACCTTTATACTGATTTTACTTATGTCATCCTGAGCGGAGTAAATATGAGCAAAGCGAATATTTACGCAGTCGAAGGATCTGCCAGCAATACCCTGTAAATTATACCATGTCCTGAAAGAATCCTGACAATCATCAACAGATCTCTCGACTTCGCTACGCTGCGCTCGAGATGACAAAAAATAAATACATGAAAGTCCTGAAATATTTCCCTAAGAAGCTATCTCTCCGCCAGCCTTTGCGATAGCGTCTTTGACTGAAGAGCTAAGAAGGATGCCCTTAGCAATAGAAAATTTCTGCTTGAGTTCCGTTTTTCCAAGAATCTTGATTCCGTTTTCCGCTTTGGCCTTAGTGACCATGCCAGCCGCGATAAGGGTTTCCTTGCTTATTTCGCCGCCTTTCGGGAATTTCTTCTCAAGATCAGCCGAGTCTATGACATTCTTCTTCACGACAAGGGATTTGAAGCCCCTCTTCTTTTTCATGTGATCAACCAAAGTCGAGCGTCCGCCTTCAAAAAGAGGATTGACATTCCCGCCGCTTCTAGCCTTCTGTCCTTTATTTCCCCTTCCGGAATAAGTACCTTTTTTTCCTCCTCGTCCGATAGTCTTTCGGGACTTCCTGGGGGTTTTCAATTTTAATTCATGTAGCTGCATAGTATAAAGAAAAGTAGTTATATTCTTATTTAGGCTTTGACTGTTCTTTCCTTCTTGTTCCTCGAATAATTCAGACTTTCAAGAGCCTCGGCAGTCGCGCGGGCCACATTGAGCTTGTTGGATGTTCCGAAAGATTTGGAAACGATGTCTTTTATTCCCGAAAAATCGACAACGGCTCTCACTGCTCCTCCGGCAACGATCCCTCTTCCTTCCGGAGCCGGCTTCAGAAGCACCTTGGCGCTTCCTGATTTGTATTCTATGTCGTGGCTTATGGTGTTTCCATGAATAGGAACGTTGATCAGGTTCTTCTTTCCATCATCAAAAGCCTTCCTGATAGCATCAGTGACATCCGATCCCTTTCCGACTCCCACACCGACTTTGCCTTTCCTGTTCCCGATCACCAAAGTGGCGCGGAATCTGAAACGGCGTCCTCCCTTAACGACACGGGTGACTCTCGCCAAGTCGAGAAGTTTCTGATCGAACTCAGGCTTCTCCTTTTTTACTCTGAATTTTTTATCATTCCTAGGCATAATCGCTTCCTAAAGTTAAAATTTAAGTCCGCCTTCTCTCGCTCCCTCAGCCACGGCTTTCACTTTTCCGTGATATTTGTATCCCGAGCGATCAAAAGAAACTTCTTCTATTTTCTTTTCCATGCATTTCTTAGCAATAGCAATCCCGACATTCTTGGCTCCATCCATGTCGTTCTTGTTTTTCCCTTCGCGCGAGCTGGCGAAAGCCAATGTCTTTCCTGCTTCGTCATCGACAACCTGAGCGCTTATAGCTCTAAGGCTCCTGAAAACGCTGAGGCGAGGCCTTGAAGAAGTACCCGAAACCTTAGCCCGTACGCGCTTCTTCCTCTTCAATCTCAAATTGTTTCTGCTCTCTTTCATATTGATACAAGTTTATTTAGTTCCGGCTTTCTTTCCGGCTTTTCTTCTTACCTTCTCGCCGACATATCTGAAACCTTTGCCTTTATACGGTTCGACTTCCTTGAGCGATCTCACGTCAGCAGCGAACTGCCCGACAGCCTGCTTGTCTATTCCGCTTATGACCAGGATATTGTTATCTTCGATCTTCGCGGTCAGCCCGGCTGGGACTTCCGCTTCGACAGGATGGGAAAAGCCGAGCGCCATATTGATCTTGCTGCCCTGAACCGACATCCTGAATCCGACTCCCTGAAGCTCGAGCTTCTTTTCGTATCCGTCCTTCACTCCGACAATGATGTTATTGATAAGAGCGCGCATGAGTCCCCAGAAAGCATTGGTAGAAGCCTGCTCATCAGCCTTCTTGACGATGATCTGAGCCTTGTCGATTTCCAGCTTAACCTCAGGAAGAACCTTCACATTCAGTTCTCCTTTCGGACCCTTGGCGAATAGGATATCCCCTTCGAGTCTTATTTCGACACCCTCCGGTATTTCAATTGGCTTTTTTCCGATTTTAGACATAGTCGCTATAATTTAATCTATAAAAATTCCGCTGTTTTCAATATTACCAGACTTCGCAGATATATTCGCCTCCCAGACCTGCTTTCCTTGATTCATTGTCAGTCATGACTCCCTTGGAGGTCGATATGATTCCGATTCCGTATCCGTTCTTCACGCCATGCACTTCCTTTTTTCCGACATAGATCCTCTGTCCTTCCTTGCTGATACGCCTGATTCCCTTGATAGCAGGAAGCTTCTTGGTGTTCGATACGGTATAATATTTCAGGCCTATCCTTATCATATCGAACTTGCCGTCGTTTTCCTTAGCGACCGATTCGACAAAGCCCTCTCGCTCCAGGATAGAAGCGACAGCCATCTTTAATTTGGAGGCACCGAAAGTGACGGATTTCTTTCCCGCGCTCTGAGCGTTCCTGATTCTTGTTAACATTTCTGCTATTGGATCTAACATAATCGCTTCGCTTAAATTTCCGCCAGTGGCGGTCAGCCCTAGGGCTGATGGAGTTATCAATTTAAATCAAACTTTTTTTCTTTACCAGCTGGCCTTTCTCACGCCAGGGATCTGTCCGGTACTTGCCAACTCTCTGAAGCATATCCTGCAAATATCGAATTCGCGCATATAACCGTGTTTCCTTCCGCATCTCCAGCAACGCCTGACTTCACGAGAAGAGAATTTCGGCTTTTTTTGCGCCCTTACTTCAACAGATAATTTCGCCATAATAACTTTATAATTACTTATTTCTCAATTGGGAATCCCAATAACCTGAACAATGCCATTCCTGTCTCCCGATTCTTGGCGTTAGTCACCACATTGACCTGGAAACTGAACGTGTTCCTGACATGTTCAGGGTTTATTTCAGGGAAAATGATCTGCTCCTTGATTCCCAGATTGAAATTTCCTCCTTCATCGACTGATGTTTTCTTGATTCCATGGAAGTCCCTGATACGAGGAACAGCCGCGCCGATCAGCTTCTCTATGAAATCCCACTTGCGCCTTCCTCTTATAGTCACTCGCATTCCTATTTCCTGTCCTTCGCGAGTCTTGAATCCTGCTATTGATTTCTTCGATTTGGTCATAACCGGCTTCTGTCCGGTAATCGCCGTTATGGTTTCAAAAATCTCCTTCACCAAATTGGCGTCCTTAAGATGCCTTCCGATTCCGACATTGACAACCACCTTCTCTATTCTCGGAACTTCGAAATCATTCTTGAGCTTGAACTCCTTCTTGATCGCGGCGATAGTCTCCTTATTATATTTTTGCTTGATTGATGCCATAATCTTGATTGGTGAATTTGCTATTATATTTCTCCTTTGCACTTCTTGCAGATTCTCAGCTTCTTGCCGCCTTCCATCTTGATAGCGACTCTCGCCGGCTTCGAGCATTTCGGGCAGATAAGCATTACCTTTGAAACATCGACGCGCCTTGGAATCTCCACCCTTTGTCCCGTTTCACCTTCCCTTCTCGGCTTGACGTGCTTCTTGACTATATTCAAACCTTCAACAACCACTTTCAAATCGCTAGGAACGACACTCAAGACCTTGCCGGTTTTGGATTTGTCTTTCCCTGAAAGCATCTTGACTGTATCGTTCTTTTTGATCTTCATACCTTGTTATTACGATTCGTGTTATATGTTATAAACCTTGTTTCCTTACAATACTTCCGGGGCGAGAGAAACTATCTTGTTGTATCCCTTGTCGCGGATCTCCCTTGCGACCGGACCGAAAATCCTGGTTCCCTTAGGCTCCTTGCCATCCAGGATGACAGCGGCATTCTCGTCGAAACGTATATATGAACCGTCCTTCCTTCTGAATTCCTTTCTCTGCCTCACTATGACAGCCCTCACTTTGTCGCCTTTCTTCACTATTCCGCGAGGTTCGGCAGTCTTGACTGACGCGACTATTATATCGCCTATCTGAGCGAAACGCCTTCTTGTTCCGCCAAGAACCTTGAAGCACTTGATCATTTTCGCTCCTGAGTTATCGGCAACTTTCAATTTTGATTCTGCTTGTATCATAATGATTCGTGAATCGCATTTATATGCGGGTCATTTACACTGCTATGAATTTCTTACCTCCACTGAACGGCTTCGAGGAAACGAACTCCACCTTATCGCCTTCCTTATATTTGTTGCTCTCGTCATGCACCTTGTATTTCTTGGTGGATTTGTATTTCTTCTTGTATTTGGAGTGCGTCTTCAGGGTGTCTATCGCAACGACGATAGTCTTGTCCATCTTGTCACTTACGACAATCCCTTTTCTCTTTGCAGCTATCTTATTTTTATCCTTATTCTCCATTGATTTCAATGATTTAATTATTTCTTCGCCAGCTTGGTTAGTATTTTCGCGATGTCTCTCTTCGCGGTTCGGAGCTCTTTCGTGTTCTTCACCTGTTTGGTCGCCAAATCGAACCTCAGCTTGCGAGTCAGCCCTTGCTTCTCAACAAGAATCTTCTTGAGCTCTTCTTTATTCTTTTCTCTAATTTCGCTGATTTTCATATCTTCTTTCTTGTGCTTATAAAACTAGTCTTCTTTGGCTACGAATTTAGTCTTCACGTTCAGTTTATACGATGCAAGCCTCATGGCTTCTTTGGCTATTTCTCTCTTGACTCCATCCATCTCAAAAAGGATTTTTCCTGGCTTCACAACAGCTACGAAATGATCGACTGATCCTTTTCCTTTACCCATCGGAGTTTCATCGCCTTTCTTGGTCATCGGCTTGTCCGGGAAAATCCTGATCCAGATCTTTCCGCCTCTTTGGATGTATCTGGTCATCGCGCGACGAGCAGATTCGATCTGACGAGCGGAAATAAGATTGGATTCGACTGACTTGAGAGCAAAGCTTCCGAAACTGATTTCAGTTCCCCGCTTCGAAACACCACGGATAGCTCCGCCTCTTTGAATCTTTCTATGTTTTACTTTCTTGGGCATCAACATGCCGGTTTTGTCCGTAAGAAGGGCGAGAGCTTGATTGCAACCCGCAACAATTCACAGATGAGACTTAATCTTTACTACTGTTTTTATAAAAAATACTCCTATTTTTTCTCGAAAACATCTCCCTTATACAGCCACACTTTGACTCCTATCGCTCCGTATGTAGTGTTGGCAGTCGCCTTGGCGAAATCGATATTGGCGCGAAGAGTGTGAAGCGGAAGCGTTCCTTTCGAAAGCCATTCGCGCCTGGACATTTCAGCTCCTCCGAGGCGTCCTGACATTTCCACTTTCACTCCTTTGATGAGGCCGTTCTTCATCGCCTGCTCTATGGTGGATTTCAATATTCTCCTGAATGGCATCCTTTTCTCAATCTGCTCCGTGACATTCTGAGCCATGATCATCGCGCTTTCCTCCATGCTCTTGACTTCCTGGATATCGATGCGCAGGTTGACCCTCTTGCCGCGGAAGAAATTATCCATGATATGCTTCTTGATATCTTCCACTCCGCTGCCGCCGCGTCCGATAAGCACGCCCGGCCTGGCTGTCCTTATGATAATCCTGATTGCAGCCTGGGATCTTTCGATCTCGACATCGGCGATAAAAGCAGCTTTCCATTTCTTCATCACTTCCGTCCTGATTCCGATATCCTGCTTCAGGTTGTCCTTGTATTCTTTTTTTCCGAACCATTTGGATTTCCAGGTCTGCGTTATTCCGATCCTGAATCCAACTGGGTTTACTTTATGTCCCATAAATAATTTTAGCTAATTCCCGACTTATCATTATTTTTTAAATACCCTACATCGACTTCCTTCTGAATATCCTGTTCGACCAGGCCTTTTCCTTCACTTCCTTATTGCCTTTCTCTTCTATCTTGGAACTCTTATCGCTTTTTTCAATGACTTTCTCAGCTTTCTCTTCCTTCTGGGCAGCTTCCATTTCCTTCTTCCTCGCCTTCTCTTCCTTTTCCTTCGCCTTGGCGCGGGCTGCTTTTTCCTTTTCCATTTCTTCCTTGCTCTTTCTGTCTTTTCCTTCGACTCTCTCTTCCAGGATGATCTCTATCTTGGATGTCCTTTTCATGATCTTCCCAGCGCGTCCGAAAGCCTTCGGCATCCACCTCTTGAGTGTCGGACCAGCTCCGATCACGACATCATAGACATACATATTGTCGCGGGCAAGACCGAAATTGTTTTCAGCATTAGCCAAAGCGCTATCCAGCAGCTTCTTCATCTCAGGGCTTGTGCGCTTTATGGTAGCGCCGAGCTGCTCGAGAGCTTTCGAAGCATCCAATCCCCTGATCAGATCCGCCACCAGCTTAGTCTTTCTGGGAGCTATTCTTATATTGTTCAGTTTAGCCGATACTTTCATCTTGATTGATCTTATGAATCTTCTAAAAACGGATATTATTTCTTCTTTTGAGGAGAGGCTTTTGCAGCTTTAGCGGCTTCTGCCTCTTTCTGCTTGGCTGATGCTTCCATTTCTTTCTGCATCTTTCCTCCGTGCCTTGTGAACTTCCTCGTAGCAGAGAACTCTCCGAACCTATGTCCTACCATCTCTTCAGTAACGAAAACGGGTATGAATATCTTTCCGTTATGCACTCCGAAAGTGAATCCTATCATTTCTGGAGAAATCACTGAAGCGCGAGCCCAGATATTGATAACCTTCCTGTCTCCAGCTTTCAGATTCCCTATTTTCTTGAGCAGTCTTTCGTCCACATAAGGACCTTTTTTCAAACTTCTTGTCATATTTATATACTACTTCCTTTTAGTTCTCCTCTTGATTATGAACTTGTTGCTATATTTCGCTTTCTTTCTTGTCTTCTTTCCGAGAGCCGGCTTGCCCCAAGGAGTCTTCGGATGTTTGAGACCGATTCCCTGGCGTCCTTCTCCTCCTCCATGCGGATGGTCAACCGGATTCATCGCGCTTCCGCGAACAGTCGGACGTTTGTTCATCCATCTGCTTCTTCCGGCTTTTCCGATAGTCACGGCGCTGTGTTCAAAATTGCTCATCTGCCCTACTGTCGCATAGCAGGTATTGCTGATCATTCTTATTTCTCCTGATGGCAGTTTCACTTGGGCGTTTTTCTCATCAACTGCGGTGAGCATAGCACCGGATCCGGCGCTTCTCACGATCTGTCCGCCATGTCCTGGGAACAATTCTATATTTGAAATGACAGTTCCTGTCGGGATATTCTTAACCATCGTCCTGTTGCCGTTCTTCACTGGAGCGTCAGGACCGGCAATTATCGTTTCTCCTGTCCTCATTCCATCGCTTGCCAATACGTATCCCTTTTCTCCGTCAGCATACACGACAAGAGCGATGAAGGCGCTTCTGTTAGGGTCTTTTTCGATAGCCGAAATGCGTCCCGGAATTCCGATCTTCTCCTGATGGAAATCAACGATACGGTATTTCTGCTTGTGGCCGCCTCCTTGGTGGCGCACAGAAATCTTTCCGCCAGATCTCCCCGCTTTTCTGGATTGACCCTCAACCAAAGATTTCTCTGGTTTCTTATTGGTCACCGTGTCGGACTTCACGACCGACATGTTTCTCCTTCCTGCGGTATTCCTTTTATATACTTTGATCGCCATCTTTCTTACTTGCCCGCGCTCCGTCAGCATAGCCTTTGGCGGCGTATGACCGTAGCCTTAGCGAAGGTGGGTGCTTATTTCTTTAATTCGAACTGATTATTCTCCGAATACGTCTATCTTGTCCCCTTTCTTAAGCGTTACTATCGCTTTCCTGTATCCCGACTTCCATCCTGGAATCCTTCCTCTGCTTCTTGCTTTCGTCGGAAGGTTGACCACATTGATTTTCTTGGCTTCCACGTCATATACTTCCTTGATGGATGTCTTTATTTCCTTCTTGGAAGATCCCTTTGCAACCTTGAAAACGTATTTATCCATCTCAGCAGCAACAGTCGCAGCTTCCGTTATCACAGGTTCCAAGAGAATCTTGTGCGAAATATTCATTTTCCCTCCGCCAGCCGGCGGATTTTCGTTCTTTTTCATCCTTTTGATCTGGTTTTACTTATATTTCTCATTCAAATACATGATCGATTCCTTCGTGAGCAGCAGGTTTTTGTTGCTGAGCATATCGAGGACATTCAGCTGGGATGTCAGGATGTTCTCCATCTTTTCGATATTCCGGCTAGCAGAGCGCAAATCCTTTTCATTATCGGAAAATGCCATCAGGGTCTTTCCTTTTATCTTCAAGTTGGCAACCGTCTTGGCCACTTCCTTGGTCTTCTTATCTTTGAATTCGAACTTATCGACAACGATTATCTCACTATCCTTGAGCTTCGCGCTAAGGACTATGGCGATAGCTTTCTGGTTCATCTTCTTATTGATCTTCTTCTTGAAATTCCTGTCATTGTTCGGTCCGAAGACGACTCCTCCTTTTCTCCAAACAGGAGTCCTGACCGATCCGACTCTGGCGCGTCCGGTTCCTTTCTGTTTCCAAGGCTTGATTCCAGATCCGGCCCTTTCGCCTCTTGTCTTCGTATCAGCGATCACTTGCCTATTATTGGAAGATATGGCCACCATGACTTGGTGAACAAGCTCGTCATTCCTTTTGAGGCCGAAAACGTTTTCGGAAACTTCGATTTCCTCAACTTGCTTTCCTTCCAGATTTTGAATTGCGATTTTCATGTCGGTAATTATGATTCTCTTTATGCCATTGATCTTATTTCGACTATGTTTCCAGGAATTCCAGGCACTGCGCCTTTGAGCCCCAAAACGTTCTTTTCTTTGTCTATATAAACGATCTTGATGTTCCCAGTAGTGGATCTCTCGCCGCCCATTCTTCCTGCCATTCTCTTTCCTTTGACAACATGCTCAGGAAACCCGCTTCCGATTGAACCAGGAGCGCGAAGATCGTGCTTGTGTCCGTGAGTCTTAGGAGCTCCTTTGAAACCATGCCTTTTCACTACGCCCTGGAATCCTTTGGCCTTGGTTATGCCGCTCACTTTGATTTCTTCTCCTATTTCAAAAATCGATACGTCTATGTTATCGCCCTCCTTCAGTTCGGCTGAACCAGCCCTGAACTCTTTCTTGATGACTTTGTTTTTGGTTTTGGCGATTTCAAGCTGAGTCGCAGCATATCCGTCCTTTTCTTCAGTCTTGATCATGGAAACCTTATTAGGCGCGCATTCAACCAGCGTCACATTCAACGCTCCCATGTCGCCATAAATGGTTGTCATTCCTATTTTTTTTCCCAGGATAAATTTCATGTCTTTAGTAAAATAAAAAATCGGCCGTCGCAACCAGCCGAAAACCCAGATCAAACTGGACTGGCTAGCTGAGTATCTCCCGCCAAGCGGAAGACTTTAACTAGTATCTATCTGATATTCTATTCGTATATTCGTAAAAATTCGTAGTTCGTAGAGATTATCACATCTTTATCTCTATATCGACTCCGGCAGGCAAATCAAGGCTTGTGAGGCTTTCGATCGTCTTAGGAGTAGGATTCAGGATATCTATGAGTCTCTTGTGCACTCTCATTTCATATTGATCGCGAGAATCCTTGTGAACAAAAGTGGATTTGTTGACAGTGAACCTTCTCACTTCAGTCGGAAGAGGAACCGGTCCCGTGATGTTCGCTCCCGTGCGCTCGGCCGTTTCAACGATCTGGCGGGCGGATTGGTCGATGATCTTGTGGTCGTATGCCTTGATCCTTATCCTTATTCTTGTTTTTGCTTCTTCTTCCTTCTTGATCATTTAATTTTTTTGCAAAATGCCTTAATGACCTTATTGCATACTAATTTTTCTCTATAGTACAGCTCTTGGCCTCATAGAAAAACATTGTAGCACCCATTCTTTTTTACGTCAAATTTCGGGTGTTTTTGTCTCTCTGAACCAAGCGCTGTACGAAGAAAAAACTAATGATTCTTGGGATTTATTTCAGGATCTTAGTCGCGACTCCAGCGCCCACAGTCCTTCCTCCTTCGCGGATAGCGAATCTCATTCCCTCTTCCATGGCGACAGGGGAGCCGAGCTTCACTTGGAAGCTTACCGTATCTCCAGGCATCACCATTTCAGATCCTTCCGGCAGAATCACTTCTCCGGTAACGTCAGTCGTCCTGACATAGAATTGAGGCTTGTATCCTTTGAAGAATGGAGTGTGCCTTCCGCCTTCCTCCTTGGTTAGGATATATACTTCGCATTCGAATTCGGTGTGAGGGGTGATTGAGCCCGGCTTAGCCAGAACCTGTCCTCTTTCCACGTCTTCTTTCTTGATTCCGCGGATAAGCACTCCGGCATTGTCTCCAGCTGTTCCCTTGTCAAGAGTCTTGTTGAACATCTCGATTCCGGTAACGACAGTCTTCTGGGTTGGCCTGAGTCCGACGATTTCAACTTCCTCATTGACATTGATGGTTCCTCTTTCGATTCTTCCGGTAACCACTGTTCCTCTTCCTTCAATCGTGAAGATATCTTCGATCGGCATAAGGAAAGGCTTGTCAGTTTCGCGGACCGGCTCAGGAATCTTCTCATCCAAAGCATTGATAAGATCCAGAACAGGCTTGGCGGCCTCGTCATCGGCAGATTTGGATTCAAGAGCCTTGAGAGCTGAACCTTTGATGACTTTGGCGTTGTCTCCATCGAATTCATATTTGGTGAGAAGTTCGCGGACTTCAGCTTCGACCAAGTCAACCAATTCAGGATCATCAACCATGTCGACTTTGTTGAGGAAAACGACGATTTCAGGAACTCCGACCTGCTTGGCAAGAAGGATGTGCTCGCGGGTCTGAGGCATAGGGCCGTCAGTAGCGGCAACAACCAGGATCGCTCCGTCCATCTGAGCCGCACCAGTAATCATGTTCTTGATATAATCAGCATGTCCTGGGCAGTCCACATGAGCGTAGTGGCGCTTGTCTGATTCGTATTCGCAATGAGCGGTCGCGATAGTGATTCCGCGATCCCTTTCTTCAGGAGCCTTGTCGATTTCATCGATTCCTTTCTCCTTAGCTTTCCCCTGGAAAGCAAGCACGTGCAGGATAGCTGCTGTCAGAGTGGTTTTTCCGTGGTCGACATGACCGATGGTTCCGACATTGACGTGCGGCTTCGTCCTTTGAAATTGTTCTGCTGCCATATTTTTTTAGGCTTAATGCGCAAATCCTATAGCATTTGACCGGAACAACCAGTCACACCCGCGACATTCAGCCGAGGGCAGCCATAGCACATCTGCGATTTTTTATTAGCTTGATTATATTTATATTGCGAAACTAGTCGCTGACCTTCTCGTATTTCACTTCGTTTTCCTTTTCATCCAGCACCGCTTCCGGGTCGAATGCCTCCACTTTCTTCTCTTCCTGGGAAAACTTCCAGCTTGCGATGTCATTGTTTATCTTATCAATCAGTTCCTCCTTTGTCAAGCCCGAAACGCCTTCCTGCTTCATCCTCCTGAACTCGTCCAGTGTGAGCAGGATATAGCATTCTTCACAGTCTTTTATTACGGCTTTGCCTCCGAGAAGCTCGAGGGCCTCTTTAATCTTTTTGTCGAGCATAATAAATGGATTTTCTTTTTTGTTTTATAGAAAAATAATAATGCAGTTACTGTTTCATGTCAATGTCAAGATTCCTCACTTAAACGCAAAATTTCCGCTCTCTGCGAAAATTCGGCGAAAAAAAAGATTATAGATTATCAGATTCAAGATTCCTGATCAAACCCTAATCCCCTGGGGAAACGCAACGGAAACCGAAGCTGCTGTACGTGTTGGCGGGGGCATAGCCCAGATTCAGCCCGAACAGCCCCGTATTCGACCCATAGACCCAATCGCCGCCCCGTAAGAAAGCGTAGACCGTATTGCCCGTATCCCCGCTCGGATTGTAAGTATAGATCTGACCCGCATTCTGGCTGGAATTCCAGGCCGGGTTGCCCGGACGGAGATTGGCGTAGCTCATCTGCCCATAGTCGTCCAAAGTGGTGAACTCCTTCCAACCGAAAGAATTGCCCGATCCGGCCGTCGAATGCGGCTGATCTTTCCGCCGGATGGTATCGCTGGCCCATTCCCAGACATCGCCCGACATGTCCCACACCGTTTCCCCATTGCTGAGCGTCATCGTCCTCCGTTCTTCCGATGTCCCGGAATCCCCCGTTCCCGAATAGCCGTCTCCGTCATCCGTGCTGGCGGAGAGCGCGGTTGCCGGACTGTTGTCGCTATGTCCCCGATAAAGCCCGCCGGTGCCGACCGAGGCGCCGGTCCAGTTGGAAGGCTGTTTTTCCATATTCCTGGCGATAGTCATCCATTCGTTGTTGGTGATGAGATGGCCGCCGGAGGAAACGCAGTAGGCCTTGGCGTTGGTTTGATTGATATTGGCGATCGGATAGCCCGAAGCGGTCGAAACCACCTGTTTCGAGTTGGCCGAGGTGCAGGCGGTTGTGGCATTGTCATAGGTCTGATAGGCGGTCGCCGGAGTCATGAGACCGGTAGCGGCATCGCTTGTGGCGGCGCATTTCGCCTCATATTTCATGACGCAGAATCCGCCCGCCGTGCCGTATCTGGCATCGCCTGGAACAGGGACGTACCCGTCGGGACAGTGCGACGGCGCTATGTGCGGGTCAGCTACCAGATCGATATATCCGTCTCCCTGGGAATTGTATACTTTGAAAGTCTTGTCATTGGAATCATAGTAGGCCTTCCCTTCCTCGGCGGTCGGAGCGGTCGTTTCCGCCTCGAACCTGATCGTTTCGACCGAAATCTTCCCATTGGCAAGGGTCAGGTTGCCGCTGGTATCGGTGGCCAGGATGACGCTCGCTCCTCCCGCAAGCGACGAGTTCATCCCGTCGATAAGGTCGGCGTTCAGATTGTCCACCTTGGTGACGGAAGCGACCGTGAACGGCTTGGTTCCGGTCGCGATAGTCGAAGCGACGGTGCTGGCCGAAACAGAGCCGGTAGTCGCTATGGAGATGTTCGAAGCCAGCTTGGTTCCTGTGATCGAAGCGTCAACGATGGAATCATTCGTGACCGACGGAGTGGAAACAAGTCCGTCCTTTGTGATCGCGAATTTGCTGCTTCCGCTGGAATTTTCGATCCTGAAAGGAGCATCGGCCTGACTGGAATACATCTTGATGACCGTCGATATGTTCGAATCATAGTCGATGGTCTGGCTGCCTGTCGGGTTGAGCTTTAAGGTATTGTCGTCAAGATCATTGATCGCATCCTGGACATCGTCCGAATTGAGCGTGCCATGATCGGAAAAGCTGATGGCCGAAGCCGGGTGAGAACCGGACGCGTCCCTGTTTTTGAGATCATTGTGATCGACCGACGCCACATTGGCCACCTTGTGCCAAACCGAATCGTCCTTGTCGCAGCGATAGATCCAGTTTTCGTCCTTCACTAGTCTGGCCTGCCCATCATGGCTGTCGTCGCAATCGGACAAGTCGGAAAACGAGCCGACCGGATCCTTCCATTTGAGATTGCCGATTTCTGTCGAAAGCTGGTTGTCCACATATCCCTTAGTAGCCGCGTCCGTGTCGGCAGTCGGAACCCCAAGATCGGTCAGCTTATTAGAAGAAAGGCTTAGTTTGTCGGAAAGGGCAAAAGCGCCGGATGAATCGTCATAGGTCAGTTTTTCTGAAGAAGCGCCGAAAACCAGGGAGAGATCGTGCCCGGAGTTGCCGATCGTGAATGTATTGGAATTCGTGCCCGTGTCCGTGTTTTGATTGTGAATCTGACTGATGTTCTTGTCACCGATCGCGATACTGGTCTGGGCGTCATCGACGATCTCGCCCAATTTGGCTTTTTCTTCGTCGGTCGGCAGGTTAGCAAGCGCGTATCCGCCCAGGTTTATTTTTGAAGAATCGATCTGCGCGTCCGGCGATATATCGGCATCGGTGATGGTGGCGTCCTTTATTTTCAGCGATTCGATGAAGCCGTCCGGAATCAGTCGCGGATCGGAGATGCTTCCGTCTTTCAGGTCTTCCTCCCGGATCGATTTGTTCTCGATGCTGCTCGAATTGACCGCGTTCTTCTTTATGTTGTCGTTCGTGATCGAATCGCTTCGGAGTTCCAGGTATCCGTCGCCGTATTTGTCGTCCAGTTTTCCCAGCTTCTTCTTGAGGCTGGCTATCTCATCGAAAACGGAAGTCAGCTTGCCGAGGAATCCTCCGTCGGGCTCGGGTTGGGCTGCCGGATCCAAAGATCCGCTTCCTTCGGAAGCGACCGGATCGTTTTGCGAAGAATCCTCCACCCCCGCGACGATGCCGGATGGATCAGAGCTTTGCGGTTCCTGCGGGATTGCAAGATTCGAACTCGCATTCCCATTTCCCTTTTTCATGAAGAAAATCCCGGTGGCCAGGATCATGAGAACACCGGCAGCGATCAATGTGATTTTCCGATTCATATTTTTTGTCGATATCTTGGATTATTTTTATTTTTGAAAACAAAAAAAAGAACCGGATGACGGTTCCTATATGGTTAAATATCCTGATTCGAAAAAATCCCTTATTTCAGCTGAAAATCCGAAAGCTCCGCTTTTAAGCCCCCCCCCCCGGCATATCCGCGCAAAAAACCGGAAGCCGGCCGGCTGTCATGGAAGTTTTTCTTATCGGATTTTTTTTGATATCGGAAATCATGGATTTTTTGTTTTATGAAGATATTTTATCACAATATGAAAAACGTGCAAGAAAAGCGCCGTGGCAGGACTTCTGAGTTGACTGGAGTTTAGTTTATGGCGCCAGTAATTTATGCGCTAGCTCCGGGACCTCCCTCATAAAGAACTTCTTCACTTCGCTCCAGTTTGCCTTAAATTTTATTTCCGGCATCGGATCGTCCTCAGCATCGGCAAAATATACCAAGCTTTTCAATATATGATGATAGTCATGCGCCACTGCCGGATATTGTTTTTTAAGACGCTTCGCCGTTATCTCAAGAGGTTCGACATTTTTCGCGCACCAGTAAAGATCAAAGAAGTCGCGCTTGCGGCCGCGCTGGGAAATCGCAATGATTTTCATCACTGCAACATCGACAGATCGGATCACTTTCAATGAACCGTATTTTGCATAACCCTCAGGAATAAAAAAGGGATACGCAATAAAACTGATCTTAGCCCCGAACAATTCCCCATAAACCGTACCCTCTTGATTGATGGTGATCTTCCAGTCATTATTTCCAGCAAAATGATTCAGCAATGTGACATCATTGAAATCTCTTTCTTGAGTAAAAAAATCCAAGTCAACGGACTTTCTGTGGCCTGCTTGAAGGGCAAGCGCAGTGCCGCCCGCCAAATACCAACTTGATTTTTCCAGCCATTTCTGAGCGGACAAAAAGTCCAGGGCTTTTTTGGTTTTTGGCGGCAAAGCGGAAAGATGCCAGCTTATTTCATTTTGAGTATCAACTTCCATAATGATTTTGTTCGCGGAGATAAAGACCTTGATTTAGCAACCGTTTTTTTGAGTGTTGCTTTGCTATAATTTTTCAGCACCCACTTGACCTCTTTGTCATTGCCCAAATCCAAAACCCGCTCAATTACATATCCGGCGTTTTTCTTCGGGTCTATTTTAGAGGGATTCGTATCCCAAAATAGGGCTTGTCTAAAATTCATATGTCCTTATTCTAGCATAAAAACAAGATAGAAACAACCCCGATTGCTCGGGGTTGTCTTTCTATTTGAAACGTGTTTCACCTTGTTATTTCTTCCCTCCGACGATTTCCTCCGCTACATTCCTCGGAACTTCGGCATAATGACCGAACTCCATCGAGGATGTCGCGCGACCCTGGGTCATGGAACGAAGAGTAGTGGTATAGCCGAACATCGCGGAAAGCGGCACTTCGGCATCGATAAGCTTGACTCTGGCGTTCCCTTCGCCGCGGTCATTCATCTCCCTGATGATTCCGCGCTTGGAATTCAAGTCTCCGACGACATCACCCATGAACTGTTCCGGAGTAGTCACCTGGACCTTCATGATAGGCTCCAGAAGGACCGGGTTGGCTCGACGAGCCGCTTCCTTGAAAGCCATGGATCCGGAAATCCTGAAGGCCGCTTCGGATGAGTCGACTTCATGGAACGATCCGTCATACACGGTCGCTTTGATATCCACCATCGGGTATCCTGCCACGACTCCGTTGTCCATAGCCTCCTTGACTCCTTTTCCGATCGGAGTGATATATTCCTGAGGAATGACTCCTCCTTTGATCTCATCAACGAATTCGAATCCTTCGCCCGGCTCTTGCGGTTCCAAGCGGATCCAACAATGACCGTATTGCCCGCGTCCACCGGACTGTTTGATATATTTCCCTTCCGCTTCCGCTTTCGTTCTGATGGTTTCGCGATATGCGACCTGAGGCTGTCCGATATTGGCTTCAACTTTGAATTCGCGCTTCATGCGGTCGACAATGATGTCCAGATGAAGCTCGCCCATCCCGGAAACGATCGTCTGCCCAGTTTCTTCGTCAGTGTGGACTTTGAAAGTAGGATCTTCCTCTGCAAGCTTCCTGAGCGCCACGCCCATCTTTTCCTGGTCGGCTTTGGTTTTCGGTTCGATCGCGATCGAGATGACCGGTTCCGGGAAAGTAATCGACTCGAGAAGAACCGGCTTGTCGATATCGCAAAGCGTGTCTCCGGTAGTCGTGTTTTTCATTCCGACCAATGCGCCGATTCCGCCGGCATATATCTCGGAAATTTCCTCCCTGTGATTGGAATGCATCTGCATGATGCGTCCTACCCTTTCCTTTTCTCCCTTCGACGAGTTGAGGATATATGATCCGGCTTTCAATACTCCTGAATATACCCGGAAGAATGTCAACTGCCCGACAAAAGGATCGGTTGCGACTTTGAAAGCCAAAGCGGCAAAAGGCGCTTCATCGGCCTGCTTGATTTCGATATCCTTGGTTTCATCTTTGACATCGGTCGCGTGGGGAGCGGCCACATCGGTCGGAGCCGGCAGATAGTCAACCACTGCATCCAGCACTAATTGCACCCCTTTGTTGCGAAGAGCCGTTCCCGTGAAAACCGGGATGAGCTTGACGTCGATGACCGCGCGCCTCAGAGCCGCTTTCAATTCGGCCTCGGTTATTTCTTCCCCGCTCAGATATTTCTCAGTCAAGGCTTCGTCAGTCTCAGAAATCTTTTCGATCATTTTCTCTCTCCACTCCTTGGCCTTGTCCATGAGCTCGGCAGGGATTTCTCCTTCGACAACCTTTTCTCCCATATCGCCTTCAAATGAATAGGCTTTCATCTTGACGAGATCCGCAACACCGGAAAAGTCGCCTCTTTCTCCGATCGGAATCTGGAGAGCGATGGCATTCGGGGTGAGACGATCCCAGATGGTTTTCAAGACAAAATAGAAGTCGGCACCTTCTTTGTCGATCTTGTTCACGAAGCAGATCCTTGGAACATTGTATTTGTCAGCCTGCCTCCAAACCGTTTCCGATTGCGGCTCGACTCCTTCCTTCCCATCGAAAATGACGACGGCGCCGTCAAGCACGCGAAGGGATCTCTCCACTTCGACTGTGAAGTCGACATGTCCCGGGGTATCGATGATGTTGATCTGGTGATCTTTCCAAAAACAGGTCGTAGCAGCAGAAGTTATAGTGATTCCGCGCTCCCTTTCCTGCTCCATCCAGTCCATAGTAGCCGCGCCTTCATGCACTTCTCCGATCTTGTGGGTTATTCCTGTGTAAAACAAAATGCGCTCCGTGGTGGTCGTTTTCCCGCCATCGATATGCGCGATGATTCCGATATTTCGATATTTTTCAATCGGTTCCTTTCTTGCCATTATTTTTTGTTACTTGTTTAAAAATATTAAAAAAAGAATCTGGGATCGAAGTATTCAGAATCAAGAACGAGAATAAAGAATGGAGAAACCCGAAATAGCATTCCAGATTCCAGTCCCTATATTCCCATTCCGAATTCTGAATTCAAAATCCCAAATTCTTTTCGTGCTCTTTTATGCAAAGTGAGCGAACGCCTTGTTAGCGTCAGCCATCCTGTGAACATCTTCGCGTTTCTTCATTGAAGCCCCGATCTTGTTCGAAGCGTCGATCAGCTCATCAGCCAGCTTCTCAGCCATTTTCTTGCCTTTCTTGTTCTTGACGGCAGCCTTTATCCAGCGGATAGCCAGCGTCGTCCTTCTTTCTCCGGCAACCGGAACAGGAACCTGATAGTTGGCTCCTCCGACGCGGCGGCTTTTGAGCTCTACCAGCGGAGAAACGTTCTTGAGGGCCTGTTCGAAAATATTGAGCCCTCCCTTTTTGGTCCTTTCATGGATTATGTCGAATGAATCATAGATGATCTTTTCAGCTGTGGTCCTCTTTCCTTCCTGCATGATATTGTTGATGAATTTCCCCACCAGCAAATTGCCGTATTTGGTGTCCGGCTTTACATGCTTTTCGAATGTCCTTTTTCTTCGTGCCATAATTGGTTGGAAGTTTATAAGCCATCTATAAACCTCTGTTCTTTACTTTATGATTATTCTTTCGCTTTTTCCTTCTTCGCTCCGTATTTGCTGCGTCCTCTTTTCCTTCCGGCAGTTCCGGCCGTGTCGAGCACTCCGCGAACGATGTGATATCTCACACCCGGAAGGTCTTTCACTCTTCCTCCGCGCAGCATGACGATTGAGTGTTCCTGAAGATTATGCCCGATTCCTGGAATATAAGCGGTAACTTCCATTCCATTGGTGAGGCGAACCCTCGCGATCTTTCTAAGAGCCGAGTTAGGTTTCTTCGGGGTGGTAGTCGAAACCTTGAGACACACCCCTCGCTTGAACGGGCTTTCAGTCGAAATCGGCTTGTTCTTTATGGTATTAAAAACATGTCCGAAAGCAGGCGCTTTGGATTTTTCACTAAGAGGCTTTCTCGGACGGCGTTTCAATTGATTGATCGTTGGCATAACAATGATTGTAGGTTGTAGAATTAACAAAAAAAGACGCTAGAAAACTAGCAAAATAATCATATAGGATAATGGATAAACTGTCAATATTTTACCGTATTTCCTATATCGCTATCCCTAAAAAGAGATTGAGCATCAGGTTCAGGAATGCGCCAAGCGGTCCCGAAAAGAAGAAGATCGCGAAAAGCAGAAGAATGAAACCGAATTGCTCAAGCATTGCCATGGTTTCGACACTCACTGGAATAATCGCGAAAAGAAGCTTGGAACCGTCCAGCGGCGGAATCGGGATCAGATTGAAAAAGGCCAGAAAAACGTTCCAGAATATGATAATGACCAGCAATTCATAGAATATGGCTCCGACAGACCCGGAAATCGCATAGGAAATGTTGCCCCATTCATTGAAATTGGAGATGATATCCACTTTGGAAGCCAAAGGCAGGGTTATCAGCTTGGCTGCAATAGCCGCAATAAGGGCGATCAGGATATTTATGCCAGGCCCAGCAAGAGCCACCAGCGCCGGTCCCCATTTCTGATTCTTGAGATTATACGGGTTATATGGCACCGGTTTGGCGGAACCGAAGGCGAATTTACCGCCGGTCAGGAAAAGCATCAGCATCGGCATGCCGATAGTCAGCCACGGATCAATGTGTTTCAGAGGATTGAAAGTGATGCGTCCGGCATATTTGGCCGTATTGTCCCCCATCCACATCGCCGCGATGCCATGAAAAACCTCGTGGATGATCACCGAATAAAGCAGGATGATAACATAGAACACGACTAGGACTATTTCGTTCGCCATGGCAGTTTCTTGCAAATATTACTATCCCATGCTAACGTATATTCTGTAATAAATCAACCACCTCATGTAACACATAACATGGAACATGGAACAATATTTCGTTCCACTCCGTTCTATGCTTCGTGCTCCATGTTTCATGACTATGAGCCGAGTATGCGACATCTGCGGCCGCGGTTCCCAGACCGGAAACGCCGTCAGCCATTCCAACGTCAAAACACTTAGGAAATTCAGCATAAACCTCCAAAGCAAGAAGGTTGAAGGGGAAAGGAAGAAAATCTGCACCCGCTGCCTGAAGACCATGAACAAGAAAGCTGAATAATAGAAAATCCCGCCAAAAGCGGGATTTTCTATTATTCGAAGTCTGGAATACAAACTCTTTCTTATTCCTTGACACAAACGCGTGTAGCCATCACGTTGATTTTAGGATTATTGACAGAATCGCCGCTTCCCCACCAAGTTCCCGTTTTCATGCTACTATCCGCAACAACTTTATACCCGGAAGCACAGCTATCGGGACACTTCGTATTGACATTTGGGGCAGTACCGCTTCCATAGTCGTTAGCGCCAGGAATATTAGAAAAGCACTCGTCCTGATAGGACGAAGGGGAATTTGAGCTAGCACAAATCAAGACATGGACAGTGTAGTTTTCAAGAGCATCATTGTGTGATTTGAATGTAGTATAACCACTTGGACAACTGATATTACCCGCGCTAACTAGAGTGAAAGCGGGACTCCCAGCCACAGCGCTTACACCTTTAACCCAAGCAGCAGTACCATTCGTATCAACCGCTGTAAGGACTGAGCCTGGCTCAGGAGCAGTACCAACCGGAGCCGGGGTAAGATCCGCTTGAGCTACGTTATTATTCAATTGAAAAAATCCATTTCCAGCTACTTGAAGAAGTCCGCCTATCCCCAATCCTCCGGATTTGACCTGAGTATTTTGACTGGTATTTATCGGAGCTCCGACATTCCCGCCCGCAGGAGACTCGGTCGGCCCGACCCATGCGTTGGAAAAATGCACCCATGCCCCGATAATTATTCCGAGAATCATCCATGACGACACTGCCGGAATAGCTAGTATCGCTTTTTTTATTTTCATTCTCATGCTTATTATTTTAAAATTATTATCGCCTAAACATTTATTTGCCATTCCTAATTGTGTCCATCTCTTTCATTTGCTGTTCAAGCGTCTTGTCGTTCTTGTCAGTCATGCTTGATTTTATGCTTTCAATTTTATCCACTTGCTCGCTCAAGTTCTTCTGCCGTTCATCTTTTTCATAATCGTTCGGCGCTGTCAAGTCAGTTTCTTTGTTGTTGTTTTTATTGCCAATCAGCGGCACAGCAATAATCAAAAACATTGCCAGCGTCACAATAACAATAACGAGAATGACTAGTTTATTATAATTTATTTTTTTCGGCTCGTAGTACATTTTTATTTTCTATAATAACAACCCTATTATACATCAAATGAGATGATGTGCAAAATAATATCTGCCTACAGCCTATGGAAAATAAAAAATGCCCGCATTTCTGAAGAATGCGAGCATTTTTTCAAACGTTTGTATGAGCCTTAACCTATTCCAATATCCCGTCCAGATTGATATCGTAAAGAATCTCATCGGCGATAAGGCGATAGCTCAGGATTTCTTCCGGTTTGAACCAGATCGGAATTTCCTTTTCCGCCTCTTCCGTGTTTCCAGAAGCATGAATCAGGTTCCTGATGCTTCTTTCATCAGTATCGGCAATCATATATGTATCCAAGGTGAAATCTCCGCGGATTGTTCCCATATCAGATGATGCCGGCTCGGTGCTTCCGGTGATTTTCCTGACCAATGCGGTCGCATTGTTCCCTTGCCAGATCATCGCGATGACCGGACCGGAACTCAGATATTTCGCATTGGCTTTCATGATAGCGATTCCGTTATCTTTGAAAGTCGGATACGGAGATTTCATCCCTTTCTTCTCATAAGCCGCCGCGGCTTTCCTTCCCACTTCTTCGAGCCATTCATCTCCTCCCACTTCATAATAGTGCTTCGTCGCCATCTCTTCAGTAGCGGCAAGCATCTTAAGGGCGACCATTTTGAGCCCCACTCTCTCATAGCGTTTGATGATTTCCCCAATGAGGGTTCTTTGCACTCCGTCCGGCTTGATGATAACCAGCGTCCTTTCTTTCTTTGGATGATTTTCCATAAACTTTAGAAAACATAAAAAATTAACTTTCTTCCAGTCTAGCCAAAGAAGAGAAATAAATCAAGAAAAGCGCCTCACCGTGGCGGGACGCTTTTCTGTAAGAATTCTAACTATTTTTTCTTGGCTTCCGCTGGCTCCTCAGATGCCTCCGGAAGCATCTCGCCGGCCTCTATCTCTTTGGTCTTTTCCATGATCTTTTTGGCAATCTCATCCACCTTTCCTTTTTGTCCTTTGAGATAGGCCTTGGCCGCTTCGCGACCGACGCCCAGTTTCTCCTCTCCGAAAGAATAGGAATTGCCCTTCTTGGTGACCACTTCGTATTTCACTCCCGTGTCGAGAACATCCCCTTCGGAAGAAATCCCTTCGTTATACATGATATCGAATTCAGTCGTTTTGAAAGGCGGCGCCACCTTGTTCTTCACTACCTTGATCTTGGTACGGTTCCCGACGATATCCTCGCCTTTCTTGATCTGCGCGCTTCGCCGCACTTCGATGCGGACGGATGAATAGAATTTGAGCGCTTCTCCTCCGGTTGTCGTCTCAGGGTTTCCGAACATCACTCCGATTTTCATCCTTATCTGATTGATAAAGATAACCGTGCAATTCGTTTTTGAAAGAGTCGGCGTTATCTTCCTGAGAGCCTGCGACATAAGACGCGCCTGCCTGCCGACATGATGATCTCCCATATCGCCTTCGATTTCCGCTTTCGGAACCAAAGCAGCCACAGAGTCGACCACGATCAATCCGACCTGACCGGAAGACGCAAGAGCATCGACCACATCCAATGCCTGCTCGCCATAATCCGGCTGAGAAATTAGAAGGTCATTGATATTCACTCCTATTTTCCTGGCATATTCAGGATCGAGAGCATGCTCCGCATCCACAAAGGCAGCCACGCCACCGGTTTTCTGCAGATTGGCAATCAAGTGAAGAGTAAGCGTTGTTTTCCCGGAAGATTCCGGTCCATATATTTCGATCGCGCGACCCCTTGGGATTCCGCCGATTCCCAACGCCAAATCAAGCGAAATCGATCCGGTCGGAATCGACTCCACATCGACCTTCTTCACATCCCCCAGCTTCATGATTATTCCCTCTCCGAATTTTTCACGGATCTCGGAAACAACGTTGTCCACTTTCTTGTCCATCTCTTTGTTTTTTATGTTTGCCATAGCGTTTCTAAAACGATTATGATTATGACTTATTTATACCAGCCTGCAATTAAAATAAAAATAAAGGAACAACCGGAAACCAATCAGAGGCAACCATAAGGCTCTTTATTTTTTGGCTTAGGATGCTTCAAAAATCCAAAAAATAAAAAACGACGGAAGTCTCCTTGGCAAAAAATAAAGGCGTATGAAATCAGGAACAACAATCATTCGAACAAAGATATCGCAGTAAGCTGATTATACGCAACGAATCAAAAACCGATTACAGTGATATTTTATCACCCACCCATTATCACTGTCAAGTTTTTATTTCCTACTTGGTATTTTTATCAAAAACCGCATCCTTCACAACGCCAGGATCAGCGCTGAGAGCTCCCGCATCCTTGCCGTTGAATCTCACGAAAGTGGCGTTTCCACGCCCTGAATTGACAACTATCTTGTCATCCGCGCTGAAACTCTGTACGGCCCCTGCCAGCATCGTTCCGCTAAAGACCAGCTTCCCGTCTGCCTCGACATTCATCCAGACCGGACCCGGATCGACCCGGAGCTCCAACTGCAGCTTGCCGTTTTCCGAGCTTGAAGAGCTCGAAGAAGAGCTTTGCGAATTATCCACTGATCCCGAATCGGAACCCGGATCAGATGCCTCCTCGTGCTTTCCCTGGACCGAAATCGTCTCGGTCTTCTCTTTCCCGAATTTGTTCTCAGAATGCACGCTTATAGTATTCACTCCTGACTGGAGCGTAAGCTCCTCGCGGAACCGCCCTTCATCGTCAACCAGAATAGGCTGTCCGTTTATGAACAGTTTCGAATCCTTATCAGTCACGCCATCGACGACAACGGAGTTGCCGCTGATTTCAGAATTGTTCAAAGGAGAAAAAATAATCAGGCGCGGATCGTTCGAAAACGATCCCACTTCCCTATAAAGATAGAATATCGCCGAAGCAACCAGCAGTCCAAGCAGCGCGATTGCCAGCTTTTTGGGCGTGAAAACGAAAGATGAGATATTGACCGGACTCACGAAACGGTTATTGGCTCCGGCATTCCTGCTTTTGGCGAGATTCTCCTTGATGCCTTTTTCCTTTTCATAAAGCTTCACTAGGATATGTTCATCGACGCCCAGGAAATCCCCATAACTCCTCAGGAATCCCCGCACATAGACATCCGCCGGAAGAGAATCATAATCGCCAGCCTCTAGGAACTCCAGGTATCTGACCTGGATCTTGGTTCCGCGCGAGGCTTCAAGGAGAGTGATACGCCTGTCCTCGCGAAGATGTCTGAGCTTCTCCCCAAGAGTCATAGTGCCGACTCTTTTTTTTGTAAAACCGCTTCTTGCCATATAGCATGATTCATGGGACATGAAACCGGTTCCGTGTCACATGACTACATATTCCATTTATCCCTCTTCTCTTGATCATCTATCGAATCATCATAGCTGATTTCGGAAGGCCCGTCCGCTCCGTATACCTCGCGAGGCTTCGCCCCTTCGGAAGGTCCGACAACCCCGTTGTCTTCAAGGATATCAAGAAGCCTCGCCGCTCTCGCGTATCCGACGCGGAGGCGCCTTTGAAGAAGCGAGGCGGAAGCTTTCTTCGCGCGCATGACTTCGGCTTTCGCTGCCTCATACAGGCTATCCTCCTGATCCGAATCGGATGTTATGGCATCAAGGCTGAAAGACTGGGCCCCGTCCGATTTCTGACCACCGTTGTCGGTTATCGCCTCATCATCCTCTCCGTCATCTTTCCCAATACCAAGAGCCTCTTTCTGCTCTTTTATGAAATTGACCACTTTCTTGACTTCTGTTTCGCTCACATAGACTCCTTGGATGCGAACAGGCTTCGGAGAGCTAGCGCTCGCGTAGAGCATGTCACCGCGCCCCAGGAGCTTCTCAGCGCCTGCCATATCGATAATCGTCCTCGAGTCGATCTGGGATGCCACCTGGAAGGCTATGCGGGTTGCTATGTTGGCTTTGATAAGCCCGGTAATGACTTCGACCGAAGGACGCTGAGTGGAAACGATCAGATGGATCCCGACCGCGCGGGCCATTTGAGCGATACGCACGATCGCGCCCTCCACTTCCTTGCCATGGCTTCCCATAAGATCAGCAAGCTCGTCGATAAGGATGACGATATACGGCAAATATTCATATTCCTCTTCACTTACTTCCCCGGTTTCCTTGTCGACGCATTTCTTCTTCTCGCCGTTCTTTATCTTTTCCTTATAGGAAATGACGTCGCGCGAACCAGACTCCTGAAGAAGCTTGTATCTCCTTTCCATTTCCCCGACCGCCCACTTGAGGGCATTGACCACTTTGTTGTTCTCGACGATAACGTCCGTCAGGAGATGCGGGATTCCGTTATAGAGCGACAGTTCGACACGCTTAGGATCGACCATGATGAATTTCAGATCATCAGGGGAATTCTGATAAAGCAGCGCGGTTATGATAGCGTTCACCGAGACCGATTTCCCTGTTCCGGTAGATCCCGCGATCATGAGATGAGGCATCCTGTCGAGCGAATCGAAAAGATAGCTGCCGCTTACATCCTCCCCGAGTGCCAAAGTGAGGTTAGAAGAGCGGTTCTTGAAATCCTTGCTTTCAAGAATCCCCCGGAGCCCGACTATGGATGATGATTTGTTCGGGACTTCGATACCGATCATGGACTTGCCAGGAATCGGAGCCTCTATCCTTATAGGATGCGCTGCCAGCGCCAAAGCCAGGTCATTCTGAAGCGACAATATCTTTGAGATCTTCACTCCGACCGCCGGACGGAAACTGTATTGCGTTACCGACGGACCAGTCTTTATGTCTCCCCGCTCGACCTCGATCCCGAAATTATGCAAGGTATTCTTAATAATCTCAGCGTTCCGCTCCACATCCCCGCCTTTGGCCTCTCCGGTCGTATTCTCAAGCAGATTGAACGGAGGCATCTTCCATTTGGAACGACGGGAAAAGATACTCCTACCGGCGCTCGGATTATCGGGCTTCTTCTCCTGATTGAAATCCGCGCTATGCTTATCGCTCAGAAGCCTCTTATCTACGAACCTATCGCGTCCTTCCACGAATTCTATTTTCGCTATGTTTGCGTCCATATCGCTCTCTTCAGCAGGCTGCTCGCTTTTAACTTCGATATTTTCCTCCTCCTCGAAAGATTCTTCAGCATCCTCCATGCCATCCTCATCCCCATTCTCCAAAACTTCATCTTTCTGATTGGCAGCGCGCTTGAATTTCATTATGAAATCAGCCAGAGAGAATTCGAACGCCACGATGACACCGATAATGATAAGGCATACTATCATGATCAGGCTTCCGGCGCTTCCCAAATATTTCGTCAGCAGATATGCCACTCCGAATCCAAGATATCCTCCGCCCTCGCCCAGCGACGCGAACTTCGACATTTCTTTGACAGTATAGAACCAATGAAAAAAACCGGTGAGTGCCACGAAGACGATCAGCAGCCCCAGGATCTTGACCACATAGAAAGACGTCTCTTTCCTGAACAACAAGATTATCCCAGCCAAGACCAAGAATAGCGGGAAAATGAATTTCACCCAGCCGACCGCCGTTCCCACCGCACCATTAAGAGAACTGCCGATGACGCCGGACGCGCCAAAAAAACCGAGTGCCGAAATAAGCCCCAGCGCGAACAAAAAAACCGCTGCCACGCTTCTCTTAGCATCGGATCCTATGGACAGAAAGGAGGTCTCGTCTTCCTCGACTTCTACCTCTTCTTTCCTTTTCCTTCCTCTCTTATTTGCTGTGCCTGTATTTTTTTTTCTTCCCATGGGACTATTTTAACATAATTTGTGAAAAGCAAAAAATCCCCTAAGGGGACTCTTTGCTTGGTTATGATTATTTTGGATGCGCTATTTTGCTTAGAAAAGTCCTGCGTTTCCGAAGAAGGTTATTACCAATGCCGGAACGAGAGCCAGAAGGATGGCAAAATTCATCTCTTCATGCTCTTTTTCAGCCTCGGCCCTTCTTTTGCACTCCGGACACTCGCAAGGGGCTTCCTGCATTTTTTCCTTTTCCATTTTTTTGTTTTTGCCTCAGCTCGGGCTTAGCGCTCGATTACCGAGGATTTTTTGATTAATAAATTAAGCGATAAAAAAAGAAAGCGGGGTTCACCCGCTTTCTTATTACCTCATCAGTATACACTATCTGAACAGAAAAGTCAACCCATGATCGCTATTTCCCGAATCCTGTCCCGGCTGGGATCAGTTTTCCGATGATCACGTTTTCCTTGAGACCGCGGAGCTTGTCTTCCTTACCTTGGACAGCGGCGTTGATAAGAACCCTGGCTGTTTCCTGGAAAGAAGCAGCTGAAAGGAACGATTCGGTCGAGAGAGCCACCTTGGTGATTCCAAGCAGCATCCTTTCTCCCTCAGTTTCCTCTCCTCCGGCTTTCCGGATATTGTCATTAGCCTCATTGAACTCATCAGCTTCGACTACGTCTCCGGCAAGGAATGTAGAATCCCCCTCCTTGATGATCGAGAGACGGCTGAACATCTGACGGATGATCACTTCGACATGCTTGTCATTGATCGCCTCACCCTGAGAAGCATACACTTCCTGGATTTCGCTGACGATATATCGGTGCACTTCTTCCCAGCCTTTGACATCATATAGCTTCTTAAGATCGATATGACCTTCTGACAGCTGGGTGCCCTTGGCAACCAAATCCCCTTCGGCAACCTTGATGGTCGCGCCGGCAGGAATCTGGTATTCCTTCACGATCTCTTCTTTTCCTTGAGAAGCCACTTTGACGATCATCGCCTTATCAGTGCTTTCGATTCCGATGACTTTTCCATCGATTTCCGAAATCATGGATTCTCCCTTAGGAGGGCGGGACTCGAAGATTTCCTCCACACGAGGAAGCCCCTGAGTGATGTCTGATCCGGCGATTCCTCCGATATGGAAGGTACGCATCGTGAGCTGGGTTCCCGGCTCTCCGATCGCTTGAGCCGCCACGATTCCAACAGCCTGACCGAGATCAACCATGTGCCCGCGCCCAAGATCCAAACCATAGCATTTCTGACAGACTCCCCTGGAAGATTTGCAAGTAACAATCGTCCTGATCTTCGCTTTTTCGATTCCGGCTTTTTCGATCTTTTCTCCGTCCTCTTTCGTCACCATGATGTCTTTCTTGACAAGGATCTCATTCGTCTTCGGATCTTTTATGTCTTCAACCAGCACTCTGCCGACAACCCTGGTCGCGAAGTTCTGTCCGATACGGTCAGAATCCTCTTTGTATATATAAGCTCCTTCCGTATCTTTGCAATCCTCTTCACGGATAATGACATCCTGAGCGACATCAACAAGACGGCGAGTCAGATATCCGGCAGTCGCTGTTCGAAGCGCCGTATCAGCCATACCTTTTCTCGCTCCATGAGTCGAGATGAAATATTCCAACACATTAAGACCTTCTTTGAAACAGCTCTTGATCGGAAGTTCGATGGTCTCTCCGGTCGGACCGGCCATGAGGCCTTTCATTCCAGCCATCTGAGCAACAACCGATTCGGAACCTCTCGCCTTGGAATAAACCATGGAATACACGGAACCTTCCTTGTCCATCGCGTCACGCATGCTGTCGGTAATCCTGTTTTTAGCATCGTTCCAAATCTCGATCACCTTGCTCTTCCTTTCGTCTTCAGTAAGAAGACCCATGTTATATTGCTTCTTGATCGCTTCGACTTTCTCCTCAGCATTTTTCAGGTATTCCTTCTTTTCCACTGGGATATTAAGGTCATCCATTCCCCAACTGATTCCGGATTTGGTGACCGAAGCGAATCCGAGGTTCTTGATCTTATCGACAAACAAAGCTGTCTCTTCCTGTCCGCATTCCTCAAGGACTTTCGCCACCAATTGCTTCAGCTCTTTCTTGGTCATTTCATAATTCTGGAATCCGAGTTCATCCGGAATGATCGCGTTGAGTCTCACTCTTCCGACTGATGTTTCAACCAGTTCTCCTTTGATTCTTATCTTCACTTTGGCGCGGATGTCGACATGTCCGAGTTCCTCAGCCAAAATAGCTTCCTCGATGCTGCCGAAAACCTTTCCTTGTCCCTTAGCTTCAGGAGAAAGATGCGTTATGTAATAGCAGCCGAGCACCATATCAAGAGTCGGAGTAGTGATCGGCTCGCCGCTCGCCGGTTTCAGCAGGTTCTTGGCGCTCAGCATCAAGTTAGCGCTCTCCCATCTGGCTTTGTCAGTCAATGGGACATGCACTGCCATCTGGTCTCCGTCGAAGTCCGCGTTGAAAGCGGAGCAGACCATCGGATGAACCTGAATAGCTTTTCCTTCGATAAGCACCGGCTGGAAAGCCTGGATCGAGAGGCGGTGCAGGGTCGGAGCGCGATTGAGAAGCACGTAATGATGGCTGATGATTTCGTCCAATATCTCATAGGCCGCCTCCAATTCAGCTTCGACCATCTTTCCGGCGCTTCTGACGTTATATGCTAATTCCCTTTCAATGAGCTTGTTGATGATGAACGGTTTGAAAAGTTCCAACGCCATCTTTTTCGGAAGACCGCACTGATGAAGTTTCAATTTCGGTCCGACGACGATAACGCTTCGTCCTGAATAATCAACACGCTTTCCAAGAAGATTCTGGCGGAAACGTCCCTGCTTTCCTTTCAATGTGTCTGCAAGAGAACGAAGAGCACGGCGCTGTCCTGTTGAGGCAGCAACGCTCACTTGGCTGCGTCTTGCACTGTTGTCGAAAAGAGCATCCACAGCTTCCTGGAGCATTCTTTTCTCATTCCTGGTAATGACTTCCGGAGCTCCGATTTCCTGCAGTTTCTTGAGACGGTTGTTCCTATTGATGATTCTCCTATACAGATCGTTAAGATCGGATGTCGCAAAACGTCCTCCATCCAATGCCACCATCGGCCTAAGGTCTGGCGGAATAACGGGAATAACTGTCGGAAGCATCCATTCCGGCCTGATCTTGGCAGCCAGAAGGCCCTTGAAGAGCTTGGCTCTTCGCATCACTTTCTTCCTGTCCGGAACATCCTCATCACCCTCCAAAAGAGTCTTCAGATTTGCAATCTCATCTTCCAAGACAATGTTCTCGAGAAGCTTCCTGATTGCTTCGGCTCCGATTCCGGCAGTGAAAACCTGTCCATAGCGGGATGAGAGATTGAAATATTCAATCTCAGAAATGATCTGGAACTTGGCAAGATTCTTGAGTTTGTCCTTATAGATACGATAGGCGCTCTTCAGCTCTTCGTTCTTATCCTTATCCCCGTCGGCATCGCCTTCGAAATTCCTGGTGATTTCCTTCTGCTTCCCTTTGTATTCCTGTTCCAGCTGGCTGAGGCATTTTTCGCGCTCCTTCTCATCGACGCTGGTCACGACATAGCTTGAGAAATAAATGACCTTTTCAAGGTCCTGTACTCCGATTCCGAGAGCCATTCCGATTTTGGAAGGTACTCCGCGCAGGAACCAGATATGCGAAACCGGGACGGCCAGCTTGATGTGTCCCATCCTTTCGCGGCGAACCACGCTCCTGGTCACTTCGACTCCGCACTTGTCGCAAACTATCCCCTTATACCTGATTCTTTTGTATTTGCCGCAATAGCATTCCCAGTCGCGGCTCGGACCGAAAATCTTTTCGCAGAAAAGACCGTCCTTCTCATAGCGCTGAGTCCTGTAATTTATGGTTTCCGGCTTCGTTACTTCGCCGTGGGACCACTCCAATATCTCATCCGGGCTCGCAATCTTGAGCTGGACGCTTGAGAAATTGCTGGTCTTAGTATTTGTAATTGGATCCATCTGGTTGATCGGCAGTTTGCAAGTAGCGACTCTTTCATCACCGATTGCAAACCGAGCTAATATTTATGAAAGAAAAAAATCAAACTTAAACAGTATCTACATCTTCCTCCGGTTTCTTTTCTCCGTCTTCTTCGGAATCGATGTCCGACGTACCGTCGTTTTTCTTTTCCACCAATTCGACATTGAGTCCCAGACCCTTGAGCTCGCTCACCAAGACATGGAACGAAGCCGGGATATTCGGGCTCTTTATCTGTTCTCCCTTGATGATCGATTCATAAGCTTTCGATCTTCCCATCTGGTCATCCGATTTGATCGTCAGCATTTCCTGAAGAGTATAGGCGGCGCCATAGCCTTCCAATGCCCACACTTCCATTTCTCCGAACCTCTGTCCTCCGAACTGAGCCTTTCCTCCCAACGGCTGCTGGGTGATAAGGGAATACGGCCCGATCGAGCGCATGTGAATCTTGTCATCAACCAAATGATGAAGCTTCATGACATACATGACTCCGACAGTGGATTTGTTATCGAATTTCTCTCCGGTTCTTCCATTCACGAGGTTGACCTTTCCGTCTTCCGGAAGTCCGGCTTTCCTAAGTTCTGCCTTGATCTGCGGTTCGGTCACTCCTTCAAGAGCCGGCGTTGCCGCTTTGTATCCGAGTTTCAGTGCTGCCCATCCAAGATGGGTTTCCAAGATCTGTCCGATATTCATACGGCTGGCGACTCCGAGAGGATTGAGGATCATGTCAACAGCGGTTCCATCCGGCAGATACGGCATATCTTCCACTGCGGCCACTTTCGAAATGACACCCTTGTTTCCATGACGTCCGGCGAGCTTGTCTCCGACGGAGATCTTTTTGAGCTGAGCGACTGAAACCTGGATCTGCTGGATCACGCCAGTCGGCAGCTTGTCTCCCTGTTCCCTTGAAAATATCTTAATATCAACCACTTTCCCATATTCTCCATGAGGAAGATAGAGCGAGCTGTCTTTGACATCGCGGGATTTCTCTCCGAAAATCGCGCGAAGCAATCTCTCTTCAGCCGTAAGATCCCCTTCTCCTTTCGGAGTGATCTTCCCGATCATGATATCGCCGGATGAAACTTCCGCTCCGATGCGGATGATTCCTGTTTCGTCCAGATTCTTAAGCCTCTCCTCTCCGATATTCGGGATGTCGCGAGTAACGACTTCCGCGCCGAGCTTGGTGTCACGGACATCGATCGAGAAATCTTCGATATGAATGGAGCTGTATCGGTCGTCCTGAACCAGACGCTCTGAAATGATGATGGCGTCCTCATAATTCGATCCTTCCCATGGAATGAAAGCGACGACTATATTCTGACCCAGCGCCAATTCGCCATGATCAGTCGAAGCGCCGTCAGCCAGAAGTTGGCCCTTCTTGACCATATCGCCTTTCTTGACGCGCGGCACTTGATTCATCGAAGTGAAGGCGTTCGATTTGGCGAAACTCTGCATCCGGTATTCCCTCTTGATATATGGCTTCTTGGCTCCGGCCGGAGCTTCTTCTTTGACAATGATATGATCAGCATCGACTTCGACGACCTCTCCAGGAGCTCTCGCTATGACAACCTGTCCCGAGTCGGCAGCAGCCTTGTCTTCGATTCCGGTTCCGACCAGCGGAGACTGCGGCTTCACGCAAGAGACAGCCTGCCTCTGCATGTTCGATCCCATGAGGGCGCGGTTCGCGTCATCGTGTTCCAAGAACGGAATGAGCGAAGTAGCCACTGAGATACACTGCTTGGCCGAGACGTCGACATAATCAAGAGTCGCGGCTTCCGCTTCGGTAGTCTTCCCTTTCACTCTCGCTCCGACGGATTCATCCAGGATGTTGCCGTCTTCATCTATGTTTATTCCAGCATGAGCTATGCTCTTCCTGTCTTCAACCGTTGCATTGATATAGTCTATTTCCTGGCTGATCCAGGGCTTGATAGCGATCGTTTTCCTGCTCTTTTCCTTGGAAATGATTTTTGCCGCTGCCTCATCTATTTTCGTTCCGGCAGCAATTCCAGCAACATCTTCATTTAGGATTTTGCCGACCAGTTTCTCTTGGGTATTTTCTATTTCTTTATAAACCCTCCTGTAAGGAGTCTCCAAAAATCCGTATTCGTTGATCTTGGTATATGTAGCCAAATGGCCGACCAACCCGATATTCGGTCCTTCCGGAGTTTCCACTGGGCAGATCCTTCCGTAATGGGATTGATGGACATCGCGCACTTCGAATCCGGCCCGTTCGCGGGTGAGCCCTCCGGGACCCATCGCGGAAATCCTTCTCTTGTGTTCAAGCTCGGCCAAAGGATTGACCTGGTCCATGAATTGAGACAGCTGGGAAGAAGCGAAGAACTCCTTGATGGAAGCCGCAATCGGACGAGGATTGACCAATTGTCCAGGAACCACGGTTGCGATATCGCATGTGCTCATCCTGTCCTTGATATTCCTCACTGTCCTTGCGATTCCGACACGGAGCTTGTTCTGAACCAATTCGCCGACACTGCGGACACGCCTGTTTCCAAGGTGGTCGATATCGTCAGACATCGCCTGAGGATCATTGTTAAGCCGGATTATTTCCTTGATAATCAAAATCAGATCTTCACGTGTGAGAACCCTGTGCTCTTCGTCATTCGGAAGCTCGGTCTCCAATCTCTGGTTCAACCTGTATCGTCCGACCGCACCGAAGTCGTATTTCTCGAAATTGAAGAACATCGCGTCGATTACCTGCTTGGCGTTGGATTCAGTCGCGAGATCTCCCGGACGAATCCTCTTATACACTTCTTTGTATCCTTCTCCCTGACTCTTAGCGATGTCTTTCTCGATAGTCTTTTCGATATATGAAATATCGCCCTTATCGACCGAATCAAAAAGAGCGAGAAGTTCCTTGTCGCTCGAATATCCGAAAGCGCGAAGAAGGGAGGTGACAGCCACCTTCCTCTTGCGATCGATTTTCACATATATAGCTCCTTCGAAGTCAGTCTCGAGTTCCAGCCAGGCTCCGCGGTTCGGGATCACTTTGGCGCCGAACAGCTTCCTTCCTTTCTGATATTCCATCGTGAAGAAAACGCCCGGGCTCCTGATGATCTGGCTCACTACGACCCTTTCGACTCCGTTTATGATGAATGTCCCTCTGTCCGTCATCAGCGGGAAGTCGCCGAGGTATATTTCCTGCTCCTTCACTTCTCCGGTCTTCTTGATAATCAGCTGGACCTTGCAGCGAAGAGGCGCTTCGTATGATATGTTCTTGTTCTTAGCCGTTACTTCATCGTATTTCGGCTCATCCAGATAATATTCCTTGAAATGGAGCTCTAGATCCTTTTCCGTAAAGTCGCTGACCTTGTCGATTTCGTCCAAAAGTTCCCTGAGTCCCTTCTCTAGGAACCAATCATACGAATCGATCTGGATCTCGATGAGATTCGGGAGCGATACCGTAGACATGGGCTTGAAAAACTTCCTTTTCGAGAGAGATGATCCTGAACCGAAAGTGCTTTTTATCTTCTGGTCTTTTTCGACTTTAAGCATAAAAATAATGCTCATTACCTTGCTTACCTCTTCGGATGACTAAATAAGCAATTTAAATGAGATTCTCTAATTAAAGTATTTAAATTTATATGGAATTTTCTCTCAGAAGTTTACGACCCGCCTCAAAAGGCAGGTTTTTTCGGATGTATAAAGTATTATACACAAAACAAAAAATAATGCAAATCTTCTGCCTTGACCGGCAGATTGGTTTGATTAGATGGAGACTGTTTGAAAGATAATTTAGCTGAAATGCCAGCAAAACAGGCTTTCAAACAGGCTCCCAAGAAGAGATTAAATTGTATGTCCATTATACCACGCTTGGAATCGCCGTCAAATCAGCCGGCATTCGGCAAAAAACGCCCTCAAACCGAAGCTTTCCTCAAATCCCAATTGAAAGCATTCGCCGTAGCCTCGGCGATTCTCCTGGAGGTGAAAGTTTCGCCCAAATCGGTTTCCACATCGACTTTTTCAATATCCGCCGCTTCCAAGGAGTTTTTTCGCAAAAGGCTCTCGATGCCAGGCAGAAGTTCCTTGGATATCCGGTATTCATCAGGAAAAACAAGTTCATCAAGAACCTTGCCCCCGTCTTTCAGAATGATTTTAGCGACTTTGTTCTTTATTTCAATAGTTATTGTCATAATTCCAATATTATAAAGATAATCTGTCTATTTGTCAGCAATGGGAGATGCGAACCTAATGTCATCGATAGGCACGCCCTCCCTACCCATATCCAAACTCTCGCCTTTGATTATGCCAGAACATTCCTCCATCCCTATCGCTCCCTTGGCGAAATCGAATGCCGCCTTGATCCTGTCCGACGCCGTCGATTCCGCAATGGAAAACAGTTCTTTCAAACTGGTTTTAATAGCATCCCCGGAAACAAGATCCTTATAGACGATTTCTTCCGGCAACTTCCTTTGGTCCATTGAGAGATTAGAGAATGACAAGCCCAAGAGATCGCCTCCCTTGATTATCCCTGCTCCGCTGAGCAATCGCATCACCAGATAGGCCGCCGGATTCCTGAAAAGCTTGTCCATTGAAAATTGCCTCTTGAGGGAATTGCGGATATCCGCGTCGGGAATATCGAACTTATCGAAAAAACGGCTCCTCTTGAGAAAATCAACTGCGCTGGATAAATCAATAGCATCTGAAAGTATCAGCTTTCTTTCCTTTTCCGAAACCAAGGCTGTCTCCAGCTGACGGTGCAGATATCTGGCCTTCAACATCTCTGCCGGATCTTCATTGTAATAATTTCCTGAAAAATAATATACGACCGGATGCAGAGCGATATCCAAACAGCAGTGAGTAATGAATCCGGAAACAAAGGAAAAGCCTTCCGAACTAAAATCTCTTTTCAAAGACACCAGGAAATCAAGGATGATTTCATTGGTAAGATTGCCATCCTTGCCGTGCATATAATCGGACACCTCTATTATTTTTCCTATCTTGGAATAATAAAACATGTCTGGGGCTATGCTTCCGAGACGAAAGAATTGCAAGTTATCAGCAATCTCGTTCCTGATCTCAGAACCTAGTCCTTTTTCAACCCTATCAGCAAAAGATATATGAGTAGCTTCCTTAGGCATGTGATTATCAAGGTTATTTATCCACTTTCCCCCAATCGAAATTCCAAGGGTCATCCTTCCTTCCCGGAGCGATATCGTCATGACCGAGGATATATTTCATCTTGTATTTGCCCTTGAGATAATCAATAAGACCGTTCAGCGCGTCATATTGCGCGCCAGTCGGCTTGTCAGTCTTCGTCGTCATGATTTCCACCCCGATCGAGAAATTGTTCACGCCCGTCCTGCCGTCCGGCATTTTGCTGTCCCCCGCATGATAGGCGATATTCCGGTCCTCGACAAGGCGATAGACATTCCCTTCCCGGTCGATGAGATAGTGGGGAGAGACGCCATAGCTTTTGTATTCTGCAATCAGTCCTGAAACGCTGTACGGATCGCTTCCGATAGCATCATATGACGAATGCACGATGAGCGTATCTATATCCCTTCCGCTGCTCTTTTGGAAACCGAAGCTGACCAGCTTGTTTATTATTTTGAAATCAGGCGCTTGAGTGTTGCTGTCATCAGAATCATCCTCGCTTTGGCTTTTCACGCTGCTTGCCGATGACGAGGACGATTGGGAAGACGAACTGGCACCAGCACCTTCCTCTGCCTCGATACTGTCACTTGTTGAAGCGCTGCTAAAGTCATTCTGAGAAGCCGGCTCGCTTGAATGGCTCGCTTCCTCAATATTCCCTGAGTTTTCCAAATCGGCTGGGCTGGAAATGACGACCTTGCCCTGCTTTTTCGAGTTCGCATAAAAAACCGCTCCCCCGGCAAGAAAAAGGACTACAATTGCACTATAAGCCGCTTTTTTGCTGACTAAAGTCATATGCTTGGCATGTTTAGATGCTTGCATTATAGCATACCGGCAAAGGATTTCTCCCTTCCGGGAAAATATGATAGAATTTCTCTTGTTGTTCATAATCACCAAATAACAAAAACCTATGCAAAGCATCCAGGAACTGTTCGACAAACTCCAAGCCGTCAAGAAGGAGCAGAAGGAAATCAAGAGGGAATACAATGACACTCTTGCCAACACCAATGAATACGAAGAAACCGCCGAAGAGCTCAAGAAACTCCGTGAAAAGAAGAAGCGGATCGAAACCATAGCCCAGAACCGCATGGGAGCGCGCTATGAGAAACTGGAAGAGCTCAAGAACACGATCGACGAAATCAATCAGATGATGACTGACGTCGCCATGGCGACGCTTGCCGAAGGCAAAAGTATCGAAATCAAAGACCAATACGAAAACCCCTACGAACCGGTATATAAGATCACTTTCAAAAGGATACCCTAAGCGGATATCCGCGCAAAAACCTCTCCTTTATCGGGAGAGGTTTTTTTATCCTGAAACGGTTATGAATTGCCGTTATCGACCTTGGCGACATACAGATCGACATCGCTGATCCATTTCCTGACATCGTAGCGGCTATGCCCGCGACAGTTCGAACCGCATTTCCAGACGATCATTTCCTTGGGCGTGTCGATATCCTGCGCGATAAGATCCTCGATCCGGCTTCCGATAACGGCCACCGCCTGCCGCGGGGAATCGAAACAGCTATACCCTGAATCGGTCTGATTATATGACCCGCGGTATCCCCAGTAGTTATAGCAGTCGCGCCCGTTTTTTTGCGGAGCATATTTTCCCCAGTCGCTTTCTTTCTTGGCGATCGCGATTATGAAAGAGGCCACTTGCCCGTTCTGCCTGGAAATATATGGGATCATCCTTTCGATAGGATGTCCGCTGACTAGATTCTTGTATTCCTTGTTCTCAAAGAGAACCGGACTCGCTCCTGATCTCAAGCCGTAATCCTCTCGCTGCATCGATCTTCCGAGCATGAAAAACAGGATGTCATAAAGCAGGAAAAGAGCGATCAGGAAACCGAGAAAAAAATCCCGCAACCTTGGCGAATCGATATCCGGCAGGGACAGCCTTATTTTCTGTTTTTTTGTGTTTTTTTCCATTTCTTGGCTTTGAATAAAGAAAAAAGGCGGGCAAAACCCGTCTCCTACTCATCTCTATTACCGTCATTATAGCATATCCGATCCTAAAAATCAAGGATTTGAAAGTAGTTGGGCGCCGGAAGATATCTTTCGGCGCCCGTTGAAAATCTTGGCGGCGTGCAGTTATGTTATAAAGTGCAAAAATCAACAAAGCCTGCCCCGATTTTCTCAGCCGCAATATTCGGCTGATTGCCAATGACTTGGCTCAACGCGCCTAAAGCACTCTTGTCCTCAGGACACGCGTCTCGGGGAAGCTTAATTCGAAAACCGGTAATGCTTCCGGTTGAATCCTTGAAAACAGTCAATTCGACTTGCATATATGCCTCCTCGCATTTAAGGGTTCAGGAACTGATTCAGTATTATCACTCAAGAAGGCCGCTGTCAATAAAGAATGAAAAACAGCCCTCAAAGGACTGTTTTTTGTTTTGTGAGCTGGTTAGTTAATGCGGTTAGGGTAAACTAGAACCCAACCTCTTCAACAAAAGCTGTCCGACAGACTACAAACTCAATAAGGGACCTTCAAAATCATAAGCATTACCTCTTACAGTAATTTCAATAGGATTTTTAAGATACCTCTCAATTTCCCTTTCACCTCGGCGATTCTTTTTTTCACTTTCCTGTATCCGCTTATTTTTGATTAGAATCCTAAAATATGGACATTTTCCATTTATTGATAAATCCTTTTCATCATTTCCTTTTCTGAATTTGATTATTTCAAACTGTTCTGGATTGTATTTATGCAAAAAGGTTATAGGCACACCCATAACACCTGAATAATCCGAAGGAATGTCTTTTGTTTTATTCACATTGATTCCATCATAGTTATCGTAACGAGGATACTCAATTTCGTTTCCAAAATAGCTTTTTGCAAGAGTCATGTCCTCATGCCTTTTGGGGGTGTCTAGATTTGTTAGCCATAAACAATTATTCGGTGAAACTACCCTATTCCCAAGATTATCAATACGAGCTTCTGTACCGTAAAGCTCATAATGTTCCGGCACAATAAAACCTGAAATTCCCCTACCTAGATTTATTCCCAACCACGCTTTGTTTCCCTTGATTAATTTAAAAATTTCTTTATAGGTAATAGCATTAATATTACCGATTACCAAAAATTTCTTATCGTATCTAATTAATTGTTCTACGTATTCCCTGAATAATGAAAATGGCGGATTAGTGACAACTATATCGGATCGTTTCAGCAGCTCAATGCTTTCAGCGCTACGGAAATCCCCGTCCCCTTTAAAATGAACAACCTCATTTAAACTTGGCTTAGTTTTTTCGACTTTAGCACCTGAATATTCATAAAAAAAACCGCTTTCATATTCTTTAGTATTGAATAAATTTCTTTCTTGTCTTCTATAACAAGCAGATATTAATTTTTTAAGTCCTAATTCTTTGAAGTTTGAGGCAAAATACTTAAAAAAGTTGCTAGTTCCAGGATCATCACAATTACAAAAAACCACCTTGCCTTTAAAATGATCTTTATAATATTGCAATTCGCTTTCTATATCTGAAAGTTGAGTGTAAAACTCGTCACTCTTTGACTCTTTAGCTTTTTGCAATAATTTGTTTGTTGCGTTCCTTGCCATTATCAAATTATATTTAAAAAATTAATAAATCTCTTGGTTTTGATTATTTGCGCTTGGTTATTTGTTTAAATATTTCACTTCCCAGTACCTGAAGAGAGACTTTTGAAGTTTCCACCATAATGTCGAACATTTCTTTTTTATCCCATTTTCCTCCATTGCCTTGTGTATATATCGAAGCTGCTTGAAGCATAATTGTTTTATCTTTATGCTTAACAAATTTATTTTTGCATAAATTGGTATTAATTGGCATTCCATAATTCGCAGAAGTCAATCTGTCTAATCTATTCAGCATGCCTGAGTTATAATCAAGGGTAACTGCTCTTCCGTCAGGTCTTTTAATTGAAATGGTTTCAGTAATAAAATTTGATCCTTCCAGAAATAAGATGTAAGGAAAATGGGATTCATGCAGCATAAAGTTGGCAATTTCTGATATGTTTTTATGCGATCTTTCTATTGCATTGCCAGCAGCCATCAAATCTTGATCGTTATTCTTGCCAACCAGATTTCCTTTTTGGATATTTTCAATGTCTTTTCCTTGATGTTTAGCTTCCGTTACGAGTACTACTCTCCAAATACCATTATCGTCTTTCACTTCTATTATTCCTCCATCAGGCTTAATGCTTGAATTTAATACAAAAATGGTTTGCCCTAATTCTGAATCAACTTTCTTTAAGGCTTCGTTTATTTCTTTCTTTTTTATACCCGTTCTATATCTAAAAGATAATCGAGGAAATTCCTTTTCAAGCTGTTCGGTTACAAGATGTGAAATCTTACCAACTGTTATATCATGCGACCTTGCTTCATTTCCAAATATACCAACCACGCCTTGAGATTTTTTATGCTGATTCGTTAATCTTTTTGATTGAGTTTTTTTAGCCATATGATCTTTCTTCTAAAGGGATAAGCTATGCTTTTTATAATGATTTCCTATGTTTATCTTATCATCAAAATCAAAAAATTCACAATTAAAGGCATCTTTCAACTAACCTACAATCATTGAGACTTTTGCCGCCAGAATTACCCAACGCATTTTTATTTCTCATATTTTGACCCCGTATCCCAGCCATAGATAGATGCCGCTCAGAAAACAAAAAACAGCCCGTTAAGGGCTGTTTTTTGTTTTCTGAGGGCGGCAAATTCCTACCCCGAAATATAATATCAATGAAAAATACAATTTAGTCTTTATTTGTTGTGATTTAGACAAGAAGATTCAGCGAATAGGCACAAATAACTTAATCAGAAACTAACAAGCTCTCAAATTTCTGGTAAGCCTATTCTTGAAATATAGTTTGAAAATCGCTGAGACAACTCCTCTCGGAACAATTCGCTTATTGTGGCTATATAAACTTGATTATGTATTTTATATAAAGTATCCCTTGGCACCGACATAAAGTGCTTGAAATCCAATACTAACTCGGGTATCCCAAGATCACTATCGCCTCTTATGTAATGATATCGTTTAAATTCATTATTACTTTTTAACTTTTTTTGATTATTTTCGTTTTTTAGCTCACTATTCATACTCCAAGAAGTTATATGCGATCCGTTTACAAAATCAGATAATAAATAAGCTGGGCATATTAAAATAGCAGGCAAATACTTATCATTGCTTATAATCGCTTTTTCTTCTTCCAGTTCGTTATTTTTTATTTTTTCCTTGATTTCTGCATTTTTATTTCTCTCATTATAATCACTACTTAAATCACAGTCCTGACTCAATACTACTGCATAGTTATAATACCTATGTTCTAATTCAATTTCACTTTCGCCCTCACTGCTATCACTCAATTCTAGCCCAAATGCAATAGTGACATCCCTAAGAATGTCACCCTGGCAAGTTCTTATGCCACAAATCTGATACTTTTTCTTAATTTGACTTTCGAACATAAAGATGTTTTTCAACAGTAGCCTTTCTAATTACATACCTCTCTTTGTTTGTTCCAGATGTAAATAAATTTATGGTTCCAGAAAAATCCCTTGTTTCAGAATTATCTTTTTTGGAGTATTCATCAGCCTTATCTTCAAAGATATCTCTGTAATTTTCAGAAGATGATTTTCCTAACATAATAGCTAGCTAGTTATTTATTTAAAAAATCACGAAATTTCTGCGTTATACACTTTTCAAATAAGTCCTCTATATGAGAATGATATAGTTCTATTCTATTTAGAATGTTTTCTTCTAAAAGCTCAAAAGGCAAGATTGAATGGCAATCAAAATCAAGTATGAACTCTTTAATGTTTATCTCGCTTGGAAATTCTTTATTAAATACTCCATAGGTAAAAGACATATCACCCTTGTCTTTTTTAAAAACGAGCTGACTTAAAGAACGGGAAAGAATTTCATTTTTGGAAAAATTTAAACCACCTAGCAGATCTTTATTTATGTAATTTTTCCAATCTAAAGCATTCGGTTCTTTCAATTTTATCTCATTTATATACCTTAATCCCAACCTGTTTATTGTTTTTACACCAAAAGTTAAAATAAATCTATCAATAACTACTTTTATATCTTTGTATAATTCTTCGGAATTACTATACTTGTCATATTCAATAAAAACATATCTTTCTCCAACTCTAAAGCGTTTCGTTTTCTCCGAGTTTTCAAAGACATAGGATACGGATTCATTTCTGGTCTGACTTATTTTATTAGAAACTAAATCTCCCGAAAGACCAATTTCAAGATCTTTTTTCTCAGCAAATAATGGAAAGAATTTCTTTAACTCATCATTATGAAAATTTTCGAGTGATCCCAATTCTATTTTATCAAAATCCAACCTCAAAATTACCTTAGAAAGGTAGTTTTTTCCGTATTTAAAAGATTTCTTTCTTGTTTCTTTTTTCGCTTTTGCCATATTATTATTATACATTATTATAATGTGTTTACCAAGACCTTAATCTAATAAAGCACAGCTATACTAAAAAATCAACATTCCAATAATATCTTGACGTTGTATGACATAATACAATTAAAATAGAATTTTTATATTAAAAAAGTTAGGCTTCGTTAGGTTGCAAAATGAGAAATTTTTGGATCGGCAAATTTCTACCCCACAATATAAATATCAATGAAAAATACAATTTAATCTTGATATGCTACAATATAGACAAAGAAATTCACCGTATAGGCGTTAATAATCAAATCGCATAAAATCGTCACTTTTATGGCAAAAACGCAACACAGTCGAAATAGTAAGCATTTAGATAATAAAAAACCAAATGATACCAGTGAAGCTATTGAAAAATATAGTTCTAACGAAGAACTGGTGAATTTTTCATCTGATAATCTTAAACCTAAGACTAGAAGAAGATTTGTTATAAGTTTAGAAGGGGGCATAACTCAACTGGAATTTTCTGATTTTATAATTAAGACATTCGATAATTTTGCTAAAAAACACAAAATTGAAGAAGAAGGTCTTGAGGTTTATTTTAGAAAGGATGCTAGCAAGAAAAAGTCTGATAATAATATAGGTTTTTATTTTTATGGTTCAGTTAATCCTGTTATAGATCTTGGTCCAAAAAGACAGCCCCTTAGTGTAGCAATCAGTTCAATGGAGGAGGAAAATGAACAGCTGCTCCACTTTCTATTTGATAAATCCAAAGACTAAACGATGTTGCCAGTATAGCAGACATCATATTTGTAAATATTATAGGGCGGAAGTCAATTTGACAGAGTTGTCAGAAAAAACTTCCGCCCTATTTTTATCCAGTTTTACATCATTTTTTTATGTTCCTTTGTTCATTTGGACAGTAAAATAATTCAATTTAGTAAAATGTGCTAATAATCCCTGAGTTGAGCCAAGATAAGCCTAATTTAGTATAAAATAAAAACGGATCAAGAGGGACAGATTTGGAAAAAAATAAACGGACACGAGCGGACAAAAATAAACTATTTGTTTGGATAAAAATTACCGTCTGTTTTTCACTCCTAGACTCCCTGACTAGGCCTTAAGGGAGCTAATCAGTAATTTGGTAGGATTGCCCATATTAGAGCATTTCCTTTCTTAGCAGTCAAAAAATAGCCAAATTTTGCCTTTTCGGCAGTTATAAGGCATAATAAGGTTACAATTTAATTTGCCTAACCCGTAGAAGTAAAATTTTACGGTATGGCATACAAGACCCAATCACGACACTGAACCCCGCGTTCAGCAACTCGTGATTGGGCTATATCTGGAAACGGATATAGGGTCGCAAGACCTAGCTGGCACGGGGTTTTGTGTATCCCGACCAGCACTTTAAAAATTAAACGAAAAGTCTATGAAAAAGTGTTCTTTTTGTTCTGAAGAAATTCAGGACGAAGCAATCAAATGCAAACATTGCGGAAGCGATCTTTCCGGAAAAAATCAGCAGCCAATGGAAGTGGTAATAAAAAAGAAAAAAGGTTGTCTGCCTTGGCTTGTCCTAATTTTGGTTATTTTGATTGGGATTCCAATAATATCTTCAATTATAGCTGCAACAAAAAGCCAACCCAATCGGCCACAAGCAAACAATAATAAAAGCAGCAATCCTATAACCCAGGCCAGCAAAAAAATTCCTTACGAAGTGGTTCAAAAATGGAGCATTCCCGACGGCGGAACTGGCGAAAGGATAGTCATTGATCCTAAATATCTCAATTTTGACGATATGACAGCTTTGGGGCAAACAATCAAAGATGATATGCAAAATGAACGCAGTGCTTTTATTTTTATTCATACGGACAAAAAATCAGCAACGATACAGCCAAATATTGCTAATGCTACGAATGCGGATTCTGCTTATGTCGGCAAGCACTTTGTGGGAGAATATATTAAAAATGCCAACACTGGATTTCATCAATTTTCAATTTATTTAAAAGGTGTTGATGATTCTTCTGCTGCCATTAACAAAATCATAAAGTATTAAGATCTGTGGGGTCTTGCATTTATCTAAGATAAGTCTTACTTTAAAAGTAGGTTTATATTTTAGTTGTAATTGAATGTTTTGGAAAAACTATAAAATTTTAGTCTTTATCCCGTCAGTCTTTTTGGCTGTTTTTTATATTCATTTTTCAATTTCTTAGGCAAAGGCGGTTAAGCTATAAATACAAAAAATGCCTCCCTCCGTTACTTATACCTATTCGTACCTTTTACTTGTTATAACTTTATGCAAACAAATACAAATCCAGAAAGCCTAAGAGTCGCTCTTTATATTAGAGTATCAACCGATGAACAGGCTGAAAAATATGGCTTAGATATGCAAAAAGAAGCCCTTTTGAATCTTATTAAGTCAAAAGGTAAACTTGAAGATGGCAGTGGAGTTTGGAGCCTTGCAGGAGAAAAGCATATCTATATTGACGATGGAGTTAGCGGAACAATTCCCATCGAAGAAAGACCAGCCTTTGCACAGCTCATGGAGGATTTAACAATGGCACCGAAAGACAACAGGCCATTTGATGTTGTAGCAGTATATAAAATAGATCGTTTTGCCAGAAGACTAAAAATCCTTTTGAATATCGTTGATTTTTTTGATGAAATTGGTGTTAAATTTATTTCAGCAAATGAAAGCATAGACACCACAACACCTTTTGGTAAGGCAATTTTTGGCATTGTCGGAATAATAGCAGAGCTTGAAGTTGAGACCATAAAGCAACGCACTCAGGATGGCAGAAACCAAGCAATAAAAAGTGGGATCCCAATGGGTTCGTTTGCAGTATTTGGATACATTAAAAATAAGGACAAGCACTTGGAAATTCTTGAAGAGGAAGCAGTTATTGTAAGGCTTATTTTCAATATGTTTTTGAATGAGAAAAAAAGTGCATATGAAATTGCAGCTCATCTGACTTCCGCAGGAAACCCTTCGCCAGAAGCCTCTGCAATTTTGCACAAGAAAAAAAGCGGTGAAACAAAAAAGAAAAATCCGCACAATTTTTGGAGACCCGAAAGAATAAGATTGATTTTGCAAGACGAAATTTATATCGGAAAATACTATTATGATAAGAAGAAAAAAGGCAAACAACTTTCAAAAGAAGAATGGAAACTTGGAGAATTTCAATTCCCAATAATTATCGACCCTTTAACATTTGAAAAAACGCAACGTTTGTTGAAGTCTTCCAAACACGAAAAGAAAAAAACAAAAAGTGGACACATCTATCTTCTTAGTGGCCTTTTGACTTGCGACGCATGCCACAACCCTGAAGAAAAAACCGGAATGATGCACTGGGTTGGCGATAGAAAGGAACTTAAAAAAGGCAGTAATAAATTCACATATTCATATAAGTGCGGAAAGAAAAACCCTAGCAAGTATTCAACAACTTGTCATACTATACCACTGCCTGCTAAAGAAATAGAAGAGTATATAGTAGGCTTCAGTAAAAGGCTTTTGGCAAATCCTCTTGCAACCTATAATCATCAAAGAAAACTGCAATCATCAAGAGTCGCATTGAAGCAGTTAAGCATGCAACGTGAAGGAATGGCTAAATTGATAAATGCTCTTCCAAATCGTAAGGAGAGATTGAGAGAGCAACACTCTTTGAGCGTAATAGATGGAACAGAACTTGGCAGGCGATATAAGGAATTGAATGATGTTGAAATAAAATATAAAAAAGATATTGAAGAAATTGACCGCCGAATTTCCGAAAATTCACTTTCGCAGGGTTATGAAAAGACTCTGGAGCTGTTTTCTCAAAAATATATCCATACTCTCGACAACATAGCAGAAAACAGAGCTGATACTTACACGCTACTGCATTCTCTCATTGATGAAATCGTTGTATATTCTCGACCAGTAGAGAATGCCGACATCATCGCTGGGAAACGAAAAAAGGATCAAATGATCCCTTTCCGTCTTCATATTAAATTGAAGTTGCCCCAAGATATTCTTCAATCTGTTCTAGGTGTTTCGGGGCAAGAAATTGTCCTTGGAGCGGGTAGGGGGAATCGAACCCCCCTCCTCAGCTTGGAAGGCTGATATAATAGCCACTATACGACACCCGCTTTCAGCCGCCGTAGCGGCTTCCAGCGGGCAAAGCCCGCTAGGAAGGCGCGAAGGAGGCCTTCGTCTCATCACAGCGACGGCACGCGGGCAAAGCCCGCTGATGGTCGCGAAGGAGACTTTCGCCGAGCCTTAGCTCGACTTCTTTCATAGAAACCCAAAAACCATTTTTCAATAAACACAAACCCCTGTCGGGATGCCGAGAGTCGAACTCGGGCTAAATGGTCCCAAACCAATCGTGCTACCACTACACCACATCCCGCTGTTCACTGGCCAGAAAGTATGCCTATCGCCGCCTGCCTTCCTGTTTCCCGAACACTAGATATGGTACCTGCAAATCATATTTAAGTCAATAACCCGGGCGTTTCGTTCCAGAAGAAGCATCGGGAAACGAAAACCCGCCCTAACGATAGGGGCGGGTTTTTGTTTCTATCATCCGGCCGCCAAAGCGGTTCCGGATCAAAAGCGCGTCTTTCCCAGAAAATTATTTGACAGCTTCCTTGAGAGCCTTCCCAGCAGTAAACTTAGGGACTTTCATAGCAGGAATCTGGATTTTCTCTTTGGTCTGAGGATTGATGCCTTCGCGGGCAGCGCGGTCAGAAATCCTGAAAGTGCCGAATCCTGTGAAAGTGACCTTGTCCCCTCCCTGAAGAGCTTTAGTGATGACGTCAGTCATAGTGTCGATAACCAACTCGATGTCCTTCTTGGAAAGATCGGTCTTCTCATTGATCGAACTCACGAGCATATCCTTGTTCATGTTTTTAGCCATAACTTCACCTCCTTTCAAAAAATATTTTTGTCTTATCTACCCTTCTATTTTACTCCTTTTCCCTTACATAAGGCAAATGGCATTCCAAGGCTATCTGGCGAACTCGGTAACCCTCGTTTCGCGGATGACATTGACCTTGATTTCGCCTGGATATTTGAGTTCTTTCTCGATCTTGTCAGCGATGGAACGGGCCAGCTTTATCGCGCCCAGATCATCCACCTTCTCCGGCTTCACGAACACCCTGATTTCGCGCCCGGCTTGGATAGCATAGGTTTTTTCCACTTCTTCGAAAGAATTAGCGACTCCTTCGAGCTCGCCCAGACGTTTCAGATAGTTTTCAAGAGTGTCTTTCCTTGCTCCGGGACGGCTGGCAGAAATCGCATCGGCCGCCGAGATGATCATGGATTCCGGTGACTCGAAAGGATAATCCTCGTGATGGGATTTCATCGCGTTGATGATTTCCTTGCCGATCTTGAACTTCTCAAGGATCTTGATGCCGATTTCGACATGCGTGCCCTGCACCTCATGATCTACCGCTTTTCCGATGTCATGGAGAAGCCCTGCCCGCTTGGCGAGATTGACGTCCGCTCCGAGCTCAGCTGCCAGCGCGCCTGAAAGGTGAGCCACCTCCAAAGAATGCAGGAGAGCGTTCTGTCCATAGCTTGTCCTATAGCGAAGGCGTCCGAGGATGCTGACAAGCTTCGGATCCAGCCCGGCGACTCCGACATCATAGGCAGCCGCTTCTCCGGCCTCGCGGACCTTGTTGTTGATTTCCGATTTGGCGAACTCGACCGCTTCTTCGATCTTGGTCGGATGGATCCTTCCGTCCGAAACCAGCTTCTCAAGAGCGATCCTGGCGATTTCGCGCCTCACCGGATCGAAGCCTGAAATGACAATCGCTTCCGGCGTGTCATCGACGATGATCTCGATTCCCGTGAGCCTTTCAAGTGCTTTGATATTCCTTCCTTCGCGTCCGATAATTCGTCCTTTGACTTCGTCAGACGGGATAGCCACCGTGCTGGTGGTCACATCCGCTGCGTGCGAGCCAGCATATTTCTGAATCGCTTGGGTCATTATGTCACGCGCTTTCTTCTCAAGCTCAATGCTTCCGGCCGCCTCCAGCTGTTTCATTCTCTTGGCAACCAGGTCACGATTTTCCTCTTCAGTGAGCTGAAGAAGGATCTGCTTTGCCGCCTCCTGCGAAAGGCCGGCTATTTTTTCAAGCCTTTTGAGTTCCTGTTCTTTTATCTGCTCTACTTCCTTCCTGATATTCCTGATCTCCTCAGCCTTCTTCTCAAGAGCAGCCCTGCCGCGATCGATTTCAGCCATCTTGCTGTCGATCACGCTCTCTCTTTTTTCCAACCTCTCCTCTGTGCGGAGAATCTGCTTCTCGCGCTCTTCTTCTTTCCTTTTCGTGTCCTCAAGTATTCCGACAGCTTTGTTCTTCGCTTCAAGGACTATTTCCTTCGATTTCTTCTCTGCCTCGTCTACGAGCTTTTCCGCTTTACCTTCGGCAGTGTCGAGCTGCTTTTTAGCAATCGACTTCCTTATGGCATAACCGGAAACGGAACCGATAGCCAAAGACAAAACGCCGATTCCAAGAATCAGTGCTATTCCCATATGTTTTTTTTCTGTTCAATTGATAAATCATAGTTTCGAGCTTTCCTCAGCAAATATTTCCATTTTTTAGCCTAATTGCTTTATTATTTATCAACTAAATCCGACAGCTATTATGAATTACATACGCCTTATATGGTATTATACTGCACCCGTTTTGTCAAAGAAGCTCCCGGATGGTATCATTAGGTCAATAAGCCGAATTAATGCCGCAAGCAATTCAAACATATGCAAAAACCTGTCGTATTGGTTGTCCTGGACGGATGGGGACTAGGAGACAAGGATCGCGGAAACGCCATCGCCGAAGCCGAATTGCCTACCATCGAAAAAATGAACGAGTTCTATCCGCATGCCGCCATTCAGGCATCCGGCATCTCAGTCGGCCTTCCCTGGGGAGAGCCGGGAAACTCGGAAGTCGGGCACATATCGCTCGGAACCGGGCAAGTCATATACCAAAGCCTTCCCCGCATAACTATGTCCATCCAAAGCGGGGAGTTTTTCAAGAACCCGGCCTTCCTGAAAGCCATCAATCACGCCAAGGATAATAAAAGCGCCCTCCATATCATGGGCCTTGTCGGAAAAGGCAGCATCCATTCCAATTTGGATCACCTGTATGCCCTTCTTGAGCTTATGCGCGATCAGAAATTGGAACGGGTATTCATCCACGCCTTCATCGATGGACGGGACTCCCCTCCGACCTCGGGAGTAGAAACCCTAAGAGAGCTGCAGAACAGGACAGCATTATACAAAGTCGGACGCATAGCGACCATCGGCGGAAGATATTATGGCATGGATCGCAACAACAACTGGGACAGGGTCGAGAAATCGTATTGTTCCATAGTCGAAGGCAAAGGTCCGACAACCGAGGACCCGATAGATTATCTCCAGAAGTCATATGCCAAGGAAATATTCGACGAATACATAGAGCCAGCTGCCGTTACTGAAAACGGCCAGCCGATCGGAGAGATAAAAGACAATGACGCGGTTATCTTCTTCAACTTCCGCGAAGACCGGGCGCGTCAGATGACGAAAGCCTTCGTTGTTCCGGGGTTCGACAAATTCAAATGCAGCCGGAGAAAGAACATCCTGTTCGCGACAATGGTCCAATACGAGGAAGACCTCCCGACAGAAGTCGCTTTCCCTCCTATCGAAGTCAAGGTGTGCCTCGCGTCAGTCCTAGCTGATCACAAGATGAAGCAGCTGAGAATCGCTGAGACGGAAAAGTTCGCCCATGTCACATATTTCTTCAACGGAGGCAACGAAGAACCGTATCCCGGAGAAGACAGGGTCATCATCCCGTCGAAGAACGTGGGCAGCTTCGACGAAGCGCCGGAAATGAGCGCGAATGAAATAACCGACAAGATCATCGGCCTGGTGGAAAAAGACAAATACGATTTCGTCTTGGTCAATTTCGCCAACGCCGATATCGTCGGCCATACCGGAAACGAACAGGCCGCTATAAAAGCCGTCGAAACGATCGATTCCTGCCTTGAGAGATTGATCAAAGAGATCCTCTTGAAAAACGGGTGCCTGCTCATAACGGCCGACCATGGCAATGCCGAAGAGATGATAAACCGCCACACTGGAGAGAAAGATACCGAACATTCCGCCAACCCGGTCCCGCTTTGGTTCATCACCAACGAGAACCATTCCGAAAAGAAAAGGGATCAGGGAGAACCGAAAGTAATCGGCCTCCTGAGCGATATATCCCCGACCATCCTGGACATCATGCAAATAGAAAAACCCAAGGAAATGACCGGGGAGAGCCTGCTCGAGGCATTGGAATAACCCTTCGCAACAAGACATAAAAAAAGCTTCCTTAAGAAAGGAAGCTTTTTTTATTCTGAACAGCAATGAAGGCTATTTGATGATCTTGTCCACTATTCCGTATTTTTTCGCCTCTTCGGCGCTCATGAAATAATCGCGCTCGGCATCTTTGGCCACCTTGGCAACCGATTGCTTGGTGTGTTTGGACAATATCTCATTGAGCCGCTCCTTGATCTTCAGGATATGGCGGGCTTGGATATCGATATCCGTCGCTTGCCCCTGGGCTCCGCCCATCACCTGATGGATCATGACTTCCCCGTTCGGCAGGATTATCCTTTTCCCCTTGGCGCCTGACGCCAGGAGAAGCGCTGCAGCCGACGCTGCCATGCCGATACAGATCGTCGAGACCTGAGCCCTCACATATTGCATAGTGTCATATATGGCGAGCGCTGAAGTGACTGATCCGCCTGGCGAATTGATATAGAGCTTGATATCTTCCTTGCCGTTCTGGGAGTCCAGGAACAGCAGCTGAGCTATCACGCTATTGGCCGAGACATCATCGATCGGACCGCCAAGAAAAATTATCCTGTCCTTGAGAAGCCTCGAATATATGTCATAGGCCCGCTCCCCATAGCCGGTTTTTTCGATGACTGTCGGGATAAGGTATTGATTCTGCATATTTTTTATTCAGTTATGGATTATGCGTTTCTATATGCAATCCGTTGCTATTTCCTGCGCCTATTTCAGTTTCTCGAGCATTTCGAACACCTTGTCGTTTTCAAGAGTCACTTTCGTGTAATTATAGAGCCTTTCCAGATCGATGTCCTTCTCGACGTTCTTGACGCTCTTGTAATATTGAAGTGTCTTATTCATCTCGGCTTCGATCTCTTCATGAGGGACTTCGATCGATTCTTCCTTGGAGATTTCACGAAGAGCCAAGGCTGATTTCACCCTCTTCTCCGCCTGCGGCTTCCAGTCTTTTTCCATGTCCGATTTCTTCTTTCCGATGCGCGCAAGATATTCATCCATAGTCATGCCCATCGAGCCCACTTGATGCTCGAATTCGTGCATCATTTTCTTGAGCTCCTCGGAAATCATGGTCTCCGGCAGCTCGCCTTTGAAATTGGCAATCATGGCTTCGATATATTTGGCATTCCTTTCCTCTTTGATGCGATGCTCGTTCTCATGCGCCATGCCTTCCCGCATATTCTTCTTGATCGCCTCAAGATTCTCGAAATTGCCGAGCGATTTGGCGAACTCGTCATCGACTTTCGGAATCTCGCGCTCCTGAACCATATTCATCTTCACTTTGAAAGTAGCGAGTTTCCCCTTGAGATCTTCTTTGTGATAGTCTTTCGGAAAGCTGAGTTCGAATTCTTTCTCATCCCCTTCTTTCATGCCGATCAGGTTCTCTTCGAATCCAGGAATGAAAACTCCTTTGCCGATAACTAACGCGTGGTTCTTGCTGGTTCCTCCTTCAATAGGAACGCCGCCGACCAAGACAGAGAAATCGATCTCGACCGCGTCTTCATTTTTTGCCTCGCGCATGACAGTCACCAGCTTCGCCCTGCTGTTGGCAAGCCTTTCCAGCTCAAGCTCCACTTCCTTTTCGTCAGCTTCGAAAGTCTTTCCGGAAAATTCAGCGTTGACCTTCTTCACTTCGTCCTTATATTTGGCATCGATCTTTATTTCCGGCATAACCGCAACCCGTGCTTCATATGTCATTGGCTCTCCTTCAGTAAGCTTCACGATCTTCACTTCCGGCATTCCGATCACGTCCATCTTTTCAGCGACGACATAATCGACATAGTCTTTCCTGATAGCTTTTTCAGCGGCATTGTTGAGGATGATGTCCTTGCCGACCTTCTGCTCCACAAGATGCCTCGGAGCTTTCCCTGGGCGGAACCCCTGGAACTTGAATTCGCTGGCTGCGTCGCTGACAGCTGACGCGATATATTTCTCCCAAACAGCGCTCGGGATTTCCCTTGTTATTTCGACTTTCGATCCTGTCAGTTTCTTTATCATAATAAGACTCAAAAAATTATTTGCTTAATGCCGCGGTCAGAACCGGAGCCATCTGCTTCTTTCTGGAAACTATTCCCTCAAGAACCATTCCGTTATCCTCGATCTTTCCCTTGAAAACCTTCTTGGCAAGCTCGCTTTCGTTATCGCTTATGAGATACAGGACGCTTCCCTGCTTGATGATATCCACCACGAAGAAGAAGATGTAATCCAGATTCTCTTTGAATTTCTTTTCGAAAAGTAGTTTGAGGATTTTCGCCTTCTCGGCATTCACGCTTTCAGGATCGGTGGTCTCCCAGACTCCGATACCGACCTTGCTGCGCCCCATTTCGAACAGTTTGTAATCCTGGGTGATCAGCGTCTCGATCGAAATCCCTTTGAGGCTGGATTTGGCAGCGAACAGCTCGCTGACGAATTCCTTGATATCGATATTGGCGATCTTATTGAGTGCTTTCACGATTTTCCTGTCCTCATCGGTCGTAGTCGGTCCGGATAGTCCCAGCGTGTCAGACAATATTCCCGAAAGAAGCAGTTTGGCAAGGCTTGCGGATACCTTCCTGCCTGATTCGAAATACATCTTCGCAATCAGGGATGAGGTGCTTCCGATCGGTTCCACGCGAATGGATATCGGGCGCTCGGTTTCGAAAATAATCTTGTGATGATCGATCAGTCCCGCGATCTGAGAGGCGGATATCCCGTCTGCGATCTGGCCGGATTCGTTATGATCGACCAGGACAACTGCGTCATCTTTTTTGACAGCTTTCAAGAGGCTCGGGGCCTTCAATGAAAGCGTTTTCAGAACGAACTTGGTCTCGTTGTTGATCTCTCCGGCACTATAAGCCTTCGCGTCTATCTTGAGGACTTCCTTATAGTATCTTTCAGCAGCCAAAGCCGCGACAACCGAATCGGTGTCAGGATTTTTGTGCCCTATAATAATAGTCTTTGCCATATCTTTTGACATCAAGTAGTTATTATTCTTCAGTGGAATCTTCCGCTTCCTGAGCATCGGATCCTGCTTCAGTTTCAGCTTCTTCTTCAGTCTTGCTTTCATCCGCTCCCACGCCGGAAATATCGATCTTCCATCCGGTCAGCTTGGCGGCCAGCCGGACGTTCTGTCCGCGTTTTCCGATGGCAAGCGACAGCTGGTCTTCAGGAACGTTCACGATAGCTTCTTTCTTGTCTTCGTTTATGTTGACATTAAGGACTTTGGCAGGGCTCAACGCAGCTGAAATGAATTTCGAGATGTCATCATTCCAAAGCACAATATCGATCTTCTCCCCGCCCAGCTCGTCGATAATGGCCTGCACTCTCGTTCCCTTCTGCCCGACGCATGATCCGATCGGATCGATTCCTTCTTCAGTCGACGAGACGGCAATCTTGGTGCGCTCTCCGGCTTCTCTCGCGATGGATTTGATTTCGACTGTTCCAGCGAATATCTCAGGGACTTCAAGCTCGAAAAGGCGCTTGACCATTTCGGGATGCACGCGGCTCAGCGTTATGCCGGGACCTTTGCTACCTGAATCGACTTTCATGAGATATACCTTCACTCTTTGCCCGATGCGGTAGTTTTCCCTCTCCATCTGCTCATTAGGGAAGAGCACGCCGACAGATTTTCCGAGATCAATAAAAACATTCCTGCCTTCGACTCTTTGAACGATGCCGCTCACTATTTCGCCTTCCTTGTTCTTGTATTCGTCATACATGGAATCCCTTTCGGCTTCGCGGATCCTTTGGATAATGACCTGCTTGGCAGTCTGTGCTGCAACTCGGCCATAATCCTTCTCTTCAGGAAGTTCGATTTCGATTATGTCTCCGACTTTGGAATCGGCTTTGATTTCCTTGGCTTCGTCCATGGTCAGATCTCGCTCAGGATTGAAGCGAGGCAGTTTTTCTTCCTCGTTTTCACCCGCCGTAGTCCCGCTAAGCGGGATGGAGGCGGGCTCTGCCGCAACATGAACATGCCCACTCTCAGATTGTTCTTGTCCTTCCTCTATTTCTTCTTCCTCAACGAATTCCCGCATGGTCTCATCAACGACCTCTTTGACTAAATAGAATTTGGTTCCGCCGTCGACTTCGTTGAAAGCGGCGCGGATGTTCTGCCCTTTCTTTCCATAGTCTTTCTTGTATGCGGCAGCCAGAGCCGCTTCGATGGTTTCGATCACGCGATCTTTGGAGATCCCTTTCTCTTCGCAGATCTGGGTTATAGCTGAACCGAAATCACCCATCTTTCCTGGCTGGCTCTCTTCTTCCTTCTGTACCTTTTTTCTTGGCATAGTTTTATGGTTTTATCCTTATTAATAAACAAAGTTCGCTTCCCGCGAACTTCCATTAGCAAACATTCATCTTGGGTCATTATATCAGCTGGAGGCGATTATGTCAATTTCGGCTCAAATAGGCGCTATCAGCCGGATTTTCCGTTTCCTGCTTGCGCTCGCAAAAAAACAGCCGGAAAATTGGCTCAGACAAGCCATCGCAATCATTGACTTTTTTCTTGTTTTGTGCTAGTATCAGGTGTTGCAGGATGTTCCTGCAAGAATGAGGCAAATGAGAGCCTCTAGGCTCTTTGACAATTTAAAACGAGAGGGGATACCGTCATGTCCATAATTGGTTTTTTCACTGAGGCGTTGGCCGAGGGTGCCCTTTTTGTCCTCCTGAAGAAGATTTGGGACGGAGCCAAAAAGATGTATACAACCCTAGGGCTCAGTAGCCCGATTCAAGAGGCAATAAAGCAGAGACTCGTCGACGGCAAATCGTGGGAAGATGAAAACTTTTTCGCGAAAGATCTTGCCGAGTGCGGACTGTCCAGCTACCAAAAAGAGATGCTGCTGGATGCCATGCTAGATCTGGCATACTTTGATGCAAGAAAAGGAACTCATTTCGCAAGGAGTTTTAGACTCCTTGTAACCTTCAAGGATAAGGACGATGTTGAGCCTGGGAAAGTCAGAGCCGGAATAACGATTCTAAGAGAAATCGGAATGCGTTGTTCCAATAAGGCACAGGTCATATTGTATATAATTGCAGTTGGTGGAGCAGTGGATTCGTCCACTAGCCTAGAAAAATTCCAAAGGCTCATGAAGGAATCCGTTCTCCCATTCCTGTGTGAAAACGTCGCTGGATTCAAGGCATTGATCGAACAGATGTTGAAGGATGCCAGTGACACAACCAGGGATTATGATGAAGAATTCAGAAATCGGCCCTGGTGGAAAAAGCTTTTCCGCTCCTAACGCGAATCTCTGAGGAGAAGGCTATGTTTGGATATATGATTAATTCCCTGCGCAGCATGCTTAAGGGATTCACAGCTAGACTGTTTTGGGCAATGCTTTTTGTAGCAATGGCAACCCTACTGGGAATGGCCACTATTGCTAGCTTTCATTTCTTTATGATCGGTGGATCGGCGAGGTTGTTTTGCTGGTCATCGGTTATCATCGTGGCCGTAGTTGCCGCATCAGCAGTGCGTCTCGTTTTTTCATGGAGGACACTGCAGGTACATATTGCCGGCGAAGTTATCGAGTTTTCAGGCGCAGCGTTTCAGCTGTTCGGCAGTTCGAAAACAGCAACCGCAACGGGGATCCTAGACAATCCAGCAACGAGATTATACCTCGACATGATCAGGTGGGTATTAGCGATCCAATTGCTTTTCCTGGTCATATTTCAAAACTATCTATGCGGACTGGAGGCTTTTGCCAGCTCCAGCGTTGTCATGACGATAGTATTAATGACAACAACAGTATTAGCATTGCTTGGGAAATGGTCATTGTCCAAAGTTTTGCTCCGATGGATAATAACGGCTACGCTGATGTTTTACATACTATCCGGCGTATCTATAGGATTTCCTCAAGCAAGGGAGTTCCTCGGATTGAATAGTCTCAGCTTCACTCCGCGTTCAACAGCTCAGCTGATAAACAAGATCCGCGATGTTCAATCACAACAGACCGAAGCGGCTAATAACCAATTATTGGCTGAAGCATTAGGATGGCAAAAGGCCAATCCAGGCAAAAAGCTTCCTGCTGAATATAGCGATGCGATTTCCGCAGCGCAGAAAAATATGACTGTCGATGAATATCATCGATGGCAAAAGGAGCAACAGGCTCTTTCGGATAAAGCATCTGCCGAAAAAGCAAAATCGGATGTTAATCAAAAAAATGAAGATCCCGTGAAAAGCCTGCCCATGAAATTGGAAAATGGCTATGCAACGGTTGTCTGTGATCTTCAGCCAGGAAATTACATCCTAAACCCTTACTTCGCAGAAGTTTCTTTTGACGAAGGGAGGAGCTTCAAGAAAGGACCTTCTTTTTCTCTGGAAAATAAGATGTGCATCAGACTAAGATGCGGTCAGGGAACATGCTCTCCGCTTCAGATTTTCAAGAAGTAGGGAGGCATCACAAAAGGCGCTTGCGGACATCAGTTCCGCAAGCGCCTTTCTTTTTTTCATAAAAACAAAGCTACACTGAATACCCTCCCGTCAGAAGCGAATTTATTGCCTGAATAGCGATGAAGCCGGAAAGCGCCACGATGATGCCGATAATCGAATACATCATCGTTTTCTTGGCTGTCCCCATCGCCTTGTCGTCTCCGGTCGCAAGAAAATACTGCATGCCGGAAATGACAAAACTGATGAGCGCCAGCGTTCCGACTATCCCCAGCAGCCAGCTGAGGATGTTTTCCAGAATCCCTTGGATATCGGTCCCCTCGGGAAGGCCGGTCTCTTCCGGATAATCTATGGCGTGAGCCTTCAAGGAAAAAAGAAGCGCCGCCAAGGATAATGTCAGGATTATCTTTTTTGTTTTTTTCATATTCACTGATTTAAAAGAAAGCTCCTCCATTCAAAAGAGTGTATGCCGCCCTGATGACAACCAGTCCGGCAAGACCGACTATTATTCCGTAGATAGAATACATCATCCCATTCTTAGCCCTCTTCATCATATCATCATCGCCGAAAGAAATCAGATACATGACTCCCGAGACAAGGAATCCGACAACGCCCAGAACCCCGAAGATAGCCAGCAGCCAAGAAAGGATACCGATGATTATTTGCGTAATGGTAGAATCTGGAAGCCCATAGCCAGTCATATCATCAATGCTCCAACCGCCATAGGTTTCTCCATAGGCTTTCGCGGCATCAAAAGCCGACAGCAATCCCATAGGCAAAGAAACAGCCAAACCAAGAAACCGCATCCCATTTTTGTTTTTCATTTTTTTATTCATTATTTAGATTTGATGAATATATTATACCACGGATAGTATCAGCGACAAATCATGCCTCTCTTTTTGCTAATATACCCGACTGCTTTTAGGTAAAAATAAAAATCCCGTTCCGGGGATTCTTATTTTTATTTTGGTTTTTCCTTGCTAGAAATTGTTCGAACTTCCCAGAATATTATTGGCGACTTTAAGAGCCACTAATCCGGCAATAGCCACGATAACTCCGATAATGGAATAGGTCATAGCGCTTTTCGCCCTATCGACTTGCTTCTCATTGCCAGCAGCAGTGAGATACAGCACTCCAGCGATAGCGAATCCGATGACTGCGAACACTCCGATCATCATCAGGAGCCAGTTCATGATGCTCTTCACTATATCAGTAAGGGAACTGTCCGGCAATCCCGTGCTACCTCCAGCTGTCGGATCGAGACCGGCGGCAAGAACAGCAAAAGGAGCAGTCAGAGCCAGGGATCCGATGAAATAAGCAACCTTTTTTGTTTTATTCGTCATATAACACCTCCTTCCGATCATGGGCGCTTGCCCATGGCATAAATTGTTTTTTATCCAAATTCTATCTTTTTCATCAACTGTTCCCCAGAAGCGTCCCGACTTGCTGGACCAGAATGAGCGCGGCCAGCGCAACCGCTATGCCGATCAGGGAATATGTTATGATCTTCTTCCCCGTCTTGGTCCTGTCCTCATCCCCGTATGCCGTCAGATACATTATCGCTCCAATCACCATCGATATTATAGCAAGGATACCGACAATCGACAACAGAAAAGTAAGGACGTTGTTAGCGATATCCAGGAGACTGAGGGCTGAGTCGACAGATTGATCGCCTGAAGAACTGCTTTTCGCACCCAGAATATTCCTTACTTCTTTCAAGAATGTCGGAGCAGCTAGAACGATTGCTAATCCGATTATGGCAGCGAAAATAGCGTCCTTGGCACGGGTAATCATCTTCGGATCTCCCGCTGAAAGCATATACATGATGCCGCCGATGATGATGAAGATAACCGCGATCGTCGCCACTATCCCCTGCAGGTTTTCCAGGAAGGCTGTCAGGAAAGCGCTTATGGAATCGTATTTGAGGGGATTAGCAAAAGTCATACTGGAAGAGCTGTCGCTGGACGCATCGGAACTTGATGAAGAGCCAGAACAGCTATAATCAACTACTGTTCCAGTACAGTTAGTTACATCGCTACTAAGATCCCAGGAGCCAGTGGAAGAGTTATATGTCATGCAGCATTGTTCAGCCGCCTTCGCCACCGAAAAGCTTCCAAAGAAAACACCTAGCGAAAAAACGATTCCCAGAAATAAATATCCCTTTTTCATAAAAAATATTTTTTATTTATTTTATTTCGATATCGATTTGTTTATTTTCGAAACTGCGGCATTTATCGCCTCATCGACGCCGGCATTCCCTTTATTGACCTGATCGATCATTTCGCTCATTATCAGTTCGACCGATTCAGGATCGGCCTGCTTCCAATTCCTCGCAATCAGGTTTCCCCAAGCGAACGCGCCGAGATCGGGATCGGTCTTCTGGGCTTCGATGAGGTCTTTCCTGGCCGCGGGGCTCTTGTCCTTTTCAAGATAGGTCGCTGCCGGATCGAAATTCTTATCGGTCACGCTTCCGATGCTTTGATCTGCTGCCGCCAAAGTCCCGTCCGGCTTGGCAGTCAAATATCTGATGAACTTCCAAGCTTCCTTGACGCGAATGTCGTTGGAAACAGCCGGATTGCCTGACGGCACGCTCGCTATCTTGTTCTTAGCGACGGTCATCGCCCAATAATTGGAGTAGTTTACCGGGGCGGATTCCGAGAATTGGGGGATTTTGGCAACGGCGAAATTCAGCTTCGGGGATTTGCTCCTGATCGTCTGGATGTGCCATGAATAATTGAACATCATAGCCGTCTTGCCTTCTGAGAAAGCGTCGATGGAATAATGCATCTTGGGGTTCCATGAATAAGTGGGAGAAGCTGATTTCGCGAATTGGGTATAGAAATTAAGAGCGTTTCTTCCGTTATCGCTATTGAAAGTCACTTGGAGATCCTCATTGGACATCTTCGTTCCGCTTTGCAGCATGAGCATGCCAAGCAGGTCGGTCGAACGATTGATGTTGTATGCCGTGCCCATGGCGACACCGGACTGGGTTATCTCCCCGTCGCTATCCACTCTTGTCAGCAGCTTGACATCGCTCAGGAATTCATTCCATGTTTTCGGAGGAGAGGTTATCCCGGCAACATTGAACATGTCCTTATTGTAGTAGAGACCCAGGGAATCGACACTGAGCGGCGCTGCCCAAATCGATCCTTGAGAAATGAAGTCATCAGAAGCCGTATCGACGAAATTGTTCCGATAGGTCTGCTCGTTGAAGATATCGGCTGGAGCAGAGACGAGCTTGTTCTGAAAGCTAGGAAGCCACGAATTGCTGATCATGAAAATATCAGGCCCTTGACCGGAAGCTAAAGCTTCGATCAGCTCTTTCTTGTATGTATCAGTAGAGAGCTTCCTATATGTTATCCCAGCAATGTTCTTGTTTATCTTTTTATAATTGTCAAAAACGGCCGAGAGAGCCTCCCTGTCATCCAAAAAACCCCACACCTCGAGGTTCATCCGATAATTGTTTGACGACTGCTTGCATCCGCATCCGGAAACCAATAGCGTTCCGAAAACGAAGAAAACCAACAGGATTGTTTTTATTTCCTTTTTCATTTTGCGAATATTAGGCCGTAATGGAAATCGCTTATTTCGATGTCCTTTATAAAGGCCATCTGGCTATCTTCTCCAAGGGCAAGCAATTCCTCTTTGGAAAGCTTTATATCCCTTGCCGGACCGAAAGAAGAATCATTTCCATTCCATTCGATTATGAGCATCTTGCCTTTCGGCTTCAAGACCCTCTTGGCCTCAGCGATAATCAGATCCTTTTGCTTGTTTTGAAAAAGCATATTGACCATAAAAACCCAATCTATGCTGTTTTCTTCCAGCTTCGATCCGCCCACCGCCTCAAGATTAGCCCTTTTGACGATTATGTTGCTCATCCCGTTTATTTTGGCCTGAGACTCGATTGCTTCCAGCTTCTCTTTCAGGATATCAAGAGCATACACGCGTCCGCTCTCCGATACCTTCTTGGAAACCGGAAAAACAAAAAATCCGGTTCCGCATCCGAATTCCGCAACGGACATTCCGGGCAGTATTTCCAAGCTCTCAATCACTTTTTCAGGATCTATGAATTTAGCTCCGAGGCTACCCCCCTCTATTGAAACATTCTTTATCTCCTCCATTTTGTTCTTTGAAAAAAATTTACATACTATCTTTTTCTATAGCCCAATTCTACAATAAAATATTGAAATCAACAAATATCGATTTGCATGCATTTGCGAATATCCCGAAAATCCTATAACTTGGAATAGTGAAAATGAAACATATGGAAGAGTGGCCGAGTGGTTGAAGGCACAGCTCTCGAAAAGCTGCAAGGCAGAAATGTCTTCGTGGGTTCAAATCCCACCTCTTCCGCCTTCGCCCGCTGAAGCGGGCTACGGCGGACGAAGTCCGCCTAGCCTGCGAAAGCGGGATTCGTCCGTTGAAGCGATCCATGTCGCGAAGAAGTCCGCCATGGATACGCGAAGGCGAGATTCGCCCGCCGTATTTCCGCCCATTTATCCCTTTACACGAGCCTATATAAATGCTAGCCTTGGTCTAGAATGACAAAGGCCTATGACCAGCATAATAATGAATCCGAATCTGCTCGCCCTGATATCCATTCTCGGGAATGTCCTTTTTTTTATTGTCCTCATCATCTGGATCATCATTTCAAGGAAGAAGATAAATTCCACCCATGAAATCCTCAGGAAAATATTCACTGGCAAAAAGCAGCCTAATCTCGAAGAACTGCTATTGAGCCACGGGGAAAGCATCAAGATACTTGACAGGGATATTCAGGAGCTATACAACATATCCAACCAGATCCACAGTTTGGCATTCAGCGGATTGCACAAATTCGCGTCGCTGCGCTTCAATCCGTTCAAAGATGTCGGGGGCGACCAGAGCTTCGCCATCGCCATGCTTGACGGGAAAAACAACGGGGTCGTAATCACTTCACTATATACTCGCGAAGGGACCAGGGTATATTCGAAATCGATTTCCAGCGGCAAATCGGAAAAATATCCCCTAACAGAAGAAGAAAAGCAGGTCATCAAGCTTGCCATGACGCAAGGAAGCAAAATAGAGCAATAATTCATCCAATTGACAACTCATAATGATAGAAAAAAAAGAGAAACAAGTCAGCCTTCCCCAGCTTATCACCGTGAAGAAATTCAGCGAGGTTTTGGACATGCCGGTCAACATCGTCATAACCGAACTCATGAAAAACGGCATTTTGGCCACTATCAACGAACGCATAGATTTCGAAACCGCCTCTATAATAGCCCAGGATCTCGGATACAAAGTGGAAGAGGAAGTGAGAGAAGCTGAAACCAGGATGACGCTTGAGAAACTGTTGGAAATCGTCAAGAAAGAAAGAGCGTCTGACGAGAATCTGAAAAAGCGCCCACCAATCGTCACTATTCTCGGCCATGTCGACCACGGAAAGACAACCCTTCTCGACACCATCAGGAAAACCAGCGTTGCCCTAGGAGAAAGCGGCGGAATAACCCAACACATAAGCGCCTATCAGGTCAGGAAGAAAGGAGAGCTCATAACCTTCATCGACACTCCGGGACATGAAGCCTTCAGTGCCATGCGTGAACGCGGGGTATCCATCGCTGACATCGCGGTCCTGGTCGTAGCGGCAGACGACGGAGTAAGGCCTCAGACCAAGGAAGTTATCGAATACCTGCTTGCTAAGAAAATACCGACCGTTGTCGCCATAAACAAGATAGACAAACCCGAAGCCAATGTTCAGCGCGTCAAGCAGGAACTGGCTGAAAACGGAATCCTCCTCGAAGAATGGGGCGGACAAGTCCTGAGTTCGAAAATAAGCGCCAAGCAGAACATCGGGATCGATGAGCTTTTGGACAACATCCTGCTTCTCTCGGAAGTGGAGGATTTCAAAGCAATCCACGAACGCGATGCGCTCGGCGTGGTTCTGGAAGCGCATCTTGATCCTAATAAAGGCCCGGTTTCGACTATTCTCGTGAAGACCGGCACGCTCAAGGAAGGGCAGGACATCATCGCCGGGGAAACTTTCGGACGCGTGCGAAGAATCGAGGACTTCACTGGAAAAAGAGTCCTCCAGGCCGGACCATCGATGCCGATAAGCCTGATCGGACTCAACGCCACCCCCAACACGAACGACATCCTCCAGGTCGCCAGCAGCAAATCGCAAGCCAGAACACAGATGGAACACATGAAGGGATCGACGGAGGATAAGCTGAATTCAGTCACGGCGAAAACCATATACAAATCGATCGAAAACGAGAAGACCATAAAGCTCAACGTGATATTGAAATCAGACGTTCAAGGTTCTCTTGAAGCCATCCAGCAGATTCTTAGCGAAATAAAATCAGACGAGGTCGCTATCGACTACGTCTCGCTCGGAATCGGGAACATCACCGAGTCGGACATCCGGTTCGGATCAAGCTCCAATTCGGTCGTTTTCGGCTTCAATGTCGAGACGACGCCTGTCGCCAAGAGAATGGCCGAAGCCAGCAAAGTCGAAATCAAGACATACAAGATCATCTATGAGCTGGTTGAGGATATCAAAGCCAGGCTCACTGCCCTCCTTCCTGAAGAATATGAGCGCACCGAGTTCGGAAAATTGAAAGTGCTCGCCGTATTCAAGACCGGCAAGAAAGATATGATCGTCGGAGGAAAGATATTGAGCGGCAAGATCGTGAATGATTCGCTTATTGAAGTCGTTCGCGAAGACCGCGTGATCGGCAAGGGAAAACTAGGAAATCTCCAGGAAAACAAGGTCAACGTGGATGAATGCGCCAAAAACAAGGAATGCGGCATAACGTTCCTAGGAGAAACCAAGATAAAAGAAGATGATATCCTCACTTCATACAAAGAGGAGCTTAAGAAGAAAACCCTCTAACAAAACGCCACATGTCTCTTAGAGTTGAAAAGATAAACGAACTTATAAAAAATCATCTGGGAGAAATCATCTCCCGGGAACTCAATATGAAATCGGGTGTTTTCATCACGATTTCCAAGGTTGACACGAGTCCTGATCTTCGCTATACTCGTGTATTCGTTAGTATTTTCCCGGAAAAAGAGACGGGATACGCGAAAAAAGCCCTCCAGAATGAAATCTACCGCATCCAGGGGAATCTCAACAAAAAACTGAATATGAAGCCGATTCCCCGCGTCACTTTCCTCATCGACTCGACCGAGTCAGAAGCGCAGAAAGTGGAAGATATCCTAAAGGAATTATAAAGGCCCGGCAAGGGCAGCTATAAGATCGTTCGGTGCGGCCATATCCCGGTCGCTTTTTTTGATAAAGCCGGCTAGACCCAACCAGATGCACAAATTCGCCAAAGATTTCCATACTCTCAACTATGCCATAAAAGGTTCCGAAAGAATCCTTCTTTTCGCGCACTCGTCTCCGGACGGCGACACCGTAGGATCGGTTGTCGCGCTCAAGGAATATATCCAGGCTCTGGGCGGACGCTCCGACATCTGCTGCTTCGACCAGTTCCCTTCTTTCTTCCTGCCTCTTTTCCAAGAAGAATTCATCCATCCGGATCAGCTCGAAATCGGCAAATACAAGCTCCTGATCGCAACCGATAGCGTTGAAAGAGGTTTCGAAAAACTGATTCCTTCTTTGGGACCGGATCAGATAACGGCCCTTATCGACCACCATCCTGACATCAGCATCCGCGGAGACATAAACATAATAGATCCCGCGTATTCCTCTGTCTGTCAGATCATATATGACTTGTTCCGATTCAGCGAGGTCAAAATCAGCAGGAAAGGCGCGACGGCTCTCATGCTTGGGATCCTTTCCGACACAGGCATGCTCCAGCATTCCAACACTACGCCTGAGGTTCTCGACGCAGTTTCAAGCCTGATGAAAGAAGGCGCGCAAATATCGAAAATAGTCGAAACTTCTTTCAGCAATAAGAAGATATCCACTCTCAAGCTTTGGGGAAGGGCTTTTGACAAGGCCAAAATAAACCCCAAAAACGGAATGATAGTTTCCGCTCTCACCAAAAACGACCTTGAGGAATGCGAAGCGACTTCTGAAGATATCGCTCAGGTCGCGAGCATCCTGAATACCGTTCCTGGAACGAAATTCGCTCTCATCCTTTCCGAACGCGATAACGGCATCATAAAAGGAAGCCTCCGGAGCGAGAAATACAAAGACATGGATGTTTCCAAGATAGCCGCCCAATTCGGAGGCGGCGGGCACAAGCTTGCTTCAGGATTCGAAATCAAAGGAAAGATAGTCGAAACAGAAGACGGCTGGAGAATAGAATAGCTGTATTTTGCCATCGAAATATGGTATTTTGTATATGTCGCGCGTCATGTTTTTTGCGCCTTTTAGGCAAAGGATGGCATACGCAAACATATAATAAGAAACTTTAAATGCTATGCTGATCGGCTGCCACGTTTCAATTGCTGGAGGAATAGACAAGGCGCCTGAACGCGCGTCTTCGCTTGGGGCTGAAGCGATGCAGATATTCACCCGCTCGCCTCGCGGCGGGAATGCGCCTGAAATCACTGACGGCCTTTTAGAATCCTTTCAGCGCAACATATCCGAATATAAAATCAGACTTACTGTCGTTCACACCCCCTATTATATAAACCTGGCCTCCGAAAACAACCGCATCCGCTATGGTTCAGCAAAAGTCATCCGCGAAGAACTGGAGCGCGCATCCCTTCTCGGCGCCAGATATGTCATGACCCATCTCGGATCAGCCGGAGAAATGGAAAAGGACGCCGCCATAGAAAAGACCATCGAGATGTTCAGAAAATCCCTCGACGGATATGCCGGAAGCGCTGAGCTTCTCATCGAAAACAGCGCCGGTGCCGGGAAAATAATCGGCGATAATTTTTTGGAAATAAGTCGCATCCTGAAAGGCGTCGCTCACCCGAAGCTGACAGGAACATGCCTTGACACGCAGCATTCGTTCGCCTCGGGATACGATTGGCGCGATACTGAAAATACACTGGGGAAAATAGGCGAAGAAATCGGCCTGGAAAAAATAAAACTCATTCATGCCAATGATTCCAAAACCGCGTTCGCTTCGAAAAAAGACCGCCACGAACATATCGGGAAAGGCGAAATCGGCCTTGGAGCTTTTGAAAAAATAATAGCGTTCGCCAAAGAACATGATATTTCCATGATCCTGGAAACCGAACATGACGCGGTCAAAGAAGATATCGCCCTTTTGAAAGGAATCCGCCATAAGAAATAAACCCATGCATATCGCCATAATCTCGGACATCCACGACAATATCCCTAATCTTGAAAAAGTATTGGACTATTGTCGTAAAGAAAAAATAGGAAAGATGATCTGCTGCGGAGACCTGATGACAGTTGAAACGCTTGGCCATCTCAACGAGAACTTTTCAGGAGAGATATTCTTCGCGCTCGGAAACGCCGACCAAAGACATTTCCCGGAAGAGCTCTTCAAGAATCACGCATACGGAAAAACGAAAGTTTTAGAAAGTTTCGGAGAAGAAGAATTCGATGGAAAAAGAGTCGCCTTCGTTCATTTTCCAGAAGCCGCGAGAGAACTTGCCGAAACTGGGAAATACGATTTCGTTTTTCATGGACATACCCATAAACCTTGGGAAGAAATGATAGGAAATTGCAAGGTATTGAATCCGGGGAATGTCGCCAACCAACACTATCCGCCGACATTCGCCATCTGGAACACAAAAAATGATCTATTCAAACTAGTGCGGCTCAATAGCCTGAAATAACCCTATGACAAAGAAAGAACAGTTAGATCAGCTCGACGCGCTCATGAGCATGTGCTCCAATTGCGCCCTTCGCTCAAGCTGCTTGAGAGTCGTTCCTGGAGAAGGAAATCCGGAAGCCAAAATCATGCTTATCGGGGAAGCTCCGGGGAAAAAAGAAGATGAGACCGGACGGCCTTTCGTCGGAGCCGCTGGAAAATTCCTAGACGAAATGCTTGGAACCGTCAAACTGAAACGAGAAGACATCTATATCGCCAACGTCATCAAATGCCGCCCGCCGGAAAATCGCGACCCAACCCCAGAAGAAATCGAGACTTGCTGGCCGTGGCTCGAACAGCAGATCGAAATAATCGACCCTGAAATAATCGTCACTCTTGGACGCCATTCGCTTGGAAGATTTTTCCCAAACATGAAGATTTCCGAAACGCACGGCAAGGCCTTCAGGAAAGAGCTTCCGAATATCGGCAAGCGCGTCTTCTATGCCCTTTATCACCCCGCCGCCGCCCTTTATAACGGCAGCATGCGGGAAACGCTCATCAAGGATTTCAGGAGAATACCCAAGATACTGGAAAAAATAGAAAACGGGAAATAAAAAGACAGCCTTCGGGCTGTTTTTCGCATGCAAACCTCGTACCGCGGGCGAGAATCGAACTCGCATGACCTTGCGGTCGAGGGATTTTAAGTCCCTTGTGTCTACCAATTCCACCACCGCGGCAAATTTGTGCAAGATGAGGTCCGGGACGGAATTGAACCGTCGTACAGGGTTTTGCAGACCCTTGCCTAACCACTCGGCCACCGGACCGTTTTTGGCGGGAAACACCTTCTGAAACGCTTTTCAATGTATCAATCCTATCAGACCAGGAAAGCAAAGTCAATTTCCAAAAGCAATCAAAAAGCGCCCTGGAGCGCTTTTTGATCGAAATATCTGACTATTCGACTACATGGGCCAACAGATTGCGTCTTCCGAAAGCGAAAGCCTGAGCTTTCGTTTTCATATACATGTCAACCTTGTTTCCCTTGATCGCACCTCCGCGATCCTGACAGATATATGTTCCGAAACCTTCGATAAACAATTTGGTTCCGAAAGGGAACTGCCTAGGGCATGCGATAGTCTCGTTCTCCTTCACGCGAGCTCCTGAAGCAGTTATTCCGTCACTTTTTCCACATTCATCAGCAGCAGCCGTATATGCGGAAACATTGATGACGAATCGACCGCTAGGAATATTGCTGTGCTCTGTCTTGTTGTTTTTCTGGGAATGTTCATCTTCCACTGAGTCACCTTCCTGACCCTCGTCCGCAGACAAAGGCAAGGAATTACTATCTTCGGACTCCGAAAGCATTATCCTGTCATTCTCGGCTTCGAACTTTATTTTTATTTCATTAGACTCCTTAGCCGCAGCTTCTTTTACTGCCACCATGCTTGAAACGATCAGGATGGCAACCAGTGTCATAAGAGCGGATCCCGTGCTAATGATACGCATTCGCAAATTCATCTTCCCGTCAATGAGCTTTCATGCCGGTTTTGAGCCGAAAATGGAAGCCACTGATAATTCCTCTTCTGCAAGCGGGACTTAGCTGTTAATCGTTGACGGAGGCGCTTCCTCACTAATCAACTGACCATTCTAGCAAATAAACAGCAAATAGTCAAGCATATATTCCGATTATTGGCTGATTTAAGCCATTAATATTTCAGGCTATTCCAATCTAAAGCCTAAATAAGGGATTATTTTCTAAAATCATCCAAAAATACTATGCCTAAGCCAAAAAACAAAAAACCGGAGATGAAGTTCCGGTTTTTTATGCCAGATTTTCAACGCGCGTCAGCTATCGAAAGATCTGATGAAATCCAAAGTGTTGCTCCGCTCCTCGATTGCCTTTTTTGCCGAATTTTCCTCTTTTTCAATCATACGATCAAAAAAATCCTTATTTTCCACCATATCCAGGCGACCCAATTGTTCCCGGGCCTTAGCCGCATAGGAAAGAATGTCCTTACAAACAATTCCGATAACCTGATACCAAAAAATCTCCTGGAAAGTCCTGATGTCTTTGCTGAGATTTATTTCCGTTCTGTTTTTATTTTTTTTGCGCCAAATCTTCAAAATCATGCAGACTACCGGCGTCAAGCTCCCGTTTCTGATATCCTCTTCCCAGTCATGCGCGTCGTCATTAAGCTGCTTGGCTATTATATAGCAACGGAACATCCCTACGATTCCGTTCATTGCCGATGATCTTTTCTTGAAACCGAGCATGGAAGCGATCGCAATCGGACCAAGCGCATGACCCATGGAGCGATCAGCCAACCTCGAATAATCAGAATAGGCCGGAAGCCTTTTTGGCAAATGAAAACCGTTTCCAGACAAAGAGGCTCTGCAGTTTTCCATTTCCCACAAATTAGCGTCCTCTATCGAAATCATTATCTCATGGAAAAGGGAGAGAAAATCCTTGTTACCAGCAGCATGTTTCATGAAAATAGCCGTCAGCTCAAGCAAGCAAAGATTAGCTGCAGGCAATTCAGACGCTTTTCCTTCTCCATCATAAAAATCATCATAAGCAGAATAAGCGATCCAGCCTAAAAGATTGGCAACTCCGAATTCTTCAATTGCATAAGACCCAATGCGAGAAGATATCGCAATGTCTAGCGATTTATGAAATTCATAAGGAAGAAGGGTTATATTCTTAGCATAATAGGATTCGCTCATTTTTTTTGCTTGTTTGGAAAGGGCGCTATAGGCACATCCCTTGCTTTGCGGAAAAATATCAGTCGTCTTCCTTATGATCCTCTCATGGATCATTTCCCTTTTCGTTTCGCTGTTTCTATTAGCTGACTTGAAAGAATCATTCCTGATCCTGCTGCTTCTCGCTTTTCCAAGCGCCTCCAGGACAAAGGCCGCTGTCAGAGCTGGAGCGCCGGAATAGTGATTATTTCCGCCTTTCACTAATTCAATGATGAAAGGATAGGCCTTCTTCCATTTGCTTTCATTTTTCAAAAGATATGCGATGCTTGCTTCGACGATTTCCAAATCGCATCCGAAATTAAAAAGAGCGGAAACGCAAAAAGCGGTCTCAAGGACATTCCCCCATCCGCCATCTCTGCGCTTTTTTGAAATAATATCGTCTACTATTTTTTTAACGTATTTCCCTTTATAGAATCTGGAAATGAAATAAATAACCGAATGCTGAGAATAATAATATGGCGAAATGAATTCGTTTTTCCTGACAGCTGATTCGACCAGCGAATCCATGCTATCCAGATGCACATCCTGACTAGCCAGAAAAGAAGCGACATTGCTATTAACGGCCAAATCGATATCTCTCCACTTCTTATCAGCATTCCTCGGGACAAGCCAAGTAGCATAAGGACCGCCTTCCTTTTTCTCGGTCGCCGTCAGCAAAGTGACTATCTTGCCCATATCGCGGCCTTTTATGATCTTCTGATCATACCCATGGATGGCAAAAAGCGCCGAAAAAGTGTCATCCAGATCATCCGGATAAGGAGCCTCCTTTTCATCCGAAGAACCGCGTTCCCAATAATTAAAAGACCAGAAATCGCTTTTCTGTCCAAGCAGAAATCCTGCCGCCTTCTTGCGGACGATTCCAACTTCTTTGAAATCAGCCAATCCGCTAAGGCAAGACAGGATCAAGCTGGCGGGGAATGTCGACCGGTGGTGTGTCCCATTTTCCAGATTATTCTTCTTTTCAGAGGTCAAGCTGAAGAAACTGCCATTCGCGCGCTGTTCCCTGGACAGAAAAATCAAGCCGCGCCTTATGGCAGAGTCTGTTTTTCTTTTCATTCGAATATTTTTTTTATTTATTCCAGGACTTGTGCGATTGCACAAGTCCTTTCGCTATCGGGAAATACAGTTTCATTGTCGTGCCTTTGCCCTCCTCGCTCCTGACGTCGATCTCGCCGGAAAAATCATTCTTGAGAATTTCCAGCATGGTCGAAAGCCCGATTCCAGTGCCGTCATTTCCGTTTTTCGTAGTGAAGAAAGGAGTGAATATATTTTCCATATTCTCCTTCGAAATCCCGCAACCTCGATCCTGAACGCTTATCATGATCGCCTCATTCTCTTTTCCTATATTTATAAGCACCTGCTTATTCACGCCTTCTCCTATGCCAGAATAAGAATCGATAGCATTGGAAATGACATTGGTTATTATCTGGCTGAACTTGAAATTGTTTCCGACAAGGAAATACTCCCCCTTGTGAGGGAAAGCTATTTCAACATTCTGAGATTTCGACCTGTATCCGAGAACTTGGATAGATTGTTCGATTTCTTGAATCAGGGAAAAACGCTCCAGCTTGTCCTGATTTTTCAACTGCTTCTGTATGGCCTCAACAAAATTTTCCATCTTCGAAGAAGTCTTGAGCGCCTGTTCCAAATAGCTGCGCGTCTTGTCGACTTCTTTTTTCCCATTCTCCTTGGCCATTTCAAGATTGAGAGACAGCGCCGTCAGATAATTAGTGATGTCATGGAACAGCCCGGAAGAAATGCGTCCGAATTCAGCGAACTTATGCATCTGCCTCATCTTCTCATATTGCTCGCGCTTAAGTTCCTCAGTCCTTTCTTCAACGCGGATTTCCAGCATGTCACGCTCTTTTTTGAGTTCAGCCTCGGATTTTCTGGCACGATGAAGGGATTTTTCAATCTCGCGATTCGAAAGCCATGAAACGACAGCAATAACGAAAAGGGTTGCCACATACACTATTATATCCCCCCGGCTGATTCCTCCCGGGTTCATCCAATACAGATCTGCCTTGATGCTTCCATTGGACTGCAGATCAAACAGTGAGAAGATGCAAATCGAAGAAAAAATGACCAGGAAAAAAGCAAACCTCGTGCTGATCAATATCCCTGACATAACCACGGTCAGAGCGAAAATCAAGAGAGCCTGAGGAGCATAAGCGCCCCATCGGTAAGAAGTATATACGGAAAACAGCAAATAAAGCCCGATAAAAAAATACGCGGATATGTTAGCCTTGCCAGTCTTGGATAAATAATAAAGAGCAGCGAAGAAAATGATGGTCCCTATCAGCATAGGAAAAGGAGTCGCATGGGCTTCCTGATAATATATGTGCAGGAGAAGAACGGAAACAACGGCACACACGACAGAAAGAATGATCGTCCCAGAAAGAAGCACGTTCAAAATGAACTCCCTTCGCGCCAAATCCTCATTGCTCTTGTTTTTCGGCTCGAAAATAAGCGCCAACAAGTTTTTTATTTTTGATAGCATAGACAAGATACTTATATAACAAACGCCATCCTGGCATACAATACCAGGATGGCATAAATAACTCAAACGCACAATGAACATCCCAATCCTAGGCGGAAACTAGCCCCATGGAGCGTTCACGACTGACACAGCGACTGCCAACGAAGCGACAGCAGAAGCGTTTCTTGCCTTCTTGCTCATGAGGACTTTCTTGATAACCTTTTTCATGTTTCTTTATTCTGTTTTTTTATTAAAGGAACTCGTCGACCCCGGTTCTGAACTAATTGTAATAAAAAAATAATAAAGTTTTGATAAAGAAAAAATAAAATCCGGTCTTATCAGCACTTTATCCTATATCCTCTGCCGGGAACCGTCAAAAGAAAATCCTTGTTGTCGCAATCCAGGCTCAGCTTTTTTCTCAAATTTCTCACGTGAGCCTCGATGGTGTTGGAAAAAGGATCAAGGTTCATGTCCCACACATGCTCGGAAATCTCTCCTCTTGAAACGACCTCTCCGTTCCGCTTCATGAGGAGCTCGAGAAGCATGAACTCCTTTCTCGTAAGATGGATCTCCTCATCCTTGATTTTCACCTGATGCTTCGTGGTATCGAGAGCGATGTCACCAATGCTCATTATCTCGGAAACCGCTCCTTTCGGACGCCGCAGAATAGCCTTTATCCTAGCCAGCAGCTCACTGAATGAAAACGGCTTAGCCATGTAGTCATCCGCTCCGATATTAAGCATTTCCACCTTGGTCGGCACATCGGCCTTAACGGAAAGCATCAGGATCGGGACGTCTTTGTTTTTTTCCTTTATGGCAATGCAAACGTCCTTCCCCAGCTTCTTGGGAAGGATATTGTCCAGGATTATGGCGTCATAAGCGTTTATGCGCCCCAGATATGTTCCCTGCTCGCCGTCTTCAGCGACATCGACAGCGAAGCACTCCGCCTCCAAACTAGTCTTTAAAAAGCTGGCGATTTCCTTATTATCTTCAACTACCAATATGCGCATTCGATTTGGAATTATGTTGCGAAAACAAAAAACACCCCATGCCTGAATTATAGGTCATGCGGCATGACATGTAAACAAGGATACCGCCTAGCTCTTGCCTTTTAGCTTCAGCAAATCGTTTATGACTCCTTCATCCTTGCAGCCATGGATATTGCTGGCAGAATAGAAGTTCTTCTTGTGGCCGAAACATCCCCCATTGTCCTTATTGACGGTTGCCATAAGCGGCAGCAGGAACCCGACGTTTTTCGATGTGAAATAGGAATAGAGATTCTTGAGCGTTGCCGCTCTATCACTGCTATCCATGCGGGCGAATGAACTCATGTCATCGAATTTGAGACCGCTCCAATCGAGATGAATCAGGACATTATTGGCCTTGGACCTGAACGTATCATTCCAAAGAAGCCCCCAGCACCCGCTAAGCTGGCTCCAGCATGGACCTGATTCGACGGTCCCGTCATCGCCGATTCCGGCTCCGCCTTCGATATAGTCAAACATCTTCAGATACTTCTCATTGGTGATGCTCCCGGTTTGCGCCCCGATCGCTATTTGGATCCCTTTTTTCTTAGCGTATGCTCGCATATGCTTCAATACCTCGCTGACATTGGCATCATCCGGATCGTCTTGATAATAGATCTGACCGAATAGGAAGCTCTGGATTCCAAGATCCATTGCCTGGCTGGTTATGTATTCCACGTATTTGCGGTATTCTTTTCTTTTGAAGCTGGGAATGCAAGTGTGCTCACCCCAGCGATTATCCGAACTAGGCAAGCACATATCCCGAAAATCGAAATTGCGATTTTCATCCGGATAGAAATAGTTGGCATTCTTTTTCAAAGCCTCCGCGATAAACATGCCGTATATTATGCCTGGCCTGTCGATTTCGCGCATTATTCCCCTGGTCTTTTCCATATCCGGCGGAGCCGCCCAAGTTTCAAGCGCCCTATGAAGATACATGCAGTTGGAACGGTTAACCATAGCAATTGATTCTTTGGTGTCGCTTCCATACCCGGAAAGCAGTCCGTCCGCTACGCAGCCTTGTTTTTTCATCTTATCCATCGATATCGGGCCCGGAATATATGTATAATAGTCATCCTCTTCCAGATTGTGCCCGGATGGTTCAGGAACATGATAAACCCGTTCCGGGATAATCAGTGCCGTGTTTTTTCTTCTGAGTGCTCCGTACGGTCCGAGCTGCCAAGCCAATAGAATAGAGATAATGAGGACAAAAACAGCCCGCCTTCTTTTGGTGCTGAAAAAAGTCCCCTTGAAATAGAAGAAGAACACGCCCAGAAAACGCAGTAGGGATCCCGATATCCTAGAAAAGGGATTTTCCGGTTTTTTGTTGTGAAAATTGTTGTCCGTATATATATCCACGGCTTCATCTTAACAAATCAAGGGACTATATAATAACACGGAACCGATCGTTTTTCAACAGCTTCACTGCGTCTCGCTTTTCATCTCCATTATCCTCCCGTATGACTTCTGAATCTTTTCCCTCGCGATCGCGCCGCTTTTGACTGCTTCGAAAATGATATCACGGGCTTCCTGAGGCATCTCTTCACTATATTCCTTGCCATTATTGGAAAGGATCAGGATATCGCATCCGGCGTTGACTGCCCGGATGACCGCGTCTTTGAATCCGTAGTTTTCCATAATCGCGCCCATCTGCATATCATCCGAAACCACCACGCCTTGAAACCCCAATTTGTCACGCAATATTTCTTGGATATAGCGGGAGGACAAGGTAGCCGGATAGTCAGGGTCGATATTCATATTCATGATATGAGCAGTCATGATCATGTCAGCCTTGCCGTCCTTGATTATCCTTTCATAGGGAATAAACTCTTTATCGCTCCAGGTGCTAGTAACATCCGTAAGTCCTAGATGGCTGTCGGCAGCAGAACTGCCGTGTCCTGGAAAGTGTTTTAGGGAAGAAAGCACTCCATTTTCATGCAAGCCATCCAGGAAAGCTTCGGCTTGCTGGGTTACTTTTTCCGGGTCGCTTGAGAAAGATCTGCCGATCGAACCGATGACCGGGTTTTCCGGATTGACATTCACATCCACCACCGGCGCAAAATCGACATTTATCCCTAAATCTTTAAGTTCAGCAGAAAGACCCTTGGCAACCTCTTTCGTTTTTTCCGCGTCATTGGCATCTCCCAACTCCTTTGCGCTTGGCACAGGAATGAAACCGTATTTTTCCTTAAGCCTGTTCACCATTCCACCTTCGGCATCCACCGCGACCAAAAGCGGGGTTGCGGAAAATGATTTCAATTCACCGACCAGGTTCCTGACCTGTTCCGGTTCGGTAATATTCCTAGGAAAAGCCCGCCCGCCAGGCACATCGATGTCGAAGAGGATCACCCCGCCCACTCCCAGATCCCTTATCGTCTTCGCCACATATGAATCATCAGAAGCTTCCGTTCCGCGAAAACCGATCATCAGCATTTGACCGATTTCCTGTTTCAGCTGCTGATCCGCCATTTCCTGCTCTTTCAGAGCCTTATTCCCTTTGATCTTATAAACCGTTGCGATGCCAAGGACCATCAAGACACCCAATATGGCCAGCCCTGTTTTCTTATTCATTTTATTTTATATATCGGATAAGATTAATATGCTTAGATTGTATCATATTTTGGCTTTTCTGATCATCGAATATTCGTATTTATTGCAAAAGGAAAAAGCAGAACCATCATTGGAAAGACTGCGCAGAAGAGCTTGCCTGAAGGATGAGTCATTCAGCGCCATCCCGATCGTAGTAAAGAAAAAAGCGCGATTTTTCTTTGAGATCGCATCCCGATTCATGAGATTATCCTCCCTTGTGCTATAAATTGCCATCGAAAAAGGGACCTTTGCGTTAGCATCGGTCCCATAAAAATGATGACAGCACTACCGCGCCGTGGTACCGCCGCGCCCGGAGCTTCGGTAAGCAAGCAACATGCTCGCTTTTGTTTTTGACCTTAGCTGCCAGTCTGGGCTTCATAGGCTCGATGGCCTATTTCCCTTTAGTCTCGGGTTTATCCTGCAAACTTGCTTACGTACCACTAATTCGCAGACCCTGATGATAAGACTTTCATGTTGTCATCAGCCTTATACTAGCAAAAACATTATTTTATTGCAAGCCGGTCGGAAAATGGCTTAAGTTCTAACCCGCCTTACGGGTATCAAAAACAGCCCAAACACGAGGCTGTTTCTGCTGTTATGAGCTGGCTAGTTAATACGGTCAGAACTGAGTTCATGAAAAAAGGCCTAACAAGATAAAGTGCCTTGCCAATTTTATCTTCTTTCCATGACGGAGAAACTCAACATTATCGCGTCGCAAAGAAAATCCTCCAACAAGCTTAGATCCCCTGTCATTTGGGATTTGTTCAAGTATTTCATATAAATCCGCTTGTCTTTTTGCTGGATCATTGCTGGGGGAAAATTCTGTTTCAAAAGCATCGCGTGCATAAGAAGCCTGCCGATTCGTCCATTCCCGTCTGAAAACGGATGGATCTGCTCAAAACGGCTATGGATATTGGACAGCTTAGAGATGAAATCAGCCTTTTTAACATTGATATCTTTAATTATTTTTTTCATCAGCTCGGGCACTTTCAAATAATTGGCTGTCGGCATATTTGTTCCCATGATACGCACTCCGTGACTGCGATAAGTTCCAGCATCCGGCCGAATGCTGTTCATGAGGATGGAGTGAAGTCTTAAGATAAGATCTTCATCTATAGCTTTTTTTTCTTTCAACCAATCGAACATGAAATTGAAAGCTGTCTGATGATTTTTGGCCTCCAATTGTTCAATCAGCGTCCTATTGGGCAATGAAGCATTGCCAAACAAAATAGCTGCCGTCTCATCTTCAGTAAGAGTGCTCCCCTCAATCTTGTTAGTATTGTATGTCAATGACAAAACGAATTGATCATATATATCAGAATTGTTCGAAATAGTTGCCGCTATATTCCTATAACTTCGGCTTTTCTTTTCAAGGACTTTCTTTTTTGCCTCCAATACGGTTTCAGGAATTATTTTCGTCCCAGAATATCTGGCATATAGCTCGTCTATTTGAATCTGCTTCTTTTTGCGAGGGACAGAGCGTCCATTAATCCAACTGTTGAGCGTCACAAAAGACACGCCCAATTCTTTGGCTAGTTTTTCCTGAGTCAATTCGGAAAGGTCTTTTATAAGTTTTAACTTGTCCGATGCATTCATGTTCTGATTATATCAAACTTTATAAAGTTTGTAAATACCATGTATCTTTATAAAGTTACATACACAGATACCGAAAAAACAGGCTTCAAATAAAGCCTGCTTTTTATCTAATTTCCTTGGTGGATGCATTTAGACTTGGGCTTATGAAAAAAGACCATCTTTTGGTGGTTTGTGATTTACAATATATTAAATAAAAAACCTCCCTACTATTCAGCAAGGAGGCTTGAACATTCAGCCTTTTGATTTTTTACTCGAAGTCCGTCAGTGCTAACGGACTTCTGAGAAAATGCTCTAGACTCATCTTTTCAATCTGCTTGATTATCTCCTTTTTTCCTTCCGCACCGATCTTTGGCTCTCCGTCGTTTACTCTTTGAAAGAGTTCCTCGGCCCTCTTATTTCCAAACAATATCCTAAGGAAATACCAATGGGATTCGCCGGCCGGCTGCATCAATAGCATAGGAATCCTGATGAATGCTTCAAGGAAGTAGCCGGACCGAAGGAATACAGCTCTCATTAAAAGGATATCCTCCCTCCTTGTCGCTTCAAGAGTTCCGTCTCGAACCATATCGATCATCAAACCAATAAGAAGATCGGAATGTGTCATGACAGCGTTCCTTTTTTGTGCCGATTTTTAAGGATCTTCGCTAGGACAGGCCAATCCTGTCATAACGTTGAATTATGCCACATCTATATAAAAATGGTTATAATATTGTCATATATATTAAGTTAGTATGTCACAAATAACAAATTATGGCTTATAATTGGACAAATAACCTTTGTAATGTTATTATGCAAATAGTGACATAAATAATATCATTATATGAAAACACTTTATAAAGACCTCCAGGAAGCGGGCCTGAAAGAAAAAGAAGCCAAGGTGTATATAGCCATTCTTGAAATGGGAGAAGCCAATATAGCTCAAATAAGCAACCGATCAGGGATCAATAGAAGCACGGTATATCTAGCGATTAAATCGCTAAAAAATAGGAGGCTATTATTAACAGCAAAGAAAAACAAGACTTTGTATTATGCTGAGGATCCAAGAGAAATGCTGAATGATTTAGAGAAGAAAAAAGAAGTTTTGCAGCACGCAATGCCGAATCTTTTGGCCAGTTTCGCCTTTATCGATAAAAAGCCTGACGTAAAATTCTTTGAAGGCGAAGGTGGCATCAAGGAAATTTATAATGATATCCTCAGAGTTCCGAACTCTGAAATGCTGTCTTGGTATTCCAATGACTACAAGGGATATTTCGATGAAAAGTTTTTCTTTGAATATTTCATCCCCCAGCGAAAAGCGAAGAAAATATGGTTGCGTTCTATTTACCCGGATGACCCATCGATGCGAGAGCTGGCTAATAACAACATTGAGCATCTAAGACAATCCCGCTTCATCACAAGCGACAAATTCAAAATAGAATGCGAGATTTGCCTTTATGGAAGCAGTCAAATCGGCATAATTTCCTACAAAGACAAATTCGGAGTTGTCATATCAAGCCAAAGCATCTTTAACACCCTGAAATCCATATTCGAAGTAATGTGGGATGGTGCTGAAAAATAGAATCGTTATTAGTTATCATCGATAAAATAAAACAAAAAAACGGATCAATTCTGATCCGTTTTTTTCATATACTTAAGCTATTTAGCCGTATGCCGTTAGAATCCAATTATGATTTCTGAATAAAAAAAAATAGCAGCAGACCCATGAATCACGGATCTGCCGCCTTTGCTGCCCGCGTTGCGAGCTTTAAATCTCCATCTGTTTCTCCTCAATGCGCTTCCTCGCGTCGAGATTGGTCAACATCAGGATGGCATTGAGGATGAGCCAGGCTATCGCCTCGTCGGTCTCGCCCTTGGCACCGGACACGGCTACCGAAACGCCGTCACAGTAGACACCGCCGGGGTAGAGGAATTCCCCTTCTTCCAGGCACCACGGACGAGTGGCGGCGACAACACTGGTCGCGATCCGTTCCCGCTCGGCCACGGCCAATTTCTTTCTGGCGATGGCGAGGAATTTGCCCGTGCTTTCCCATCCTTCTTCCCAGTTCTTGTCGGTCCACCGGGCGGACTCCCCGAAGGACTCGCCGTGGATATCGTTTTCCGACCCGGGAATTTTAACGCACCACATCACCAGCTTGGGACCCCAGGTCGTCCCTTCCTTGGCCAGAATAGCGTCGATAGCCGGCATTGCGAGACGGACGCCTTCACGCACCATCTCTTCGGTGATGATCCTGCTCATTTTTTCGCTCCTTCGCGTTTTTGGGATATTCTATTCTATTCTTCCCTCAAACCATGCCGCATAAAGCGCATCAAGCTCGAACTTCATGCGCGTTATCCTTTCGACCGCTTCCTCATTCATGATCCCGTAAACGGACATGCGGAGCCCCGCAACACGCATTTCACCCTGGATTTCCTCCTGAAGCTTGGTGATTTCGGGCGGACGATAGGGGTTTCGACCGAGTTCAAGCATCTTCTTGACCGCTTCCTGACCTAAGACTTCGATTGGCATTGGAGCCTCCGTTTTATGCCCTTGTGTTTTTTCAGAACTTCGCGGCCAGCTACTTGCCAGCGAGGTAAATGGTAAGCGCACCCGTACCGATAGCAGCGAATTGCCACAGGCTCGGAAGCGTTCGCGTGAACACCGCGTTTATGAATGGTGCGAAAACCGCCATGAGAACGGTCAGGATCATGAGGTAAGTCCCGACATTGATCGACTCATTCGTCAGATTGATGGCATTATAATAGATTGCCACTCCATTAATGAGTCCGAGACCAAGAAGGATAAATACCGAGCTCCAGGTAACGTCAGGATTTGTTGTCGCCATGTCGCGCCAACCGAACACAAGCGCGCCGATAAGTGAACCGAACAGGACGATCGGACCAAGCCAAGCGCTCGGCGCTTCCGAAAACTTGGCAAGAGCTTGCCAGGCCACGAAGGCGAGAGCGATCAAGACTACGGAAAAAAGATAGGAAGATATTGCGTTCATGGCATCCTCCGGTAGAATTTGGTTGTTAAAGATGGATGTCCTTTGAATATGGACTTTAAACAATAGCATAATCGCTCCTCAAAGTCAACTGTCCAGCAGCCGTTCCCTTCCGGTTCTAACCCAACTTTACGGGTACAAAAAACAGGCTTCAAACAAAGCCTGTTTTTATCTGAGCTGGTTAGTTAATACGATTAGAACCAGTTTTAAATATAAAGAGCTTCTTTTATGAAGAAGCTCTTTGAATTTAAGAAAACAAACTAGAATCTTGACTATATTTCTCCACTAATCTTTTTGACTGCACTTATAGCCCAGATGATTGGTTTCCTTGGATCATTTTGCCTTGGTGGCGTCCACACATGCTCGACAATGAAGTAATCGTCTCCCACCTCGATTATCTTTTCATGCCAAGTTTTTGCCATTGGAGCTTTGATGTACAATCCATCGTCAAGATTCTGAACCGCCAGCATCTTTCCCTTCAAGTCAATCAGTTTGTCCCTCATACTTGTCATAACGACGCTCCTTTTTTTCTAACATTGTAGAACATTTGAGTATATACCAGCTATCAGATATGTCAAATTCCATACTCCAATTATCTTTTGTTATAAAAAAACAGGCTTCAAACAAAGCCTGTTTTGTGCCTGAGCGGGTAACGGGAGTCGAACCCGTATCTCTACCTTGGCAAGGTAATATAATAGCCGCTATACGATACCCGCCTTCGCCAAGCCGTAGTTTGGCTTCGGCGGGCAAAGCCCGCTGAAGCAAACGCAGGATGGATTCAGCCGCCGAAGCGACCTTCACTTTAAAATTCTTATATCTTCATCATTTCTTTCAATCCATCAATCCAACCGATAATCCTGAAGAATAATTTTACATCATTTATCCTAATATGAACTGTCCCATAAGTCAATCTATTCGGCCTTTTACCATTGCTTGCTTTGCTTATGGCGCAACAAGTTCTCATGAATTGATTTTTAGGAATTTCGGTTATTTCAGACCAATATCTTAGCGCTTCTTCCATTTCAACATTGGGATGTGTCATCAATTGGATCTTTATTCTCTCATTTCCAACTTCACATATCTCCCGGAAAAATCTCATCATGATCATAACCATCTCCGGATCAGAATTAGCAAAATCAACACTTTTCCATTTGCTACCCTCGGCTCCTTTCTTATATCCTTCAGCCCAATATAGCGACACGCCAACAAGAAAAAGTTTGTTGCCTTTGAGTTTTGAAAATTCCTTTCTAGAATCATCTCTTATCTTTTCAGCTCTTCCAGCAGCTAGAGCAGTCTGTTTCTTATTTCTTTTCAAAAGAGCCTCCGCGCTTATCTTACTGGCTCTTTTTGAAATTTTTTCCTGAGCCTCTTTGGAAATTTCAATGTTGCCGAGCCAATAGCTAAGGGTGCTTTTGGCCACATCCAGTTTATCAGAAATCTGTTTATAGCTATTGCCTTGCTTTCTCAGTTTTATTGCTTTTTGCTTTTTCATAAACAATTGAACCCATGATAGATGGATAAATCATATCATGGGTTCAATCTTTCTTCAACTGTGCCAGACCCCAGAGTTGAACTGGGCACGCAAGGATTTTCCTTCTTCTTTTCTTGGGTTTCCCCAAGGATCGGACTATTTCTTCATCCCTGGATATAATCAAGGGAGTTGGGCGCTAGCGCAAGATTATCGTTGGGACTCACTTGCTAGTCTCTACACCTGCCTCCGCTAAAGCTACTGCAGGCAAAGCCTTTTTTCAATTCAAGACTTGCTTGCAATCCGTAGCCTCCCGGCGAAGGATTGGCTCGAGATTACCTTGGTCATTTTTCGGCTACGACTTTAGGCTTCCTCGAATTCACCCAATTTCAACTTAGCATTGCTGCTAAGCGGACCGAAAATCAGTCCTTCGCTCTACCGATGAGCTAGTCTGGCATTCATCGCTTTGCGTGGTGGATCCTATAGGACTCGAACCTATAACCCCCTCGGTGTAAACGAGGTGCTCTAGCCATTGAGCTAAGGATCCCGAAACAAAAATTGTGGGCGAAAGAGGACTCGAACCTCCAAGGGATTGCTCCCACAAGCACCTCAAGCTTGCGCGTATACCAAATTCCGCCATCCGCCCTCGATCCGCCGTAGTCCCGCTAAGCGGGACGAAAGCGACCCGCACATATGCAAAATTCCCAAATCAATAAAAACATTATAGCACACGGCCGAATGGTTATTCGGCTTTCTTCTTGGCAGCTGCTTTTTTCGGAGCCGCTTTCTTTTCTTCAGAAGGAGCCTTAGCTTCCACAGCCTTCTCTTCAGCCGCTTCTTCCTTTTCTTCTTCCTTCACTTCCTCTTCCTCTGTTGCGGCATATTTGGAAAGATCCTTGTATTTCATGCGGCTCTGCTTGGTAGTAAGTCCTCTGACATAATAAAGCTTGGCGCGTCTCACTTTGGCGCGCTTGATAAGTTCGATCTTTTCGACATTCTTTGAAAGGATGGGGATTATCATTTCCACTCCCACTCCGTTGGAAACTTTCCTAACAGTTATTTTCGGCGATGAGCTTTGTCCGCCTTTGACAGCAATGACTAGTCCTTCGAAGTTCTGGATCCTTTCTTTTCCGCCTTCTTTGATCCTGAGCGAGACCTTCACGACATCTCCGGCTTGAAAATCCATCTTCTTGTCTCCTCTTTCAGTCTTGTTGAATTCGATAATCTTCTTGTCCATATATTTTTTCCCTAAGGCGCGCTTGGCACCGAAAGCTTTGTAATTATACCACGAAATAGTTATTTAAAAGCAAAAAGCCTTGCGGCTAGTCCCAAAACCAAGCTCTTTAGAGCTTCCTTTTTGACTTTACCCATACTACCGCTTTATCGGCTTTTAGTCAAGAAAAACGCGAAAATCGTCAGAAATGGCAGAATCGAAAAAATAATCCCGCCCGAAAAGGGAGAAACGGATGCTTTTCGCGTGAAGAAGATGCCGGGAAGCGGCACGCGAGATGCCAGATTCCATATTCTTAGGCAAATACTTCTCATCCCCGATAATCGGATGTCCGATTGAAGCCAGATGAACCCTTATCTGATGCATCCTTCCGGTTTTCGGACTGACTTCCAAAAGCGCATACCCGTCAAATTCCTGAATAACTTTATAGTGGGTTATGGCTTCCCTTATTTTCGTCTTAGTCCTTTTTGTTGCTATGACCTGTTTTCTATAACTAGACGAGCGCGCTAACGGTTTTTCTATTATCCCCTCTTTTTCTTCGAATCTCCCAATAGCCAGCGCCCAATATTTTTTTTCTATTTCCTTGTCCTGAAATTTCCGCTTGAGCTCACGAAGAGTTTTTTCATTCCTAGCGACAACCATTATTCCGCTCGTGTCCATATCCAATCTATGCACTATTCCAGGCCGCATCCATGAACCTTCTGAACCATCATGTATGCTAGCTATTTCTGGATACCTAGCAACCAAAAAATTGACCAGGGTGTTTTCTTGATCCTGCAGATCAACGTGAGACCTGATTCCTGCGGGCTTATCGATGATGATAATGTCATCATCTTCGTGAATAATTCTTATTTTAAGATTTGGATTCGGACTGACAATGACATTCTTTTCAAGATCAAAGGTTATTTCGATCTGATCGCCCTCTTTGAGAATATAACTTGGCTTTATAGTCTTGCCATTCACTAAAACCTTTCCCTCTTTTATATAATCAGCTATCTCCACCCTGGAAATGCCTCCATTAAAAAAAACACCCTCCTTTTTGTCCGCCGTGACTTTGGCGTATGAGGAGAGAACTTTATCGATGCGCTTTCCAGCGCTTTTTTCGTCTGTCAGTATTTTCATATCGGTGCCTTGGGAGAGACTCGAACTCTCAATCCCTTCCGGGAACTAGTTCCTAAGACTAGCGCGTATACCATTCCGCCACCAAGGCATATTTTCTAAAAACTATGAGGATACTGTGGGGATAGAGAGACTCGAACTCTCACGGCATTGCTGCCACTAGCACCTGAAGCTAGCGTGTATACCAATTTCACCATATCCCCGCAATAATCAGGATATCCTACTGGGATGATTTTTGCAAATTGTTTGTTTATCTGCAATAAGGAATTCATTTTACCAAGCAGACCGAATATCCTCCATCGACAAAGTCCGGGTCATCACACGCATACCTTTTGTTGCCAAAAGCAGGAGGAGTTATCACCCCTTTTACAATGGCAGAAACTTTTCTACCTCCAAGATTAGCTAATGATTCATCAACCTGCTTTTCTGAAAAGCTTCCCCTGACCATTATCGATCTTCTTTCAGAATAATATGATAATGACGGATCCCAGTCCATATCGAAAATCATAATCACATCGTCTTCATTAGTATTTTTCCTTATAAAATCTGCCAGCTTAATTATATATTGGCTTGTACCATTTTTTTGAGAATAATAGTAAGTGTTTCCATAAGAATATAAGTTTGATAACCCAAAGAAAACAATGATAACAAGCGATATTGTATTTTTATATTTTATTTTTGATTCCAATAATGAGGCACAAGCCAAGCCAACTGCCACTGAGAGGAATATACTATTGGCATAGGAATAATAGTTATGTACGAAATACAGATTAGTGAATATTAATGGTCCCGAAAGAAACAGCGCTAGCGATATTCCGATTTCCTTACGATATTTATTTTTTATTATGGAAAATAACAACAATATTATCAATAGACTAGGAATACCAAACAATCCAAAAAAATCTATTGATCCCAATGGAAAATAAGCCAGAGTCGCGTTCTTAAATATTCCCTCCCATACCTTTGGGTCAATTTTTTGATTAATTGTGCCGAAATTCCAAACACTAAGACTTTTCGAATCAATAAAATTTCTTGCTAAGGGATTCGTTTGTTTTTGAACATCGGCAAATTTTGTCCACGACAAACCACAAACAATAGGAGTCAGGAAAATGACATATACGATCAGAGACACGACCTTTATTTTTTTTATATTCAAAGATTTGCATACATCTCCAAAAGCTGTCCGATAAAAAACAACAAATAAAATTCCATTAAGTATGAGAAATATAGAAAATGTTGTTATTTTAGTCAAGATTCCAAAAATTCCGAAAAACGCGGCCAATACAAGAAAGATCTTTTTTTTACTTATAAAGAATTTTGTCGAAAAATAACAATAGGAAATTCCGAAAAAAAGAGCTGTTGATTCCATAAGAAAAGTCCTGGACCAAAATAAATATATCGGATTCAATAATACAAATATCAGAATCAAGAGAACTTTATTCCTATTTTTTATGAAGAGCCTAAGAAAAGCATAGGACGTCAGTAGGGATGAATAAAAAAATAATAACGAAACAAACCTTCCGGATTGATCAACGGGGAAATGAAAAATTACAACTATTAAAGCAACCACCCAATGGTAAATAGGAAACTCAAATGGAATCGACCATGGAGCACCCAGGACGGGAGTAATGTAATTTATCTTAAAACCTTCTTGAATTAAGTAATAAACAGAGATTGCCGTTTGGGTCTGCCTGAATCCATGAATATCTATCAAATTATTGTTCCATCCGATAAAAGAGCAGAAAACATGAACAAAAAAAGCAATAACAAACAACGGGATAATCGCATTATTTTTCACTGCCTTAACTATGAATAAATCTTTCACTATTTTTAAATATTTTTAAAGACTGTCTATTTTACTCCTATAACAAAAGTTTGTTTTCCAAAAACAAACTGCAACAATGGAATTTTCAAGTATATCCTAATGACGAAATCAGACTGAGGAAGATTTGATTTTGTGGAATACGGGAGAAATTTATTTTTCATCATAACGATCCTAAAACCGGAAACCTCAAGCGCCTCAGCGAGGCTTTTATGCGTCAACGGTGTTTTGTGATCTATAAAAAACCAATACTTTTCTTTCACATAAAGAATATTCGGTTGCAATATCATTATTTTCCCGCCCTTTCTCAATATCCTATAACACTCATCTAGAACTGTTATAACCTCGTCCGTATTATTGAGATGTTCGAGAAAATTACTGATAAAAATCTTATCAACCGAGCCGTTACCTAGCTGCTCAATCTTTTTGCAGTCTGAGATAACAACTTCAACATCCTTCCCGACAAATTTTTTTATATCCTCATTAAGATCAACTGCGATTTTTTTCTTAGCCGATATATTATTCAAAAACTCACCGTATCCAGCGGCAATATCCAAAATGGTATCATTGTCCCTATCAATAAATCTCTGAAAATATTCCTCGCACAAAATTTTCCAGATTTTATTTTTGTGATCAATACCCCCCCCCGAAGCGATTCCGATAGATATTTGACAAATCTTTTTTCATATCATGAGAACAAAAATTAAATTACCTCTTCTTGTAATCTCCTCTCGATAGCCACTTTTCCAATAAGCAATAGAGAATAATAAAAAAATATCGGCTGCCCATTTCTTTAATTTTCAATTTCGATTTGCCTTTTCTTCTATTAACCCATTGATTTGGAACGACGGCATATGAATACCCTCGCACAATTATCTTAAGCGGCAATTCTACAGTTAAATTAAAATGTGAACTTAAAAATGGACGCAAACCATCAACAGCTTCTCGGCTATAAGCCTTGAAAGCATTTGTAACATCGTCATATCGAATACCGAAAAACAACCTTATCAAATTATTCGTGAAACGATTTAGTGCGTATTTAGTTTTTGGATAACCAAGAGACTTTCCGCCCATAGAAAAGCGTGAACCAAAAACTGCATCATACCCCTCCTCCAATTTTCGATAATATGCGACCAGGTCCTCGGGCCGATCCGATAAATCAGCCATAACTACTGAGACATAATCACCCCTAAATTCATCCAATCCCCTGCGAACCGCTAAGCCAAAGCCGCTTGGGAAACAATTATTAATATAACGTAGTTCGGGAATATTAACAGCTATTCTTTTTAACACGTCCTCTGTCTCATCGCAGCTATTATCATTTATCACTAAAATATCGTGAGGAATATTTTCCTTTTTCAACTCATGATTAAAAGACAGTACTGTATTTTCTATATATTCCTGTTCATTATGAGCAGGAATAATTAGGGAAATTTTTTTCATAACATGAATTCAAACCACTAATAATCTATCACCAAAAAGCAAAGCTATCCATGAAAGATAGTAAAAAACAAATGCAGATTCAGAAAAGATGACAACAAAATAACTACTTTGATTTTCCATGACAAAACCTTATTCTCTTTGTGATAATTAAGCATGAACAACAGAAATAGAAACGGCATGAAATCTAGCGCATATCTGTATCCAAACTGATACCACCCTATTCCATAATACATCATGATCGGAAACGCTATAAAAAATATAGCTATTAACAATATCTTTGATAACTTATCATTATTTTTCAAGAAAAAAACAGTCAGCAAATATGGGGATGTTAGAAATATACTCATACCCCATGGATTTGCTTGAATAAAGGGATAAATCAAAACCGAGGTACTGTCTTTGAATACTGGAGATGGCATACTTAAAAAAGAATAGTAAATATTAGAAAGAAAATGTGAAAAACTGAACATCCCATAGCTCCTCGCTTTTTCAAGTTCTCCGTTCAGCAGTTGATATGCATAGCCTTGTTCGAAAATATTTCCAAATCTAAAATAATCATATAAAAGAAGACCTGCTATAGCTAAGCCAAAAGGAATAGATAATCTCAACATATCTTTCGCTTTTATTTTAAGATGTTTTTTTGATAATATTATTTCCAGTGCAAATAATATTATTCCAAGTCCTGCGGTCGCCCTCGTTGCAGCGACTAGTCCCATAATAATCCCCAACAACCAATATCGCTTTTTCCCAAAGAACTCCAAAATAGAGAGAAATAAAAGAAGCGTAGCAACAACTTGCGCGAATTGCCAACCCGAAGGAACCAATGCCACTCCCAAAAATACAGATGAAAAACAGAATGCATATGCAAGATAAATGGAATCACTTTTTGAATAACTGATCCTCCTTGAAATCTTGAAACATCCCATGAAAACCATTATTACTAGGAAGAATTGCAAATATCCCTGATAAAAAAATCTTCCCATCAAGTCAAAAACATAAACAAATGGCATCAACAAGACAGCAGGAAACGGTCCCAATGGCCAATAATAATTTCCGCTGAAAAAAACGGCATCATGCCATGAACCCGGTTGCGACAAAAAATACAGCTTTCCCTTCAAAAAAGATTCCGCAAGAAAAGAAAATTGATGCTCCCCTCCTGGGGCATAATCCAAAACAAAAACCACCAGCAAGAAAAATAATCCTGCATAATATATCGGGATATTTCTGAACAGTTCACTCAACCGCTTTTTGAATATTCCCGATATCATATCAATTTATTCTTCACTCTTTTAATGAAAAACCTAAACGCTACAAATAATGTAAAACATCCATATCTAAAACTTCTTCTGAAATTAATGCTGGATGCCTCTGGAAAATATCTCACCGGAACAGGTATCTCTCCTATCCGATACCCCTTTTCTATGATTCCAAATAATATTTGAGTATCAAACACAAAATCATCAGAGTTTTTCATAAAATCAACACTCTCAAGAACTTCCCGTTTATAAGCCCTCATCCCTGTATGCCATTCTGACAGATTCTGACCGCTCAGCACATTTTCAATGAAAGTGAGAAACCTATTCGCATAATATTTATATTTCGGCATTCCTCCCTGAATCGCTTCCCTGCGTGTCCGTATACGAGAGCCAAGCATCACATCAAAATATCCGTCACGAATGAATTCTATGAAATATTTTATAAGTTTCGGATCATATTGATAGTCAGGATGCAACATAACGACAATATCCGCCCCATGATCCAATGCTAAGCGATAACAAGTCTTTTGATTAGCCCCATATCCCTTATTTGATTGATGTTTATATACAATCAACCCATAATCTTCTGCTAATTGAGCCGTCCTATCACTGCTAAAATCATCCACTAGGATGATCTCGTCTACACAATCCGCAGGAATATCATCAATAGTTCTCTGTAATGTCTTCTCAGCGTTATATGCAGGAAGGACTACAATAGATTTTATTTTCTTGTTTTCAGGGAGTTTTTTCACGCAAAATATATAATGCAACTTCGAATAAATCCTACCCCAACACCGCTCCTAATCTTCTGACCTCATCTTTCAAAGCCCCTTCATCCCCATACTCCCCATGATGCCTGGTGTTGTCGCCGTATGTTTCCTTTTTCATATCCAGATGAATATTCGCGATAAGGCTTCCGTTTTCTATTTTGGAATATATATGAAACCTCGGATAACCCTGTGCCGCAAGAGGTCTCGCGAAACTCATCTCGTCCCCAGCTTGCCTCTGAAAAGAATATCCCGCCCGACGGAAAGCATTGACCGGATTTCCAAGAAAATTATCGATTTTTATTTGCATAGCATATTTGTTATTCCTGTTCTCGTGCCTTTGCTGCTTCAACAACATTTCTCATAAGCATAATGATCGTCATCGGTCCCACGCCTCCCGGAACCGGAGTGATGAAGCTCGCCTTCTCTTTCACTTTTTCAAAATCAGTGTCCCCGACCATTTCGCCCTCCGGAAGCGCGCTTATGCCAACATCAATGACAACCGCGCCGTCTTTGACCATATTCGCCGTCACGAGACCGGCGTGTCCTGTCGCAACAACCAAAATATCCGCCTCGAGACATTCTTTTTTGAGATCCTCCGTCTTGGAATGACAAACCGTGACAGTAGCACCGGCATGAAGCAGCTGGATCGCTGTCGGTTTCCCGACCACATTGCTCCTCCCGACCACGACCGCTTTTTTTCCTTCTATTGGGATTCCTGAAAATTCAAGCAGCTTCATTATTCCTGTCGCCGTCACCGGAACCATTGTCGAATTCATTCCTCCGATGGTGTTTTTGCCGACATTCTCGGGATGAAAGCAATCAACATCTTTTCCCGGATCGATCAGGCTCACTATCTTGTTCCTGTCGATATGTCCCGGAAGCGGCAGCTGCACCAGGATTCCATGCACATTCTTGTCATTATTCAATTTCCTGATACAATCTTCGATTTCTTCCTGAGAAGCATCGGACCCGAAACGAAAGAGCTCCGATTCGATTCCGAGAGTCCCGGCTTTCCGCCGTTTGTTCCTGACATATATCTCGGAAGCCTGATCGTTCCCTGCCAGAATGACAGCAACACGCGGAACAATCCCCCTTTTCCCCAGGGTTTCCACCTCTTTTTTGAGACCCCCACCGACTTCCCGAGCTATTTTCCTGCCATCGATTACCTTTCCGGACATAGTTTTCATCATCATGATTTTTACTGCTCAAGTATACCACAAAAAAATTATTAGCCTAAAAAATGTGATTTTATGCTTTTGTTTTTTGGCTGAAATTAAGCAAAATATCGATTTCGTGAAAAATAGCTTGAACAAACGCTTGACAATATTTTCAGGCATGCTATACAATCAAGTCAGCGTGATGCAATCATGCGTTGCGCTGATGGATAACATCTGGAGGACAAATGCCCAATTTCAGCCCGCACGCCGCCCCCAACCTGGAGGATCATCGGGATCATCGCTGTGCCGCCCTGTCCTTGGTCTAACCCTGCGCCGGCGGCTGCCTCGCCATCGATCGCGAGGCAGCGCCGAAAAAAGGAGACAAAAAATGCCCTGCCGGAAACTATTTCAGCCTATGTAGGGGCAATCACCTTTACTAGCAGCTAACTAGCTGCCGGTGATGCCCCTGAGCGAATCCACCCCCACGGAGAACTCAATCGCCAACATGCGACCAAGAGTTCTCCCGGGGGCTTTTTTATTTCCCAAAAAAAAGTTCTTGCTTTCATAATATAAAGTGATACAATATCACTATAAGAACAAATTTTTTCATATATGCCTCTCCCGGACTTCATCCGCCCCAAAAAAATCGATGAATTCATCGGACAAGAAAAAACGATCGGAAAAGATTCCTATCTTCTTCGTGCCATCAGAAGCGATTCCGTCCCATCAATGATCCTCTGGGGGCCTCCCGGAACAGGAAAAACCACCATCGCCAACATCATCGCCTCAGAAACCCAATCCGCCTTCATAAAACTAAGCGCTGTCTCTTCCGGCAAGAAACAGCTAATGGAAATAATCGCGGAGGCCCAAAAGAGCAAGTCTGCCGGAAAGAAAACCATCCTGTTCATAGACGAGATCCACCGTTGGAACAAAGCGCAGCAAGACGCCCTTCTCCCCTATGTTGAAAACGGAACACTCACCCTCATCGGCGCCACCACCGAAAACCCGAGCTTCGAAGTCAACAGCGCCCTTCTTTCCAGGACGCGCGTTTTCGTTTTGGAAAGGCTCCAGGAAAAAGATCTGGAGTCGATCATCGAACGGGCGCTGGAAATAATCAATAGCGAAAACAAGAAGCCGAAAGCCAAGATATCGAAAGAAGCCTTGAAGCTCTTGGCGCTGTCCGCCAACGGGGACGCCAGGATGGCGCTCAACACCCTTGAGGCATGCCTGGAACAGAACCGGAACATAACCCCGGAACTCATTCAGAAGGCGCTTCAGAAGGCGCACCTACTCTATGACAAGATGGGAGAAGAACACTACAACATCATCTCAGCTCTTCACAAATCCATGCGTGGCGGCGATGCTGACGCGGCGCTTTATTGGCTGGCCAGAATGGTCGAAGGCGGAGAGGACCCGAAATATATCGCCAGGCGCCTGGTGCGTTTCGCATCCGAAGACATCGGACTTGCCAACAACACCGCCCTCATCCTCGCCAATGCCGTCTTCGATGCCTGCCATAAGCTCGGATATCCCGAGTGCAACGTCCACCTCGCCCAATGCGTCATATATCTTGCCAAATCGAAAAAGGACATCACCGCCTATGCCGCTTACCAGAAAGCCAAGAAAGATGCCATTGAATTCACCAATCTTCCCGTCCCTCTCCATCTGAGAAATGCCCCGACCAAGCTCATGAAAGAGCTAGATTATGGCAAAGGATACAAGTACACGCCCATGGAAGACAGTTCTGAACAAACTTATTTACCTGAAAAGCTCAAAGGAAGAAGATATCTATAAACTTTTCATTTGCAGGCTTTGCGCAGTTGCATATGGCAACTAATCAATGGAGGCAAATCGACAAACTCTTAAATCATAAGAAGGCCTCACCGCAAGTGGAGCCAACTATGCTGCCGCTACAAACTAACAGGCCGGAACATTAGTTGGCATATGCAACTGCGCAAAGCCCTATGTTCTTATTCCCCCATTATCTGAATCGCAATCTTCCTTGGCCTGGAATTGTCCAGCTCGACTGCGAAAATGTGCTGCCACTGCCCGAGCTGCAGCTTCGAATCGAGCACGTTCAGGAAAACTCCCGGCGTCAGGAAGAGCGCCTTGCAATGGCTGTGACCATTGACCGGTTCATTCGGGTGCATATTGACCGTCCTGACTTTGAAATTGTCATGCATATAGCGCATCGTTCTCGGCGCCGCCTTCTCGAGCACCTTTTTGAGGTCGCCCAAGAGCAGAGGCTCAGCTTCCTGAACAATGACTGCCATAGTGGTATGGAGGGATTGGATATTGATGACCCCGTTTTTCACTCCTTTATCCTTGACGATCCTTTTGACCTTTTCCGTGATATCGATGAAATCGAGCGTTGCGGAAGTAGTCAGTTTGATGACGTGATTTATTACCTTCATTTTTTTGGGTTTAATTATTAGAAGCAACTATCTAGATTATCTCGTTATTTATTTTCAAAATGATTTCCACCGCTTTCTTGTTTTTCCTGAGATTGTCGACAGTTTCCATTATATCGTTCAAATCCCCACCTATTCCGAACTGTTTGCTCATAAAAACACGCATAGTCTTAGTGGTCGGCTGCTCTTCCATATATTTAGCCAAAATAGCATACCAAAGCGAAAAAGTTTCCTTGTCCACATCAATACCGATTTCAATAGAAGGAACATTCCTGAAATAGGAAATTATCTTTTCCCAATTATTGTAATCATTATAAATCAGCTCATCTTCCAATAATTTGGCTGGCCCACAAAAAAAATCAGTCGTGCCTTTCAAGGAATAGAAGCCGTGCCCATTGAGGATTTCTTCCCGCCGCATGTCGCAATAAAGATGGAACTTCCATCCGGCCTCGAAAGAGCCGAGAGATGAAAAATCCAAATCCAACGGCTCGAATCGAAGATGCGTATCTTTTCTCTTAATCTTTCGATCGATCCTCCTGATATCTGGAAATGTACACCCCAAAAGGAATAGGTCCTTATCGAAACCGTCAGGGATCTGGAGATTCCTTTCATTGCGCAAAGAGCTTATCTTTTCGCTATCTTCGAGAGCATCGAAAAGCCTTTTAGCATAAACGATATGGGAAACCTGCGATGCCATTTTCTTGTTTTTTAGGAATTTATTATCTCCTTCACATTATCATCAAAATCATCAAAGGGTGGGTGGGCTGAAAGAAACAACTTGTTATTACTTAATTATAGAGCACCCTTGAAAAATAAAAAAGGCGCAATAATACTCGCCTTTTTATCCTACATGATACCTCTTTTTGATATTCTTCTCCTCCTTCTCCCGTTCTTCCTCTATTTTCTCCTTAGCCATTTCCCGCAACTGCTCAGGATTGTTCCTGGCAAGTTCTTTGGCAAGATTAAGCAGCTTTTCCTTTTCATTTAAAGCCGGATCATCGATCACTCTCGCCAAAAGGACATCCAGAATAGCTCCGATTTTCGGTCCCGGTTCAATACCAAGCTCCCTCATCAAGTCATTCCCATTGATTCTCAACTGTTTCGCTGAGATCGGATCATTTGACACCTTATCTACCATGAAACGGAAATGCCTCAGCTTATATGGAACAGCCTTGGGAACGCCCGATCCGAGACGATCCGCAATCCTGACATCTATAAGATCTTTGATGTTTTCCAATCCAGCCTTTTTCACTACCCTTCTCACGCCGGACTCCCCAACTTCATCGACATTATAATAGAACATGTGGTTCTTCACCAAAAGCTCTACCTTGTCGATTATCTTCCTGGAATATTTCAAACGCTCAAGGATATTCCTCGCCATCCTTGCCCCGATATGTTCGTGATTATAGAAAGTCGCATTCTCCCCTTCCCCTCTTTTGGATTTCGGCTTTCCGATATCATGCAGCATGGCTGCCAGCCTCACTTCCAGCTTTTCGGACGGGCATTTTTCAAGGCTCGCAAGCAGATGCTTATAGACCGTATTATACGGGCCATAATAGTGATGATGGCTCTGTGTCACGTCGTATCCCGCTCCTATTTCCGGGATTATCACATCCAATATGCCGGCTTCGTGAAGAAGCTCCACCCCTCTGGCCGGAGCATCGGAAAGGATTATTTTGGAAAATTCATCCTGAATCCTCTCATATGAAACATGCACTATGTGTTTCGAATTGTTCCTGATAGCCAAAAGGGTGCCCTTCTCGATTTCGAAACCGAGCTGCACGGAAAAACGGATCGCCCGCATCATGCGAAGAGCATCCTCATCGAATCTTTCATGCGCGTTCCCTACTGCCCGGATAGTTTTCTGCCGGATATCCTGAAGCCCGCCGAAAAAATCAATAACCGCATACTGCTTGCCACCGATTGTGATCGTTTTATTTTCTTTAGGTTCCTTAGAAAGCGCTTTCGATTCCGAGACTGTCGGATCGAACGCCATGGCGTTTATGGTAAAATCACGCCGTGAAAGATCTTCTTCGAGCGTTTTGGCGAATTTCACCTCATCCGGTCGGCGTTTATCGCTATATTTCGATTCGATGCGGTATGTCGTAACCTCGATAATCTCGACCGCATCCTTATCCGCTGGCAATCCGTCAGCACTATCTTCCTCAAAAGGAGCCTCTTTCCTGATTTCCCCATTTCTCACTTTCACGCCCACTGTCCCGAATTGATTCTCATAGACGCTGTCAGGGAAAATCCCCTTCACTTCGTCCGGTTTGGCATCGGTCGCAACGTCCCAATCCTTCGGCACACGTTCCAATATCAAATCACGCACGCAACCGCCCACGACATATGCCTCAAAACCGCCAGCTTTGAGGCCGCTTATGACACCCAGAACGCTCTCTGGGATATATGCCCTTTCATTTTCCATACCTTCTGCCATAAGCTAACCATAACCCGGAAAGCCTATTTTTTCAAGAAAAAACACGGTGTGTCCCCAGTAGGAATCGAACCTACATCTCATCCTTAGGACGGATTTGCTCTATCCATTGAGCTATGGAGACAGATAATTATCCCTAAATCCAGCTTTCCAACAACTTATCCACTGTTTTTTGAATATTGCCGTCCCACCTATGGCCGGAACCATCAACCTCAATCAATTCTATACCAAAACCACGAATAAAATCAACTGCCTTCTCGTTGCAAAGGAATTCATCCCCTCTGCCCCTGACTACAACGATATCCTCTTTAGGAATTTTTTCCAATAAATCACGCGGATCAAAAGACAATATTCTCGCTGCATTCCTGATTCCGCAGAAAAAATTCCTCCAGCCTTTCGCATGCTCAGCATTCCCATTCTTCCCCTCTTTCAGATGAAACAGTTTCAATCTTATATACCAAACAAATAGATTTCTCCTTGGAAACAACGGATTTACCAATATGATCTTGCCTTCCCCTCTTCTGGCCCTGTTTATCAAGGTGAAATTAGCTCCCATACTGTGTCCCACAACACACACTGAATCAATATCAGCATCCAAATCGAACCCACCATCCCATATCTCCATCCCGGAAGGATTGCCGTATGTGCCGAGAGTATTCATCCAACCTGGGATATAGAAGATTCTGTTTTTCATTGTTTTCATGGTGGACCTAGGCAGAATCGAACTGCCGCCTCCACAATGCGAATGTGGCGTCGTACCACTAGACTATAGGCCCTTATTCGTGGACGATACTGGACTCGAACCAGTGACCTCTACAGTGTGAATGTAGCGCTCTAACCAACTGAGCTAATCGTCCATTTTTCAAATAGCCGAAATAGAATTTATATAGTGGACCATGCCGGACTCGAACCGGCCACCTCATCCATGCCATGGATGCGCTCTACCAGATGAGCTAATGGCCCTAGCGGATTTATCTATGACAGATATAACAATACCTGACAAAATAAATAATAGCAACTAGGAAAACTTAGTCAATAACGACCCAGCTATTATGCAAATCCTCAAGTTATAGTAAGATTGATGCATGAGAAGCATTCTTAGCATTTCAGGCAAAATCAAAAACAGACCGGACATTTGGTTCTTTTTCGGTTTTCTTTTTGCTTTCCCTTTCAATATCAGGAAAGTATGGTTCTACTTCCCGATCCAAGGAACATTCAACGAATACACTGGCATATATGTTTATATGTCAGATATCCTTTTCGTAGCGGCTATTCTTTCATGGATCCTTGTTGTATTAAATAACAATAAAGATTACTTGTCAAATATAGCTATATTTAAGCCGAAATATGACCCTAAAACCTGTGGACAACTCCCGAATAGCGACTTATCCACAAGTTCTGCAGCTTTTTTTGATATCAAGCAAGGGATTATCCTGCTGATAATCCCCTTTCTCATAGTCCTGTTGTCATTCGTTTCCATATCCTGGTCGGAAAACAAGACAGTATCCATCTATAGATCCATACGGCTAGCGGAGCTGTTCTTGATATACGCCTATATTATTAGGTCATTTATTCCTTATATTGTCAAGTATAGTGACTTGTTCCACGTGGAACAGTTACAAACCATCGCTCGGTATTTCAAGGCTATATTGCTTGGTTTTATCTTCATAATGTTTTTCGATCATTATTTTTGGGATATATGGCAAGGCCAAGTCTTGTTTTGGATAACATGCGCGTTTACTTCGGGATTATATTGTTCCACGTGGAACAATTACGACAGAAAAACGATCGGAGCTGATATTCAGACCAATCGCAATATTGTTCCACGTGGAACAATTACGGATATCATGAAGCCATTCCTAATCATCATGATCCTCATAGGAATCATAAACTCCTTAGCAGGCATATTACAGGTTTTTCTTCAGCATTCACTTGGATTGTTTCAATTGAAAGAAAGCCTGATTTCACCAGCTATTCCAGGAGTTGCTAAAATCATCGTGAATTCGCACAGCATTATAAGAGCCTATGGCTTTATGCCGCATCCTAATATCCTTGGCGGGTTCCTTCTTTTTTCGATAATAACAACCCTGCTTTACAAACAATTGTTCCACGTGGAACAATTACAAGACCCAAAACAAGCAAAAGAACTAATATCACACATATCCGCTATTGAATCCTCCCAAAAAACGTCGCTTTCACCCAATAAGACAATTGTTCCACGTGGAACAATCGCAATTCTGAAAATCATAATTATCCTTCAAACAATCGCTCTACTATTGACGGTATCCAAATCAGCCATAATAGGACTGATTGTCGCGTTATTCTTTATAAATGTTCCACGTGGAACATTTATAAAGATTGCGGGGATTTGCAGCGCAATTATCGTGACACTGTTCTTATTGAAAGTTGATCTTTATTCCTTATTCACAAAATCACTAGATGAAAGGGGATTATATTTGAATGTTTCACGTGGAACAATTTCCGAACATCCGATACTGGGTGTAGGCGTGGGGGAGTTCATAGATAGCTTTCATAAAATGCTTCCGAATCTTCCTGATTGGCAATATCAGCCAGTCCATAATGTATTCTTGTTGGTATACAATGAGCTTGGCATATTTGGGTTTATCTTATTTGCATTATTCCTGCTTTCACTATTTAGGAAAGAACGACCTAAGACTAATTGTTCCACGTGGAACAATTAGCTGTCTTGCAGTATACTTTACAATATACTAGTTTTATTTTATAATATAAATATTGTTCTATCTCTTAGCTTTTATATTTCCGAAATAAAAACAAGACCTAATGTTATTCGTTAGGTCTTGTTTTTATTATTTTGTTTCTGATTCTGTTATAGAACTGTGGAAGCGGCTACTTTGTCGCCGGATTGAGGCTTCATAACCCTGACGCCCTGAGTGGCCCGTCCCAAGGATGAGACACTTTTAAGAGGGATGCGGATTATCTGCCCTTTCTCGGATGTAAGGATAAGATCGGCTTCAAGAGCATCCAGATTGATGATATTGGCTCCGATAAGCTTTCCGGTCTTCGCGGTCACCGCTGCAGTCTTGATTCCCGAGCCGCCGCGCTTTTGGATCTTATAGGCTTTCAGGTCCGATCGCTTTCCATAGCCGTTTTCGGTAATTATGAGCAGCTGATTGCCTTTCTGACCTTTGAAAACGACATCCATTCCGACAACCGTGTCGTCTTTTTTGAGTTTTATTCCGCGGACTCCGGTTGCTGATCTTCCCATGGGGCGCACATCGCTTTCCTTGAAGTGGATCGCCTGTCCGCCTGAAGTCGATATGACGACTTCGTCTGTTCCGGTAGTCGCGTTGACCCAGGAAAGCTCATCGCCTTTTTCAAGCTTTATGGCTATGAGCCCGGAACGCCTGACGTTGTCGAATTCGCCTATTTCGGTCTTCTTGACTGTTCCGGAAACGGTAGCCATGAAGAGATATTTGTAATCATCATCCTTGTTGAGCGTGATGATCGCGGTCACTTTCTCATCCTGCGAAAGCTGGAGGAAATTGACGATCGATTGCCCCTTGGAGATACGGGTCGATTCCGGAAGCTCGTAGGCCTTGGTCTGGAAAACCTTTCCAGTATTGGTGAAGAATAGGAGATTGTCATGAGTCATTATGCCAAGGAGCTTCTCGACTTCGTCTCCCTCTCTGGTCGTTGCGCCTATGACGCCTTTGCCGCCGCGCTTTTGGACTTTGTATACGTCCGGATTCATGCGCTTGATATAGCCCTCCTTGGAAATAGTGATGATCGCTTCTTCATTCGGAACGAGATCTTCCTGACGGAATTCGGTTACTCCTGACTTTATGATCTTAGTCCTTCTTTCATCTCCGAATTTCTCTTTGACTCTTGAAAGATCATCCTTAACGATTCCCAGGATCTTCTTTTCGCTTGCGAGAATCGCTTCCAGCTCCGCAATCAGCTTCTTCTTTTCTGCCAGTTCGTCTTCGATTTTCTTCGTTTCAAGTCCGGAAAGGGTCTGCAGCCTCATTTCAAGGATAGCCGTCGTCTGCCTGTCAGAAAGGCCGAACTTCTTCATCAGGTTTATGTGGGCATCCTCTTTGGTTTTCGATTTCTTGATGGTTTCTATGACTTCATCGATATGATCAAGGGCTTTTTTGAGTCCTTCCAGGATATGGGCGCGGTCTTTGGCTTTTTCCAGATCAAACTGAGTGCGCCTCACGATAACGATCTTCCGGTGGGCGATATACTGCTCCAGGATGGATTTCAGGTTAAGGACGGTCGGCTCGATCCCATCAACCAAAGCCAGCATGTTGACTCCGAAATTCTTCTGGAGATCAGTAAGGGAATACAGCTTGTTGAGGACTTTCTGCGGATAGGCATCCTTTTTGAGATCGATTACCAGTCGGACGCCTTCTTTGTCGGATTCATCGCGGATATCCTTGATTCCGAGGATTTTTCCTTCTTTCACAAGATCCGCCATCTTTTCGATAAGGGTGGATTTGTTCGTGGCATATGTCATCTCAGAAACGATGATCTGGAACATGCCGGCTTTCGTTTCGAAGATTTCGGCTTTAGCGCGGGTAAGGATCTTCCCTCGTCCGGTACGATAAGCCTCAACGATGTCTTTCTTGTTGTATATCATGCCTCCGGTAGGGAAATCAGGGCCTTTGACGAATTCTGCCAGGTCCTCAACGGAAGCCTCTGGGTTATCAATCAGATGATTCACCCCATCGATAAGCTCAGTCAGATTGTGAGGAGGGATATTGGTCGCCATTCCGACCGCGATTCCCATGGAACCGTTAAGGAGCAGCTGCGGAAGATTGGCAGGAAGAACAGTCGGCTCTTTGTGCTGGCCATCGAAATTAGGCACAAAATCGACAGTATCCTTCTCGATATCGAAAAGCATCTCCTCGGCTATGCTTGAGAGCTTGGCTTCGGTATAACGATAGGCGGCAGCGCCGTCGCCATCCATCGAACCGAAGTTTCCCTGGCCTTTGACTAGGGGATAGCGAAGGGAAAAATCCTGTGCCATGCGCACCATCGAGTCATATACCGCCATGTCTCCGTGCGGATGATATTTTCCAAGCACTTCTCCGACGACAGTGGCCGATTTCCTGAATTTGGAATTGGCGCGAAGCCCTGAATTCCACATGGAATAGAGGATCCTCCGGTGAACCGGCTTGAGCCCGTCGCGGACATCCGGAAGGGCGCGGGCAACGATCACGCTCATCGCATAGTCAAGATATGACTGCTGGATCTCTTCGGTTATTTCGCGCCTGCTGATATTTTCGAACTGCAGTTTCTCTTCCATTTTCTTTTATTGCTTGTCAGCACACGCCCGCTTCAGATGCCGGCTTTTGCCCAAGCTGCAAATAATACCATTACAATAAGCCAGAACCGCAACGATTCGGCCCTGGAAACCTCCTTGAATTATTGAGTTTTACGAACTCATGCATAGCGACCGGAATCCGGCCGCCAGATATGAACACGCAAAATGCTGCTAGCGATTATTGCCCCTGTTCCTGCAATCCGGACTGGATCTGGTTCTTGGCTGAGTCCAACGTCTGCTTCATTCCTGAAGCAGCGCCCTGGATTTCCTGCTGGGACTGCTTCATATTCTCGATGTTCGGATCGCTCTCGGCTGAAATCGAAGGGGATATGCTTTTTTCCTCTGCCAGAAACGAAAAAAACCAGACGAACAGTATGCAAAGCATGGAAATAGCCATCATCGCCCAGACATAGCGAAGGCGGATATGCTCCGGCTTTTGGCGTATTTCTTCTATTTTGTTTTTGATATTCATATAAGTATCAGGATAAAAAGAGAGAATGAAGCGTTATTCTATGCTCATAACGACGGTTTCCATCTTCTTTCCTTCTAGATCCTTTTTCTTTATGTTCATTTTCGAAGGCCTTTCTGGGGAACAGTTTCCGATTTCCAGGCAGAATTTCTTCTCATCATCCGCGTCCAGAGTCGATCCTGCCATTTTGTAGTGCATCGGGATAATGATTTTCGGCTCTATCTTCTTGGTTATTTCAATGGCTTTCTTGTAATCTATCGTGTATTTTCCACCAATCGGAACCATGAGTATGTCGATATCGGTCAGCGCCTCCAGCTGCTTTTCCGTAAGATCCGAACCCAGATCTCCCAAATGACAGACTTTTATGTCTTCGGATTCCAGTACATATATGGTGTTCTTGCCGCGCTCTTTGCCGTCAGTCGCATCATGGAAGGAGTCCACTCCGACGATATTTATGCCTTTTATGGAATATTCGCCTGGAATATCGACCACTTTCGGGTCGCCTTTGATCGCGGCGCTGTTGTTATGATCAGGATGGTCATGGGTTATGAGCACCAGATCAGCCTGCCCTTGAGGCGGGCGGAGACCGATCGATTTGTCGAACGGGTCTATGAACACGGATACGTCATTTTGTCCGCGGCCTGCCGGCTTTACTGTCAATTTGAAACAGGAATGTCCGTAATATTGGATATTCATAGGTTTTTGTGTTGGACCGGATAGTATCTATCAGTCTTATTGATTAAAAACTGCGCAAAACTTGCTGCATATAATTTAGCACGCCGGAGGGAAGCTGTCGAGACTGTTTTTCCTTTATGTTTAGTGATAATTGAATAAGATGAGATACATATTGGACACCCCTATGCTAGGCTAGGGAGTCGAATTAACCAATATCTATCTCTCCCATGAAAGCCAAAGAAATCGGGTATTACCTCATTGCCGAACTCAAC